>NZ_CP029343.1:1230453-1538066 GCF_003143515.1 Massilia oculi | reverse complement strand
GCATGCTGACCTCGCTGCGCAACATCGAGGCCGGCATTGGGCAGTTCGCCTCGCTGCTGGTGCGCACCACCGGCGTGACCGGCGACTTCGGCAAGGACATGGGCAAGAACGTGTTCGACTCGAAAGCGATCGGGATCGGCGGCGCGGCCGGCGGAGCGGTGCTGGGCGCGATGGGCGGCGCTTATGTTGGTATGGGTGCCAGCCAGATCGGGCTCATGCTGGGTGGCCCGGTCGGCATGGCCCTCGGCGCGGCGCTGGGCGCGATCATCGGCAAGACCTTCGTGGGCAAGGCGCTGACCAGCGTCTTCGGCGGCAAGACCACCGTCGAAGATACCGGTTTTGCGGTCGACCGCGCGAACTTCTCGACGATCGCGGCTGGTGGCCTGAGCGCCATGCAGTACGCCGACATCAAGAAGGATGGTGGCTGGTTCGGCAAGGACAAGAACAGCACCGCGCTCGAGGGCCTGGGCCTGGAGGGCAACCGCCAGATCGCCAGCGTCCTGCTGTCGCTGTACGACACCGTGCTGGAAGCCGGCACGATGCTCGACATCGGCGCCGACGGGTTCGCCGCGCAGCTCAACAGCTTCGTGGTGGACATCGGCAAGGTCAGCCTGAAAGGATTGTCTGACGACGAGATCCAGAAGGAACTGTCGGCGGTGTTCTCGAAGGTCGGCGACGACCTGGCCAAGTTCGGCGTGGGTGGTCTGGAGCAGTTCCAGCAGGTGGGCGAGGGCTACCTCGAGACCCTGACCAGAGTGGCCACCAACTACCAGGCGGTGGCGGTGGTTACCGATTCGCTGGGGATGACGTTCAGCTCGCTGGGCCTGGCCTCGGTCGGTGCGCGCGAGCGGCTGATCGGCCTGGTCGGCGGGCTGGACGAATTTACCTCGAGCGCCGACCAGTTCCTGTCCGACTTCTATTCGGACAAGGAGCGCGCCGACGCGCTGCGCGGCCGGATCACTCCGACGCTGGACCAGTTCGGGATCAAGACCGGCGCCGACGACTCGCTGCAGCAGTTCCGCAGCGTGGTCACCGGCCTGGACCTGACGACCGAGGCCGGCGCCCGCGCCTACGCCACGCTGATGCAGATCGCCCCGGCGTTCAAGCAGATCGCCGACGTCGATGCCAAGATCTTCGAGGAGCGGGCCGACCTGCAAAAGGAATTGGACCAGCTCACGCTGTCCGAGACCCAGCTGCTGGCCCAGCAGCGCGCCGCGCTCGACGAGAGCAACCGCGCGCTGTTCGACCAGATCCAGGCGATCAAATCGAAGACCGCGGCCGAGGAGGCTGCAACTGCGGCAATCGAAAGGGCAAAGGCCGATGCGACGTCCCTGTTGGGCGGCGTGGACAGCGCTTTCTCGGTGCTGCAGCGGGTTGCCGGCCGCCAGAAGGAAGCGCTCCAGGAGGATATCCAGGCGCGCACCGAGGCGGTCAACAAGCTGCGCAGCCTGACGGATGCCGCGCGCAACTCGCTCAACGGGATGCGCACGCCGGAGCAGCAGCAGGCGAGCCAGGCGCAGGCCCGTGCGGAGATCGGTGCAGCGCTGGCCATCGCCCGCGCCGGCGGCGGCCTGGGCGACGTCGAGAAGCTGCAGCGCGCAATCGCCAACTTGGGCAACGGGCCGGCCACGGAAGCCTACGCCAGCTATCAGGACTACCAGCGCGACCTGTTCCAAACCCAGGGCGAGCTGGCCGAACTGGGCAAGCTGACCGACAGCGCGTTGACGGTGGAGGAGCGTGCCCTGAACGCCGCGCAGGACCAGGTCAAGCAGTTGGACCTGATGCTGGCGCGCGAGCAGGAGCAGATCGACGTCCTGAAGGGTATCAGCACGACGGGACTTTCGATCGTGGACGCGCTGCGGGCGCTGCAGGGCGCGCTGGCAGCTGCCAACGCCAACCCAGTCGTGGCCGCCAGCTCCGCCATCAACAATGCCTACCAGCAGTACCTGGGCCGCGCGCCAGATGCCGAAGGGTTCGAATGGTGGAAAAACGCTGCCGCCAGCGGCGCGCCAATCAGCCAGATCGTCGACGGTATTGCTGGCTCGACCGAAGCCGAGCTCAATCGCCTCTATAAGGACGTGCTCGGGCGGGCGCCGGATGCCGAGGGTCTCGCATTCTGGAAGAGCGCCTACGGGTCGACCATGAGCGAGGCAGAGAAGGCGGATTGGCTGAAGGCGGCTCAGAAGGATGCTCTCGGCAAGCTGCCAGGGTTCGCGATCGGCACCAACTTCGTCAAGTCCGACATGCCGGCAATGATCCACCAGGGCGAACGCATCATGCCCGCGGCCGACAACCGCGAGTTGATGCGCCGCCTGGCCAACCCGGAAAGCAATTCGGAGGCGCTGGCCGCCGAGGTGGCGCGCCTGTCGGCCGTGCTCGAGGCGCAGCAGCGTGAAAACGTGGAGCTGCGCGAAGCGTTGCGCGATGGGTTGCTGGCGATCGCCACGCACACCAGCAACACCGCGAGCCACCTGGACGACGTGGTGAACGGTCGCAAGCCGATCGCCACTGAGCCCGCCCAGCCTGTACCAGCATAAGGAGCCCGATGGATATCATCGAACCCGTCACCCTGGGTGATGTTAGCTGCACGCGCGCCACGTCGGCGCCGTACTACGACCGGAATGGCGTGCAGCAGATGGCGCCGCCGAACACTCTCCGGGTCACCTACGATCCGGCCGATCTGAGCAAGGCTCCATACGCCTTGCTCGATGCGGGCGAGGTAATCGGCGCCGGCGCGGGCCTGGTCTATTCGAACGTGCCGATCGCCGAGCAGACCTACAGCTCGGCGGCGACGTACGCGAAAGATGCACTGGTCTACGACCCGGCAAGCCACAACGTCTACCAGTCGCTGATCGCCAGCAATACTGGCAAGGCGCTGACGGACACGAGCGCCTGGACGCCCCGCGGCGCGGTCAACCGCTGGGCAATGCTGGACCAATACAACAACACCCAGACCTCCCATCCGGAGGAGATCATCATCGTTGTTTCGCCCCAGGTGATCAGCCAGGGCTTTTACATCGGCAACGTCGATGCGGCCGAGGTACGTGTGTCGGTGGTCGACCTCAGTAAGGGCCTGGTCTACCGTGAAGAGCAGTCGCTGAAGGTCTCGACGTCCGGCTCGAGCTTCTTCAACTGGTGCTTCAAGCGGATCCGCCGTAAGACCTGGGCGGTCAGCTTGAAGTTGCCTCCGTATGCACGGGCGCTGGTCACGATCGCCATCCGGAAGCCCGGCGGCGTGCCGAAGTGTGGCATGTGTGCGATCGGTCCGACCGCGGATCTCGGCAAGACGCTGATGACCCTGGGTGCCGAGATCAAGGACTTCTCTGATACCTCGTTCAATTTCGATGGCACCAGCAAGACCCAGTACCGTAACTGGGCGAAGCGCATCACCGCCGACGTAATGGTCGATGCCTCGCAGGTCGATGCAGTGTACGAGCTGATGGCGGATTACCGACAGAAGCCGATTGTCTGGGTCGGGTCGCAGAATTACGGCTTGGCGATCGCCTACGGGCGATATTCGAGCCTCAAGCCTGTGGTGAAAGGTAAAACACGTTGGGACATGTCCCTGCAAATTGAAGGAACCGTATGACGATCTCCGTATTGCTCGATCCGGCCCAGATGCCGGACCAGTCCCAAGACCAGCTGGACTTCGACAATAAGATGTCGGGCTTCATGCGGGATCTGCCGATCCTGGCCAACCAGATCAACGAGACCGAAGCGGGCATGAACCTGCTCCAGGCCGGCGGCGCCTATGCCATCCGGTACGTCTTTGACACGGCGACGGCAGACGCCGATCCCGGTGCCGGCAAGCTGCGCCTGTCGAGCGCCACCCAGAACACCTCGACGACCATGCGCCTGGACCTGACGGCCGGTGGCCAGGACTACACGACGCTGCTCGACACTTTCGATTCCTCAACTAGTGCGATTAAAGGCTCGATCCGCCTCGTCAAGCAGGGCGACATGAGCAGGTGGATGACGTTCGACGTCACCGCGCGCGCGGCTCCGACCGGCTACCGCAACCTGACTGTCGTGTGCACCGACAGCAGCTCGGCAAACCCGTTCGTCAACGGCGACGGCGTGCTGCTGTTCTTCCAGCGCACCGGAGACAAGGGGGAGGCTGGTTCTGGCGCGGTCACGCTCCTGGGGGCGACGTTCGTTTCATCTGCAGTGGCGAACATTGACTTCCTGAACATCTTTAATTCGACCCACGATCGTTACACGATTGAGATACAGGGGCTTCGCACTGAAACCGCAAACCAGACTTTATGCATGCGACTTGCAATCGGCGGGGTGGCCGCCGCAGATTCCTACCGAACTATGGCTGCTCACGGGCAGGCGGTCGCGGGATCTGGCGCTCAGCTGGAGCTCGCCGGGCTCACAAGCAATTTGCCGGCGCAAGCATGCAGTGCAACGATTGAGGTGCGAAACGCAAATGCATCAACGCTGAAGAGTGTGGGCTTCCGCGGCGTGACGTTCAGCATTCCCAACAATGGAATGATTGCAAACATGCAGGAAGGCGGCTACGCCGGAACTAGCCCTGTTTCGGGATTCCGCCTATTCCTTCTGAGCGGAGGCAATTTCTTGGCTGGAGCCACCATCCGTATCTATGGACACAGGAACACGCAATGACTCGACAGGTAAATGTAGACGGCGTCACCCGCGACGCCACCCCCGAGGAGCTGGCCGAGATCGAGGCGCGCGCGAGCGAGCCAGCTCCGCCGCAGCCGCGCCACCTCACGGTTCTCGCGTTCCGGAACCGATTCACGCGGGCCGAGAAAATCCGCATCGAGCTGGCCGCAATCGACGACCCTGCCGCCAGCGCTGAAAGCCGCGCGCGCGCTGCGACTGTGCGCGTCGGCCAGGCTGATCTGGCGGCAGCGACCTATGTCGACGTCGACCGCGCCGACACCCGCGAGGACGTCCAGGCGTTCGAGGCGATGGACCTGCTCGACGCGCCAGGCCGCGCGCTGGCAATCCTCGACGACCCGATCCAGGCGCATGAGCGCTACACCGGCTGATCACCTCCTGAAAGGAATCCGATGACCCTCAAGGCAGCTTTCTACCGCGGCACGCGCCCGGGCCTGGCCGGCATCTACAACCGCTTGGTGCGGTGGTGGACCCGATCGCCGTATTCGCACGTCGAGCTGGTGCTGTACGAAAGCGTGCTGCACGGCCGCTCGCTCGCGGCTTCGGCGTCCAATATGGACGGCGGCGTGCGCACCAAGGTGATCGACTTCGACCCGGCGCGCTGGGACTTCATCGAGCTGCCCGACGCCCTGGCCGAACGTGCGTGGCAGTGGTTTCGCGAGCACGACGGCGCGCCGTACGACCTGGTAGGCAACCTGCAATTCGTGCTGGCGCCGATCCCGCACAGCCAGCGCCGCTGGTTCTGCTCCGAGGCGGTGGCCGCCGCGCTCGGCATCCCGGACCCCTGGCGATACTCGCCCGGCACGCTGGCCAGCGCGCTCACCCTCATGCAACAGCCCGCTCCGGCGGGTTTTTTTACGCCCATCGAAAGGCAACAATGAGCAAAATTTCCGCGCCCGAGCTGGGCAGCTACGCCGGCGCCGGCACCGCAATCGGTGCATCCATGACGCTGACGGAGGTGGGCGTCATCGTCGGTATTGCTACGGCGCTGCTGACGTTCATCCTCAATTTCCTGTACATGCGTCGGAAGGACGCGCGCGAGCAGCGCCTGGCCGACCTCGAGCAGCGCGAACGCGAGGTGCGCCTGGCGCAGCTGCAGGCCCAGGCGTGCGAGGTGACGTCGTGATGCGCCGGGCCGGCCTGGCCGGTATCGTCGGCGCCGTCGCCGCCGGCGCGCTGCTCGTCCTGACGCCGCGGTTCGAGGACACCAAGCTCACGACCTACCGTGACCTGGGCGGCGTGCTGACCTACTGCACCGGCGCCACCGAGAATGCACAGTGGGGCAAGACCTACACGCCGGAGCAGTGCCGGGCGCAGCTCGACCGCGACCTGGAGCGGCACGCGGCCGGGATCGCGCGCTGCGTGCCGCTGGACCGCCTGACCGATAGCCAGAAGGTGGCCTTCGTCGACGCGGCCTACAACATCGGCGTGAGCGCCTTCTGTGGCTCGAGCATGGCGCGCCGGGCGAACGCGGGCGACATGGCCGGCGCGTGCGACGCTCTGCTGATGTGGAACAAGGTGGCCGGCCGGGAGGTGCGCGGGCTGACGCTGCGGCGCCAGGCCGAGCGCGACATCTGCCTGCGGGGGCTGCCGTGATCCCCGGCCCGTACCGCGCGCTGGCGGCCAGCATCCTGGTGCCGGTCGGTCTGCTGCTGGCCGGCGCCGCCGGCTGGGTCGCCAACGGCTGGCGGCACGGCGCCGAGATCGCGGAGCTGCGCCGCGCGCACGCCGAGTTCCAGGCCGGCCTGTCCGAGCAGGCCCTGGCCGACGTCCAGGCTGACGCTGCGACGATCCGCGCGGCCGCGACCGAGTTCGCCGCCATCCAATCCACCCTGGCGCCGCACATGACGGCGCTCACCAAGGAGCTGCGCAATGCGAAGCCTCTGCCTCCTGATTGCCGCCCTGATCCTGTCCGGGTGCGCAACCTCGACGCCGCAATCGACGCCGCCAACACAAGCATCCCTCGATAGCGCGCTGGCGGCGCCGTGCCCAGCAGTGGCGCGCCCGGCCGCCGACGATTTCGACGCCTGGCAGGCCTGGGCTATCGAGCTGTTGCGCCAGTACGCGGAATGTGCGGCGCGGCACGCGAAGACGGTTCAGGCCTGGCCGAAGTAGGGCGGCGCCGCAGCCAGGGCTTGAGCAGCACGCGCACGGCCAGCTCGAGCGCGACGCCCTGGGCGCGCAGCCCGGCTGCGGCCGCATGTGCGCCGTGTGTCGCGGCGAGGTTGATGGCCAGGTCGAGCTGGGCAGCGGTAGCGCGGTCGGTTCGAGTATGCATCGCGATAGGGTAGCCGACTGGCCGGTGCCCGCCGCGAGCGGTATCAATCTGGCATGGTGCTATACTGTATAAACGTACAGTATTTCAGCGAGTCAACTATGTCCACGCCAGCCGCCATCATCAACCCCGAAGACCTGCACCCGTCCCTATGGCGTGCTTCGCAGCTGGCGCGCAACCACACTCGCTGCGTCAGCACCGGCCACCCGGCGCTCGACAACCAGCTGCCGGGCGGCGGCTGGCCAACTGGATCGATGACGGACCTGCACACGCAGCAGCCAGGGATCGGCGAGCTGCGACTGCTGGCGCCCGCGCTATCCAAGGTGGCGAAGCGGCAGATCGCCTTCCTGCAGCCACCGCACCCGCCCCAGGCGCTGGCCCTGGCCGCCATGGACATCCCGCCCGAGTCGGCGCTGTGGCTGCGCGCCGACCGCACGGCTGATGCTCTGTGGGCCGCCGAGCAGGTGCTGCGCAGCGGGAGCTGCGGCGCGCTGCTGTTCTGGCAGCACCAGATTCGGGCCGAGAGCCAGCGCCGCCTGACGCTGGCGGCCCAAGAGGGCGAGACGCTGTTCTTCATGATCCGGCTGCTCGCCTCGGCGCAAGACGCTTCGCCGGCGCCGCTGCGACTGGCGCTACGCCCGCGCGCCGGCGGGCTGGAGGTTGGATTCGTGAAAAGGCGAGGGCCGCAGCGCGACGAGCCGCTATTCCTGCCGATGCAGATCAACCCTGCGCACCGTCTTCAGCCGCAACGCCAGGTGTTGCCGCTGCACCAGGTTGCAGAGCCGGTCATGGTCGAATAAGCCGAACGGGGACGGGTTTATCGCCCGCCTCGCGGCGTCGGCTAAGACGCAAAAAAAGCCACCTCGAGGGTGGCTTCTTCGTTCCGGCCGTTGGAAAATTCCGAATTACGTTGGAAATTTCACTATCCGAAAAATCTAGATTCTGATAACTGCTTGAATCTAAATGAATACTTGGGGTGGCTGATGGGACTCGAACCCACGACAACAGGAATCACAATCCTGGACTCTACCAACTGAGCTACAGCCACCACTGACTTTCTTTTCTGTCTCTGCATTGCCGAGACAGAACGAGATTATAAGGGCTTCATCCCGAACTGGCAAATTTAAATGTGCACTCCGGATGCCGGGGCCGGCGGCCAGCCCATTGGCAGGGGCAGCGCCACCTCGTGGACCGGCGGACCGATGCCCAGCAGGCTGCGAAACGCCGCCGTCAGGGCGGTGGCGCTGGCGCTGGTATAGCCGGTCAGGCCGGCGGGGATGGCGCCCGGTGCGCGCAGCAGGCCCGCGCCGGCCAGCAGCCGTGCGAGCTGGCGCGCCACGGCGTCGCCGGTATCGACCAGAGCCACGTCCGGCCGGCCGGCATCCTTCAGCAGGCGCTCGATCGAGGCGCGCACCAGCGGGTAGTGGGTGCAGCCCAGCACCAGGGTGTCTGCGCCCTGGGTAAGCAGCGGCATGATGAAGCGTTCCAGCATCGCGCTGGTGGCGGTGGAATCGAGTTCGCCGAACTCGATCTGGTCGGCCAGGCCGACGCAGGGCTGCAACAGGAACTCGGCGCCCGAATCGAGGTGGATCTGGTCGCGCAGTTGCAGGAACTTGGCGCCGCGCAGCGTGCGTTCGGTGGCCAGCACGCCCACCTTGCCGCTGCGGGTAAGGCTGGCCGCGGGCTTCAGGCCCGGCTCGACGCCGACGATGGGCATGCCGGGGTGACGTTCGCGCAGCTCGCGCACGGCAGCCACGGTGGCGGTGTTGCAGGCGACGACGAGGGCTTTCGCGCCCTGCGCCAATAGAAAATCGCCGATCGCCAGCACGCGTTCGACGACGATGTGTTCGGGTTTGTCGCCGTAGGGCGCGAAGCCGGTGTCGGCCAGGTAGAGCAGGTGTTCGTGCGGCAGCTGCGCCTGGATGTGGCGCAGCACCGACAGGCCGCCGACGCCCGAGTCGAAGATGCCAACCGGAGCGTCGGGGGAGGTCATGATGATCGTGAAATCAGGCGACGGTGACCGGCACGCCTTTCAGCGATTCGATCCTGGCCGACCATTCTTTCGGGCCGGTGTTGTGGACCGAGGTGCCGGTCGAATCGACGGCGACGGTGACCGGCATGTCGGTCACGTCGAATTCGTAGATCGCTTCCATGCCCAGGTCCTCGAAGCCGACGACTTTCGCGGACTTGATCGCCTTCGAGACCAGGTAGGCCGAGCCGCCGACCGCCATCAGGTAAGCCGACTTGTGCTTCTGGATCGATTCGATCGCCGCCGGGCCGCGCTCGGCCTTGCCGATCATCGAGATCAGGCCGGTCTTCTCCAGCATCATGTCGGTGAACTTGTCCATGCGGGTGGCGGTCGTCGGACCGGCCGGGCCGACCACTTCGTCGCCGACCGGATCGACCGGGCCGACGTAGTAGATCACGCGGTTGGTGAAGTCCACCGGCAGCGACTCGCCCTTGGCCAGCATGTCCTGGATGCGCTTGTGCGCGGCGTCGCGGCCGGTCAGCATCTTGCCGTTCAGGAGCAGGGTCTGGCCCGGCTTCCACGACGCGACTTCTTCCTTCGTCAGCGTGTTGAGGTCGACGCGCTTCGATTTCTCGGTGTCCGGCGTCCAGTTCACGTCGGGCCAGGTCGACAGCGCCGGCGGTTCGATATAGGCCGGGCCGGAGCCGTCCAGCACGAAGTGGGCGTGGCGGGTGGCGGCGCAGTTCGGGATCATCGCCACCGGCTTCGAGGCCGCGTGGGTCGGGTACATATTGATCTTCACGTCCAGCACGGTGGTCAGGCCGCCCAGGCCCTGGGCGCCGATGCCCAGCGCGTTGATCTTGTCGCACAGCTCGATGCGCAGCTCTTCGAGCTTGTTTTGCGGGCCGCGCTGGCGCAGCTCGTACATGTCGATGTCTTCCATCAGCGATTCTTTCGCCATCAGCATCGCCTTCTCGGCGGTGCCGCCGATGCCGATGCCGAGCATGCCCGGGGGGCACCAGCCGGCGCCCATCAGCGGCACGGTCTTGAGCACCCAGTCGACCAGCGAGTCGGATGGGTTGAGCATGACGAACTTGGTCTTGTTTTCCGAGCCGCCGCCCTTGGCCGCCAGCTTGACGTCGACGGTATCGCCTTCGACCAGTTCCATGTGGACCACGGCCGGGGTGTTGTCCTTGGTGTTCTTGCGCTCGAAGTGAGGGTCGGCCACGATCGAGGCGCGCAGCTTGTTGTCGGCGAAGTTGTACGCGCGGCGCACGCCTTCGTTGACGGCGTCGGTCACCGAGCCGGTGAAGCCTTCGAAACGCACGCCCATGCCCACCTTGAGGAACACGTTGACGATGCCGGTGTCCTGGCAGATCGGACGCTTGCCTTCGGCGCACATGCGCGAATTGGTCAGGATCTGGGCGATCGCGTCCTTCGCGGCCGGGCTTCGCTCGGTCTCGTAGGCGCGTGCCAGGTGCTGGATATAGTCGGCCGGATGGTAGTAGCTGATGTACTGCAGCGCGGCCGCGACGGATTCGATCAGGTCTTCCTGGGTGATGACGGTTGCCATGGTGGGAAATCTCTCGTGATGGAGTGTCGGAGTATCGTTATCGTTGTGTGTTACTGCTGGTGCTTCAGTGCTTCTCGTGATGCGTCATGGTGGTGATGCGGTCGGTCCACGAGATCGCCAGCGCCGAGAACAGGAAGGCGATGTGGATCAGGGTCTGCCACATCAGCGTCTGCTCGGTGTAGTTGGCGGCGTTGATGAAGGTCTTGAGCAGGTGGATCGACGAGATGCCGATGATCGCCATCGCCAGCTTGGTCTTGAGCACCGAAGCGTTCACGTGCGACAGCCATTCCGGCTGGTCCGGGTGATCCTGCAGGTGCATGCGCGAGACAAAGGTCTCGTAGCCGCCGACGATCACCATGATCAACAGGTTCGAAATCATGACCACGTCGATCAGGCCGAGCACGACCAGCATGATGACGGTTTCGGTCAGGCGGGTCGGACGGCTGCCGGACAGGCCGACGGCGTCGATGATGTGGTTCAGCGAATCGACGTTGCCCATGGCGGCGCCGATCAGGTCGACCAGTTCGACCCAGAAGTGGAATACATAGACGCACTGCGCCAGGATCAGGCCGAGGTAGAGCGGCAGCTGCAGCCAGCGGCTGGCGAAGATCAGGTTGTTCAGTGGGGACAGCTTGCGGACTTGCTTGCTCGGTTCTAGGGCGGACATTGGGATGAAACTCCAGGGGGACGCGAAAAAAATTCAGCTCGGCATTTTACACCGGCGCCGTGCGATGAGGTGCGGAGCGCGCCGGCATCGGGCGCTCCTTGCACGCTTTGCAACGGCTGGCGTTAGAATAAGACGAACAGGAAGCGGGCGAGCGCAGTCAATACCGATCCGCCTCAGGGGTTTCCATGTAAGGGCTCAGTAAGCGAGCCCCCCTATGGTATCTGGCATAACCTACTACATTAATATGGAGACTAGTATGGCCGAGAACGAGACCACCCAAGAGCAAACCCAGGGCCTGCAGGAGCACCGCGTGTTCCAGCCGCCTCAGGCGTTTGCCGACAAGGCCGCCATCAATGGCATGGCCGCCTACGAAAAACTCTGCGCCGAAGCCGCCAGCGACTATGAGGGCTTCTGGGCCCGCCTGGCGCGCGAGAACCTCGACTGGCACAAGCCGTTCACCTCCATCCTCGACGAATCGAATGCGCCGTTCTACAAATGGTTCGCCGACGGCCAGCTGAACGCCTCGTACAACTGCCTCGACCGCAACCTGGAAAACGGCAACGCCGACAAGACCGCCATCATCTTCGAGGCGGACGACGGCACGTCTACGCGCGTCACCTACCGCGAGCTGCACGAACGCGTGTGCAAGTTCGCCAACGCGCTCAAGTCGCGCGGCATCAAGAAGGGCGACCGCGTCGTCATCTACATGTCGATGTCGATCGAAGGCGTGACCGCGATGCAGGCCTGCGCCCGCATCGGCGCCACCCACTCGGTGGTGTTCGGCGGCTTCTCCGCCAAATCGCTCCAGGAGCGCATCATCGACGCCGGCGCGGTGGCCGTCATCACGGCCGACGAGCAACAGCGCGGCGGCAAGGCGCTGCCGCTCAAGGCCATCGTCGACGAGGCACTGGGCCTGGGCGGCTGCGACACCGTCAAGGACGTGATCGTCTACAAGCGCACTGGCGGCAACATCAATTTCAAGGAAGGCCGCGACATCTGGCTGCACGAGCTGGTGCAGGACCAGTCGGCCGAGTGCGCGCCTGAATGGGTCGATGCGGAACATCCGCTGTT
This sequence comes from Massilia oculi, assembly GCF_003143515.1. Lineage (NCBI taxonomy): Bacteria > Pseudomonadati > Pseudomonadota > Betaproteobacteria > Burkholderiales > Oxalobacteraceae > Massilia > Massilia oculi. The sequence goes on along the minus strand of NZ_CP029343.1, from coordinate 1,525,864 downwards.
CATCCTCTACACGTCCGGCTCGACCGGCACCCCGAAAGGCGTGCAGCACTCGACTGGCGGCTACCTGCTGTGGGCCGCGCTGACGATGAAGTGGACCTTCGACCTCAAGCCCGAAGACGTCTACTGGTGCACCGCCGACATCGGCTGGATCACCGGCCACACCTATATCGCCTACGGCCCGCTGGCAGTCGGCGGCACGCAAGTCGTGTTCGAAGGCGTGCCCACCTTCCCGAACGCCGGCCGCTTCTGGCAGACCGTCGAAAAGCACAAGGTCAGCATCTTCTACACGGCGCCGACCGCGATCCGCTCGCTGATCAAGGCGTCGGACCTGGACGAGAAGGTGCATCCGAAGAACTACGACCTGTCCAGCCTGCGCCTGCTCGGCTCGGTCGGCGAGCCGATCAATCCGGAAGCCTGGATGTGGTACTACCGCAATGTGGGCCAGGAGCGCTGCCCGATCGTCGACACCTTCTGGCAGACCGAGACCGGCGGCCACATGATCACCCCGCTGCCGGGTGCGACGCCGATGGTGCCGGGTTCGTGCACCTTGCCGCTGCCGGGCATCATGGCCGCGATTGTCGATGAAGCCGGCGCCGACGTGCCGAACGGGCAGGGCGGCATCCTGGTCGTCAAGCGTCCGTGGCCGTCGATGATCCGCACGATCTGGAACAACCCGGACCGCTTCCGCACCAGCTACTTCCCAGAAGAACTGGGCGGCAAATACTATCTGGCCGGCGACGGCGCGATCCGCAACAAGGACACGGCCAACTTCACCATCACCGGCCGCATCGACGACGTGCTGAACGTCTCGGGTCACCGCATGGGCACGATGGAGATCGAATCGGCGCTGGTGGCCAATCCGATCGTGGCCGAAGCGGCGGTGGTGGGCAAGCCGGACGAGACCACGGGCGAATCGATCTGCGCCTTCGTCGTGCTCAAGCAGGCGCGTCCGACCGGCGAGGAAGCGAAAAAACTGGCCAACGAGCTGCGCGCCTGGGTGGGCAAGGAGATCGGTCCGATCGCCAAGCCGAAAGAGATCCGTTTTGGCGACAACTTGCCGAAGACCCGCTCCGGCAAGATCATGCGCCGCCTGCTGCGCGTGCTGGCCAAGGGCGAGAACATCACGCAAGACGTGTCGACGCTCGAGAATCCGGCCATTCTCGAGCAGTTGAAGGAATCGGCTTGAGCTACAATCACTGAGCAACCTGCCTGCGTTGGCCCACAAGGCTGACGCAAGGCTTGCCCGCCTACTCGGGAGAGAGGCGGGCATTTTTTTTGTGCTGTTGGCCGGGAGGCCCAGGGTGGATGGCTCCTGATCTGGTCCACTGGGCCAGATCATCCTACTTGTTCGGCACCGTCCGGCATCAGCTTGCGCGCCCGCCAGCGTTGTCGGCCTTGTACTGCTGGGAATACTTGCTATAATAGGCGGCTTCGTGGGGTTCCCACGTCGACCCATCAGGAGAGATGGATGAGTGGTTTAAGTCGCACGCCTGGAAAGCGTGTATAGGTTCATAGCCTATCGGGGGTTCGAATCCCCCTCTCTCCGCCAAGCATTCATAAGGGCCGCTTTCGAGCGGCCCTTCGCATTTGCGCTATAGATTTGATGTGCGCTATTCAAATCGATGCTATCTTGCTTGTTCAATATCTTTTGACCAAGCGATATGGATTTTGTGGAATGGATGAAATCGGCAGGGCTCTCCGAGAAATCTTCTAATAGCTACCAAGGCGCGATCAAAGGACGTTTGACCACCTGGGCTCGCACTCACGGACTCACGACCAAGCCGATTGCAGAGATCCCTGATCTGTCGGAGTTCGTTGCCCTTTCTGAGCAGCTAAGGAAGACCCCTGAGTTCCTTGATCGGAATGAGACCGGTAACGGGATGTACGCTGCTGCGCTCAGCAACTATCAAAAATACCTGGAGGCTATTGGCTCGCTTCGTAAAGAGAAGCAGGCTGAGTATGGACCGCACCGAAAGCAGGTAACAAAAATCGAGTCCGCGTTAAGTGAGCCGTTTAATCCGAAAAATCAGGAGGACGCACGCGCACGAGTGTTGCGAGAAATCGTACAGCGACGAGGGCAGCAGAAGTTCAGAAAGACCCTGATTGCCGCCTATGGTGGGCACTGTGCGATCACTGGCTGTGCCGTTACACCTCTACTCGAGGCCGCACACATTACGCCATACCTGGGACCGGAAACGAACTCCGTGACGAACGGGCTGCTGCTGCGCGCTGACATTCACACTCTGTGGGACTTGGGGCTGATTGCAGTGGATCCGAAGACCCGAACAGTTTGGGTGAGCCCCGAAATCAAAGATCCGACATACCGAGTCCTAACCGGAGCTCCCCTAATGCTACCGCTGGATTTGGCTCAATGGCCGTCAGGCGCAGCGCTGGCACAACAATGGGACCTCGCGCACAGCAAACTCGCCGAGGTTAGTTGAACCGCCCCGGCTTTCGTGGAGGCCGGTTAGTGTGAGTCAGGCTGGGATAGCCTGACTGCTCAACTGCTTGTAATAGTTTGCCTCAGCTTCCGCCGGCGGTATATAGCCGAGCGGTTCCAGCAGGCGGTGGTGGTTGAACCAGGATACCCATTCCAGCGTAGCCAGCTCGACGGCTTCACGTGTTTTCCAGGGAGCGCGGCGGTGGAATCAGTTCAGCCTTGTAGAGCCCGTTGATGGTCTCGGCCAGGTCGTTATCGTAACTGCCACCCTTGTTGCCCACAGAGGCCTCAATACCAGCTTCTGCCAGACGTTCGCTGTAGTTGATCAATCGGCCCCGGGCGCTGGTCGCTGTCGCGCTCCTGCTGGCGTACCCAGCGACGCAGCGTCTCTGGCGTGCAGCCGATCTTGGCCGCGATCGACGTAATGGCCGCCCATTGCGATTCGTACTCGCTGGCAGCCTCGCTGACCATGCGCACAGCGCGCTCAATAACTTCCGGAAAATACTTAGGTTGCCTCTTCATAGCTCCATTTTCTCAAAGAACGGAGCCTCTACAAAATCCGGGGCGGGTTACTACGCAGGGATTTGACGACCTCCGGAAGGCGCCGGCAGACCCGGTCCGTCTTCGCGTGGTCGACCACCTGCAACCGCTCCGCCCAGGCATTTTAGGCGTCGGGGAGGTTGGCGCCGAGGCGGAACGTTTTCTTGCAGTCCCCACTGCCTCCTGGCCGGGTGGAACCTGGTAGCAGGCTGACCGATACGCCAGTGACGCCCTGACACCGGAGCAGGCGTGGCCGCGGTAAATTTGAGTGACGGCCGCCGGCCGCGTACTGCCTGGTCCCAGTCAGCGGATTCGAATAGGTATGGCTGGCTACCGGGTATTGATCCAGTCCCATGCGCGCAGGTATGCCTCGCGCATGGCTACCACGATGCTCGAACATGCCGAGGCCTGGTCAGCGATCTCGACGAAGATCGGGTCTGGTCCATCCCAACGCGAGGTCGGAGCGTGGATGGAAAAGAAACCAATGTGTCCTTTAGTTTGCGCTAGCGCCGTATGCACCAGTATCTTGTACTCGCTGGGTAAGTTGCCGTCCATGTGGCATGTTGGATTGTCAGTTGGAAATATAGCTTATCAGAAACACGACATCCTCGTTGCTCCACGCGTGCGCGCCTATGCCGACCGCGACGTTCCTGACGATGTCGAAAAATCGTTGTCGAAAATTTGGCAGATCTCTTCGACTGAAAAGGCTTCATCGGTTGATGATCGAAGCGCTGCCGTTCATCTTTCCGCCAAGACTGCGAAAAGAACGCCATCCGTGATTGGCCTTGTGTTTTACGTCGGCGAGGATGTTGCGCCCAAGGAATTGTTAACGACTGACTTTAAGAATTGTCAATTTGTATTTGAACAGCCTTGCGCATGTTAATGTAGAAAGCATAAGCCAACCTTTCCAAACATACTTCATCCTTGCGCTGCTCGACTGAGCCATATGAGCCGCAAGCGCCCACACAGACATGAGTCTATTCCCGAGAAAGTCGCGCCTCACGATCGGTGATAATTCATTTGCCGCCCCCCACCTGCCGTTCACTGCTGCGAACCAGTCGACGAAATTGCTGCTCGTGGACGACGAGCCACGCATGCTCGCGTCGCTGCGCGAGTTGCTCAGCCAGCGCCATGTCGACATCGACACGGCAAGCTCCGGCGCCGGCGCACTGGCCTGCCTGTCCGACACCCGCTATGACCTGGTCTTGCTGGACCTCAGCCTGGAAGACATGGATGGCCACCATGTCATGGACTTCATCAATCACCATTGCATCGAAACCGACGTCATCGTCATCAGCGGGAACGTTCAGATCGAGGCCGCGATCGGCGCGATGCGGCGCGGCGCGCATGACTTCTTGCGCAAGCCATTCAGCCAGCAGGATCTGTTCCAGACCATCGACCATGTCCTGACCCAGCGCCGGCTCAGGCAAGCCAACCGCGACATCGCCTACCAGCTCGAGCTGTCCGAGCGCACCTACCGCTACCTTGTCGATACCTCGCCGGATCTCATCTACATGGTCGAGCCCGAGGGGCGATTCACTTTCGTGAACGACCGGGCCTGCCAGATGCTGGGCTACGATCGCCGCGAACTGATCGGCCAGCATTATTCCGTGCTCGTGCACCAGGAAGACTTCGCCCGGGCGCGCTACGCATTCAACGAGCGAAGATCCGGCGACCGGGCATCGCGCGACGTTGAACTGCGCATGACCTGCCGGTCCAATCCGACCCGGTCGGAAGACCTCGACAAGGCATCGATCACCGTGTCGCTCAACGCGGTCGGCATGCACCTGGACCATGCGGACCGGGGTGGATCAAAATACATCGGCACGTATGGGATCGCCCGCGATATCACGGCGCGCAAGCAAGCCGAAGCCATCATCCTTCACCATGCCTATCACGACGTCCTGACCGATCTGCCGAACCGCCTGTTGTTCAGGGACCGCCTCGGACAGGCGATCATCCAGTCCAGGCGCAACCAGACCGAGCTGGCGGCAATGTTCATCGATCTCGATCGGTTCAAGCTGGTCAACGACACGCTGGGTCACGCCAAGGGAGATGCGTTGTTGCGGCAGGTGACGGCGCGCCTGAAAGGCTGCCTGCGCAAGGGCGACACGCTTGCGCGCCAGGGTGGAGACGAATTCACCGTGGTCCTTCCCGAACTGCACGCCCGTGACGACGCGCGCGTGGTCGCCGACAAATTCCTGGAATGCCTGAATCTGCCATTCGACCTCGGTGGGAACGAGGTGACGATCTCGGCCTCGATCGGGATCGCGGTATTTCCCCACGACGGCGACACGATCGATGAGTTGATGCGCCGCGCGGATGTCGCCATGTACCACATCAAGGGGCAGGGAAAGAACGGCCATGCGTTTTATGACGGTACGATGGAGCAGGGCGCCTGATCAGCACTCGTCCGGGAACCATGCTACCAGGTCGGTGTCGGGATGCGGGCCGACGCGCCTGGCCGCAGCGCGCACCGTACGGGAATCGAGCACGGTGTGCAGATGATCGAGCCACTTGCTTTTGTGATCCTCTCACCGGAACGCCGATGAGGGCGATCGAGCGATAGAGCCCAGCTGGCGGATGGCCGGCGGTGACTTGTTGTTTTTTTGCAGCCATACAATGCGTCCAGAGAGGTGTGCAATTCGTCTCCATTCACAGCGTTGCATGCGCTCCTGCCAGGCGGATGTCACCTTTTCCCACGCTGGGAGACCCCGATGATCGCGTCAGGCGCCTGTATTGCCAAGCTTTTCTGGCAGAACATTATCGACTAACAATCCATTGCTAAAGAGAAATTGTAAAAACATTACCTTAAGGCAAATATCATTGCGAATTCAATATTGAATATCATCAATCGTGAATCTGATAAAATACTTTCAGTGCAATAATTATTGATAATCATCAATTTTGGCAGCGCCCAGCATATCGGCCCCGCAGGCTTCCGTGTTCCCCGCCAGCCACCGTCCGGCCCAGAAAACGCCGGCGCTTACTCACCGTCACCTATCATTTTCCGGAGTCCGCGCATGCGCATCAAACCCTTCCTGCTGACCTTGTTGGCTGCCTCGGCGCTGAGCACTAATGTTGCCCATGCGAACCTGATCAAGAATGGCAACTTCGAAGAGACCACCAACGGCGGCAACAAGCAGCTTGCCGGCGGCACGTCCACGACGCGCGCCGACCGAACTACCCTGACGCACTGGGAGAGCGGTTATGGCAGGGATGGACGCTACAACTTCGTCCTGAATGGCGATATCGCCAACACCGACAAGTCCGCGATCTGGTTGAAAGACAAGTACCGCACGACTGGCCTGAGCAATGGCTACTCGGCCTCCCCAACCGGCGGCAATTTCTTCGCGTCGGACTGGATGTATTTCCCTGGCCCGCTCAAGCAACAGGTCAACGGCCTGACGATCGGCGACAGCTATACGCTGACCTTCGATTTCGCGCTGGCCCAGCAGGTCATCGAGCGTGGCCCGAACAACAACAATTATTGGGAAGTCGATTTCGGCGGCGCCAAGCAGAATTCCGATTTGCTGAGCATCGTGGACAGCGGCTTCAGCGGCTGGAAGACCGCCACCATGACCTTCACGGCAACCAGCGCCAGCCAATGGCTGAGCTTCCTGGTCCACGGCAGCGGCGCCGGCGCGCCGCCGTTCATGCTGCTGGATAACGTCGCCCTGAACGCCGAAGTGCCGGAGCCGGCAACCCTGGGCATGCTGCTGGGCGGCCTCGGCCTGATCGGTTTCACGGCGCGCCGCCGCAGCCGTAGCGGCGGCCAGGCCTGATACGCCAATCCACCGGCTGCAGTCCACTGCAGCCGGATGCCGCCGGCCCGGCGGCAAGCTCCACGTCGCGACACCGCTCCCACCATCGCCGCATCCGCCATGAACGTCACCTTCGCCGAATTCGCCATGACCGCCTTGCGGCTGGGCATCTGGATCGTGCTGCTGACGGCGCTGTTCGTGCCGCTCGAACGCTGGTTCGGCGTGCGCCACGAGCAGCCCAATCCCGAGCTGCGCCACAACCTGGCCTACTACTTCATCAGCAGCCTGGTGCCGGTCGTGGTGCTCACGGTGCCGATGGCGTTGCTGGCCTCCGCCGCCCATTACCTGGTGCCGGCCGCGCTCAAGACGGCCGTGGCCGAGCTGCCGCAGGCGCTGCGCATCGGCCTGGCCTTCGTGATCGCCGAAACGGGCTTTTATTGGGGGCACCGCCTCAGTCATGAGATTCCCTGGCTGTGGCGCTTTCATGCGCTGCATCACAGCACCGAGCGCATGCACTTCCTGGCCAATACCCGCAGCCATCCGGTCGACATGGTGATCACCCGGCTGTTCGGCCTGGTGCCCCTGTACGTGATCGGCCTGGCCAGCCCGGGCATGGCCGGCAGCGGCACGCCGGCGCTCTTGATCGCGCTCGGCATCGTGTGGGGCTTCTTCATCCACGCCAACCTGCGCTGGCGCTTCGGGCCGCTGGAATGGTTGGTGACGACGCCGGCCTTCCACCACTGGCACCACAGCCGCCACGAGCACATCAACCGCAACTACGCGTCCACCTTGCCATTCCTGGACCGCGTGTTCGGCAGCCACTACCTGCCGAAGAGTTGGCCGGCCGAGGTCGGGACCGACACGCCATGCCCGCCCACGTTGAAAGGCCAGCTGCTCGAGCCGATGCTGCCGGCGCGCAAGGCGGAGCCGGTCGCGGATTGAACGCTACGCCGGCCGCCGGGCTGCGCGCTCTGCGGCCAGCTTGACCAGCAGCGCCAGGGTGGCCGCCACCCCCGCCACTGCCACGACGCCGAAGATCCCCCCGATCCCGAAGCGCAGCCGCGCCAGCTCCGCTACCAGGAACGAGCCCGCGATCCCGCCCAGTCGTCCGATGCCCATCATCCAGGCCACGCCGGTGGCGCGGCCGCGGGTGGGGTAGAAGGCCGCCGCCAGCGCCGGCAGCAAGGCCTGCGCGGTGTTCATCGCCAGTCCGGCCCCGAGCACCACCGCCATCAGCAGCGCCAGGTCGTGGGCGCTCTGGCCGATGGCGAAGATGGTGGCCGCCGTCAGCGCGAAGCAGGCCGCGATCACGGCGTTGGCGTCGTAGCGGTCCATCAGCCAGCCGGCCAGCACCGCGCCTACGCCGCCCAGCGGGAACAGGGCCGAGACCAGGGTCGCGTCCTGGGCCGACAGGCCGGCGTCGCGCAGCAGCAGCGGCATCCAGTTGATCAGCGCGTAGAAGATCACCAGTCCCATGAAATAGGTCAGCCACAGCATCAGGGTGCCGACCAGGTAGGGCCGCGACAGGATCAGCTTCACGCCGCCGCCGGCTTCGGTGTTGGGCGCGGCCTCGCGCGTCACGAAGGCGCGGGCAGCGTCGGCGCTGGGCGAGATGTGGCGCAGGATGGCGCGGATGCGTTCGTGGCCGGCGCCGCGCGCCACCAGGAAGCGCACCGATTCCGGCAACAACAGGATGATCAACAGGCCCGCCAGCAGCGGCGCCACGCCGCCCAGCAGCAGCACGCTGCGCCAGCCCCACAGCGGGATCATCCAGGCCGCGAGAAAGCCACCCAGGGCGGCGCCGAGGGGGAAGCCGCAGAACATCGCATTGGTGAGCAGGGCGCGCTTGCGGTCGGGGCAGAATTCGCTCATCAGGGTCACCGCATTCGGCATCGCCGCTCCCAGACCCAGGCCGGTGACGAAGCGCAGGATGGCCAGTTCGGTCAGGCCGGTGGCGAACGAAGACCAGGCGCAGGCGGCGCCGAACAGCAGCACCGACGACGCCAGCACCAGCTTGCGGCCGACCCGGTCCGACAGCGGCCCGGCCGCCATGGCGCCGCCGGCCAGGCCGAACAGGGCGGCGCTGAGCACCGGCGCCAGGGCGGGGCGCGTCACGCCCCAGTCCTGCACCAGCGATGGGGCGATGAAGCCGATCGCCGCGGTGTCGAAGCCGTCCAGCAGCACGATCAGGAAGCACAGGCCGAAGATCAGCCATTGGTAAGACGAGAATCGGTGTTCGTTCAGGAAGTCCTGGACGTTGACGGCGCCGTCGGCGCGGTCCTGCTGCTGCATGGTGGGTCTCCGTTATTGTTATCTTGATCGCCTGCGTGCCGGCAGGCCGGACTCTACACCGAATCGGCCGCCAAGGCGACGATTCCCCGCGGTGCGCTAGACTGTCCGCATTCCACCCGCAGCACTTGCCGTGAAAGGACGCCGCCATGGAACACCACCCGGATAATCCGGACAAGCCGCCAGGCCCGCTAGCGGGCGTGACCGTCCTCGATCTGACCACGATGCTGGCCGGTCCCTATGCGACCCTGCTGCTGGCGGGACTGGGCGCGCGGGTCATCAAGATCGAGAACCCGAACAGTCCCGATCCGGCGCGCGGCAACGCGCTGTTCATGGGGCGCGACGGCGTCAAGGCCGCACCAGGGCACGACGACGACCTGTCGCTTGCAATCCTCGACCGCGGCCGCAACAAGGAAGCCGTCACCCTCGACCTGAAGCATCCCGATGCGCGCGCCGTCTTCATGGACCTGGTGCGCCGCGCCGACGTGCTGGTGGAGAACTTCAGCCCTGGCGTGACCGAGCGCCTGGGCATCGATTACGCGCGCTGCCGCGCAGTGAATCCGAAGATCGTCTACACCTCGATCAGCGGCTTCGGCCCGGATGCCGATCCGCGGCTGGGCAAGGCGGTGGACATCGTCATCCAGGCGATGAGCGGCCTGATGATGGCGTCCGGCGCCGAAGGCGAAGCGCCGGTGCGGGTCGGCATTCCCATCGGCGACCAGGCCGCGCCGCTGTTCGCCACCATCGGCACGCTGGCCGCCGTCCTGCAGGCGCGGGCGACAGGGCAGGGCCAGCGGGTCGACGTCTCGCTGCTGGGGACCATGGGCGCGCTGGTGGCGGCCGAGCCGTTCGAGATGGAGCGCAAGATGGGGCATGCCACCCGCTCCGGGAATGTGCTGGCGCGCCTGGCGCCTTCCGGCGTGTTCCCGACGGCCGACGGCCATATCGCGATCAGCGCGCCGAAGGATGCCTTCGCCGCCGGGCTGTTTCGCGCCATGGGCCGTCCGGAACTGATCCATGACGCGCGCTTTTGCAGCCGCGCGGCGCGGGTGAGTAACCACGCCATCCTGCACGAGATGGTGGGCGCGTGGACCCGCACCCTGGACACCGGGGCTGTCGGCGCGCTGCTGGCCAGTTGCGGCGTGCCCAACGGCCCGGTGCGCGATCCGGCCGATGCGATGCGCGATCCCGGCCTGCTGGCGCGCGGCGAGACCGCCAGGCTCGAACACCCGGTGTATGGGGCGGTGGACGACGTCGTGGCCGGCGGCCTGCCGATCCGCATGTCGGATGCGTTCACGGGCTTCGACAAGCCGGCAGTCGCCCTCGGCGCCAGCAATGGCGACGTCTATGGCGGCCTGCTCGGCTACGACCACGAGAAACTGGGGTGGCTCGCGCGCGAGGGGTGATTTGAAGCCGGCGGCATGGCGCTGCTGATGCGCTGCCAGTTCTGCCCTGATGCCGGCACGATGGCGTACAATGCCCCTTCCTTCACTACAAAACTCTCCAATGGAATGGCTACTTGACCCGAATATATGGGTCGGCTTGCTCACCCTCGTCGTGCTCGAGATCGTCCTGGGCATCGACAACCTGATCTTCATCGCCATCCTGGCGGACAAACTTCCCCCGCATCAGCGCGACAAGGCACGACTCCTCGGCCTGTCCCTCGCCATGATCATGCGCCTGGGCCTGCTCACGATGATCTCGTGGCTGGTCACGCTCACCACACCCCTGTTCTCCCTCGGCAGCCTGGCGTTCTCGGGGCGCGACCTGATCCTGCTGATCGGCGGTATCTTCCTGCTTGCCAAGGCGACCATCGAGCTGCACGAACGGGTCGAAGGCAAATCGCACGTCCAGAGCGGCAAGCGCGAATACGCGAGCTTCGCCGCCGTGGTGGCGCAGATCATCGTGCTCGACGCCGTGTTCTCGCTCGACGCCGTGATCACCGCGGTCGGCATGGTCGAACACCTGGGCGTCATGATGGCCGCCGTGATCATCTCGATGGGCGTCATGCTGTTCGCGTCGAAGCCGCTGACGCGCTTCGTCAATGCCCATCCGACCGTCGTCGTGCTGTGCCTGTCCTTCCTGCTGATGATCGGCCTGTCCCTGATCGCCGAAGGCCTGGGCTTTCATATTCCGAAGGGCTACCTGTACGCCGCGATCGGCTTCTCGGTGGTGATCGAGTTCTTCAACCAGCTGGCGCGCCGCAACTTCATCAAGCAAGAGGCGCACATCCCGCTGCGCGACCGCACCGCCGACGCCGTGCTGCGCCTGCTGGGCAGCAAGCGCGGCGCCGACCATCACGACGAGCCGGAAGCCGAGGCGCAAGCCGCCGAGGAACCGGCGTTCGAGGCCGAGGAGCGCAATATGGTCAGCGGCGTGTTGAGCCTGTCGCAGCGCTCGGTGCGCTCGATCATGACCAACCGCTCGGAAATCTCGTGGATCAATATCGAGGATGACGCCGAGACCATCCGCGCCCAGCTGCTGGCCACGCCGCACGGCTTCTTCCCGGTGTGCCGCGGCCAGCTCGACGAAGTGATCGGGGTGGCGCGCGCCAAGGACCTGATCGCCGACCTGACCCAGTCGGGCGCGATCGACGCGGCTCATATCCGCACGCCGATCATCATGCCCGACGCCAGCGGCGTGCTGAAGGTGATGGACCGCCTCAAGCGCTCGCACGGCCAGCTGGTGATCATCGCCGACGAATACGGCACCCTGCAGGGCCTGGTGACGCCGATCGACATCCTGGAAGCGATCGCCGGCGAGTTCCCCGACGAGGACGAGCAGCCGGTGGTGCAGGCCCTCGGCCCGGGCCGCTGGCGCGTCGACGGCACCGCCGACCTGCACTACCTGGAGCAGGTGCTCGAGGTGGACGCCCTGGTGGGCGACACCGACGACTACACCTCGCTGGCCGGCCTGATGCTGGAACGCTTTGGCACCCTGCCGAAGGTGGGCGACGCGGTCGAGATCGAAGGCTTGCGGTTCGAGGTGGCGCAGGTGCTGGAGCGCCGCATCGCGACCGTGATCGTGAGCCGGGTCGACGTTGGGTACGATCAGCCGCTGGACAAGAGCTGAGCGAACGGTAATATCGAAGGGTGGACGGATGTTCCGTCCATGCGTTCAACCTGACTGGAGGCCGACATGAAACAGCTGGAACGCGGCGAGCGCCTGCCCCTGGCGCAATCGGCTCCCGACGGCGTCCTGCAGGCCGGCCTGTCGGCGCAGGGCCTGGCGCTGGACTTCGCCTGCTTCGCGCTCGACGCCGGCGGCAAGCTGGCCGACGAGCGCTACATGACCTTCTTCAACCAGCCGGCGACGCCCTGCGGCGGCGTGGCGCAAGCCAGGGTCGGCCCTGATGCCGCGGGTTTCAGCTTCCGGCTCGCCAGCCTGCCGGCCTGGATCGAACGGCTCAGCATCGTGGCCAGCACCGACGGCGGCGCGCCCCTGTCGCAACTGCAGGCGGGCAGCCTGCGCCTCGTCGGCCCACAGGGCGAATTCGCGCGCTTCGACTTCGGCGGCAGCGACTTCGTCGGCGAGAAGGCGGGCATGCTGGGCGAACTGTATCGCAAGGATGGCGGCTGGCGTTTCATGGCCGTCGGCCAGGGCTTCAACGGCGGGCTGGACGCGCTGGTGCGACATTTCGGCGGCGCGGTCGCGGATGCGCCACCGTCGCCAACGCCGCCACCGGCCACGCCGCGCGCCGCCGCGGTCGACCTGGAAAAGCGCGTCGCGCAATCCGCGCCGCAGCTGGTCAGCCTGGTCAAGTCGGCGACGGTGTCGCTCGAAAAGGCCGGCCTGGCGCAGCACCGGGCAAAGGCCTGCCTGGTGCTGGACATCTCGGGGTCGATGAGCGCCCTGTACCGCAAGGGCCTGGTGCAGCAGTTCGCCGAGCGCATCCTGGCGCTGGGCTGCCGCTTCGACGACGACGGCGAGATCGACGTCTTCCTGTTCGGCCGCAACGTGCACCGCGGCGCCCCGATGGGCCTCTCGAACTGGTCCAACTACATCGAGCGCATCATCGACAAGCATCCGCTCGAGGGCGATACCCGCTACGGCGCCGCCCTCGAGGCGGTGCGCCGGCATTACTTCCCGGATGGCGGGGGCGGCGAGCGCAAGGCGCCGGTCAAGGCCGAGGTGCCGGTGTACGTGATGTTCGTGACCGATGGCTCGACCTCGGACAAGCCGCTGACCGAGCGCCAGCTGCGCTGGGCCAGCCGCGAACCGATCTTCTGGCAGTTCATGGGCATCGGCAAGGGCCGCAAGTCGAAAGCCAGGGCCCTGGCCAACTTCGCCGACTCGGATTTTCCGTTCCTGGAAAAGCTGGACGAACTCGATGGCCGCCTGATCGACAACGCCGACTTCTTCTCGGTCGCTTCGCCCGACGAGCATTCCGACGGCGCGCTCTACGATCTCCTGATGAACGAATACCCGCAATGGGTAAGGGAGGCGCGCCAGCGCGGCCTGATCGTTTGACGGTCGAAGCGAAGAAGGGCAAATACGGGGTAAATACCGCTCTTCTCATCGCTTTGAACCCATCCGGCAACCGTTATTCTCTCTGCAATATCAGGGCGTTCAAGACCTGATCAATACAACAACAGGGAGAGTGCCGTGTTCGAAGGATTCATCCAGCTCAGTCCCATGGGCGTCGCGCTGACCATGGCGGGGTCGTACATCATGACCGTCTTCGCCAGCGAGCTGTATCTGCACCGCTCGCGCAGCCACCGCGCCGTGACCTTCCATCCGCTCCTGTGCCAGCTGTTCCGCATGTGGATCTGGCTGACCACCTACGGCGTCACCGCCAAGACCTGGGTCGCGGTGCACCGCAAGCACCACGCCAAGTGCGATACCGAGGAAGATCCGCACAGCCCGCGCATCCACGGCCTGTGGACCATCCTGGGCAAGGGCACCCTCCTGTACCGCAAGGCGGCGCGCGACGCCGACCTGGTGAAAGCCTATGGCATCGGCATCAAGGAAGACTGGATGGACGAGCACCTGTATACCCGGCACCGCTTCCGTGGCGCGCTGTTCTTCCTGGCGGTCGAATTGCTGGTGTTCGGCCCGGCGCACGGTGTCCTGATCTGGCTGTTCCAGCTGTCGATCCTGCCGTTCTGGGCATCGGGCTTCATCAACGGCATCTTCCACGTGGTCGGCTACCGCAATTTCGAGACCAAGGAAGATTCGCGCAACTTCTTCCCGATCGGGATCGTCTTCGGCGGCGCCGAGCTGCACAACAACCACCACGCCAACCCGGCGTCGGCCAAGTTGTCGATGAAGTGGTGGGAATTCGACTCGGGCTACCTGGTGCTGCGCGTGCTGGCCTTCCTGCGCCTGGCGAAGATCAACCACGTCGACCGCCTGCCGGCCTGCGACGCGCCGCGCATGCGGCGCCACGCGGCGGGCGCCGCCGGCCAGTAAGCCTGGCCAGTAAGCCTGGCCGGTCAGCTCCCCGCGAGTGGCGCCGCGATCGTTGCGGGGCGCGCCTCGCGTAGTTTCCGTCCCAGTCGGCGCCAGCCGATCACCACCCCCGTCACGCTGAGCAGGGTCCCGCCCAGGCTCAGCGCGATCAGCACCAGGTCCCACAACGGACGCCGCTCGAGCAGCGGCAGCCAATCCCAGGAATGCAGCATCGCGAACAGCCAGCGGCTGGTGCGCTTGCCGCTGTCCAGGCGGCCCAGCACCGCGCCGGTGCGCGGGTCGAGGTGGACCCAGGTGGCATGCGGATCGTCGAACACGATGCGCAGGATCGGCAGCGGTTTCGCGCCACCGCCCGTCATCGTGTGCGCATCGCGCGCATAGTAATAGAGGTCGTAGTCGCGCAACTGCTCGACCCGCGTCACCGGCGCCGGCAGCAGGCGGGATGCGGCGCCGCGCAGCGCTTGCGCATCGAGGACGACCGGATGCCCGTCACGGTTGTCGATCACCCTGGGCGCACCGGCAGCCGCCTGGGCCAGCACCCGGTTCTCTCCCATCACCCGCGTCCAGCGCAGCTCGCGCACATTGCCGTTCGACGCCGCTAGCAGCGCCTGCGGCGCGGCGTCGGCGTCGGTCAGCACCAGCGGTCCCCCCTGCAGCGCCTCCATGCGCAGCGGCGGCGCGCCGGTGTCGAAGATGCGCCATGGGTTCATCGACATCAGGCCGCTGAAGATCCAGGTGATCGTCACCAGCGCGAACAGCAGGCCGGTGACGTGGTGCCAGCGCATCATGGCTTGCGGATAGGGCGTGCGCGCGCCGCTGCGGTAGGGCTTGCGGAAGCGCCAGCGCATGATGCCGACCGCCGTTCCGGTGAGCGCCATCGCGATGCCCAGGATGGACAGCCAGTTGACGATGTCGGTCCAGTAAGGCTCGAAGGCATTGCCGCGGAAGGGATACAGCCAGTGGATCCAGGCGCCCGCATAGTTCCACAGCCGCTCGCTGCGGGTCGCGTCTCGCACCACCTCGCCGCTGCGGCCCGAGATGTAGAGCAGGGTGCGTTCGGCGTCGCCCAGTTCCACCTTGTGCAGCGGACGATGCGGATCGAGCGCGCGCGAGTGGGTGAACGCATCTTCGTCGATCGTGCCCAGGTAGTCGCATTTCACGCCCGGGGCTGCCATCGAAGCCGCGAAGGCGGCGGCGCTGGTCATGGCATGCGCCTCGTCCACCGCCCGCAGGCGCTGTCCGCTCACCGCATCGATCACGACCGCGCCGCTGCCCCTGGGCGGGCTCTTGTGGCCAGCCGGGACATCGCCGCGCGCGGGCGTCGCGACATAGACCGGCCGCCCGCCGCTGGACGCGGCCAGGCGCAGCTCGTCCAGCGGTCCGGCCACGCCGGCCGCCGCCAGCGCCCGGGCCGGTGCCAGCAGGCGCGCGTCCGCCTGCAATCGTGGCAGGTGGGCCAGGCGCTCTTCCTCGGTCAGCTTGGGATAGCCGACGTACATCATGACGATGCCCGAGACGAACCACATCGCGAACAGCAGGCAGATGCCGATGCCCAGCCAGCGATGGACCAGGAACAGCCAGCGTTTCAATCGCGCTCCCATCGTGTCCTCCCGTCAGAAGGCCATGCGCAGCGACACGTCGGCCGTGCGCGGCGCGCCGAGATAGGCCATCGTGCCGGTGACGTTGGCCGCATACAGCCGGTCGGTGAGGTTGCGCACGCGCGCGTCCAGCGCCAGCCTGCGGTCGATGCGCCAGGAGAGGCCCAGGTCGACGAAGGTATAGGATGGCCAGTACAGGGTATTGGCGGCATCGGCAACCACCTTGCCGACCCGGCGCGCGCCGAGGTGGGCCTGCACGGAAGGGGTGACGGCATACGAGAACCAGACATTGGCCACCGTCTTCGGCGTATTGGTCGGCGTTTTGCCAGCCAGCGATACACCGCCCTGGTTGTAGTGCTCGTACTGGGCATCGGCATGGGTGAAGTTGCCCTGCACGGCCAGGCGTTTCGTCGGCTGCAGGCCCAGCGCCAGCTCGACGCCCTGCGACGATTGCTCGCCGACCAGGATCGTCAGGTTGCTGTTGACCGGGTCCTGGGTCGCGATGTTCTTGCGCGTGATGTGGTACGCGGCCAGGGTCGCCGAGCCCTTGCCCTGCCAGAAATCGAGCTTGGCGCCCACCTCCGCCTGGCGGCCGGTGGTCAGTTCGCTGTTGTTCTTCACGTCGGCGAACGAGGCGGTCGACAGCACCCCCGACGGTGGGTCGGCGGCCGTCGCATACTGGGCGTAGAGGTTCATGCCGGGCGTGACGTCCCACACCAGGCCCAGGCGTCCGGTGGTCGGGTTGTAGCTGCGCGAGAAGCTGGCCGGCGTGGCGGGAGTGACCTCGCGCCGGTTGACCAGGTCGAGTTCGATGCGCTCGTGGCGCAGCGCGGTGACCAGGTTCAGGGTCGGCAGCAGCGCGGTGCGGTTCTCGAGGTACAGCGCCGTGGTCCTGACCTCGTTGTCGCGGTCGGGGCGATAGACCGGCGTCATGCCCGGCACGTCGAAGAAGCGCTCGGTGACGACATCGTAGGGATCGACGCTGCTCACCGTGGCCGCTTGGCTGTTCGGATAGCGGGTCTGGCGGTTGATGCTGAAGTCCAGCCCCAACGCCCAGTCGCTGCGGCGCTGTCCGATGCGGCCGCGGTAGACGCCGTCGATGCGGTCGCCCACAAGGGTCTGGTCGTGGCGCTGGAGCAGGGCGGCCGAGCGGATGACCTGCGTGTTCGATGGATTGAAGCGGTAGTTCTCGACGTTGCGGTAGTCGCGCAGCGCGTCGTAGACATAGAAGGTATTGGTCAGCTGCAGGGCGTCGCTGACCTTCCAGGCGCCGATCGAGCGCAGCCACTGCACGCGCTGGTCGTAGACGCCATCGCTGCTGTTGTAGTTCTTGAAGCGGGTGGCCTCGTCGACGCGCAGTTCGCCTTTGATCGGATTGAGCAGCGGCGTGCCCCAATACGGCCGGTCGACGTCTTCCTGCTGGAATTCATAGGCCAGCGTATGCGTGAAGCCGCGTCCCAAGTCGGAACGCAGCGAGGCCGCCAGCTGGGTCGCGCGGCGGTCGACGCCGTCGACCCAGCTGCCGCTGTCGCGGTGATTGACGTCGATGCGCGCGTAGTGGCCGTCGCCAACCCGGCGGTTCAGGCCGACCGAGGCTTCCATCAGCTCGTCGGCGCCCAGGCGCAGACGGCCTTCGGCGAACTCGCGCGTTTCGGCCAGCTTGGTGAGATAGTTGATCGAGCCGCCGACGGCGCCGGAACCGAACAGGAAGCTCGACGGTCCGCCAATGGCCTCGACGCGGTCGACGATCCAGCTGTCGACCGGCCGCGCGGCGATCGAATACTGCACGTTGATGCCGTTGAACAGCTGGCTGACCGAGCCGCTGCCGAAGCCGCGGTAGCTGACGCCGATATTGCCGGGAGCATCGTGAGCGGTGACGCCGGGGATGGCGCGCAGGATCTCCTGCGTGTCCTGGGCGCCGCGCACCTCGATCAGGGAGCGGTCGACCACGGTGACGCTGGCCGGCGTCTCGCGCGGGCTCAGCCCAAGGCGGCTGCCGGTGTCGCTCGGGGTGTCGAGCCTGAGCAGGCCGTTGGCGCGTGGCGCGTCGGCCGTGACTTCGACGGTGGGTATATGTTGGAACTGGTCCTCGGCCTGGGCCTGCCAGGCGGCCATGGCGCAGCCGATGGCGAGCGCCAGCCGCTGCGGCTGGACGTGTAAACGTGTCTTCATTGCGTATCCTGTTCGCGCAAGGCCGCATCCTCGCGGCGTCGCGCATGGTCTGCCCGCGGCGCATGGAATGCGTCGCGGGTCATGGGGAGGGGCGAATCAGGAAAGCGAAGACGGCGGCCCGCGCGACTGCGTCGGCGTCCAGGCGTGCAGCGGGCGCGGCGCGCGGTAGAACAGGGGAGGGTAGGGATCGCGTTCGCGGTCGAGGGCCAGCACGGGGACGCTCTGCAGCGGCGGAGCCAGTTGCGGGAGCTGGTGCGAGCAGCACAGCTCGCAGTGCGACATGTCCGGCACCGCCGGCGTTTCGCTCTGCGCGGTGTCGTCGATCACCATCATGTGGCGGGTGCCGCTGGCGCTGCAGATCTCGGCCATCCAGGCTGCCGCCGGTTGCTGGGTGGCCTGGGCCACGGCCTGGGAAATCGCAGGCATGAACAGGCCGAACAGGAACGCCAGGAGGACGGTCCAGCCATACAGCGTTCGGGTTGTTCGGAGCCTGTGCATGTGAAAATTATAGTCCTGCTGGTGCGGCGGCGCGCGTGGGTGGGCAATTTGTCCTGCTGGGCCAATCCTGCTACCATTGCCCGTCATTTCCCAAGGAGCGCGTGTAATACCTCATCGATGCCATGTTATTTCGGTCTTCCCAGCCAGGCTGTGGAAGTGTCCAGGCATCCTTGGAGTCTTGCACATGACGCACACCATTCTAGCGCTCGACGGCGTTTCCCTGTATCTGCCCGACGGCAGAGCCTTGTTTTCAAACCTCCATCACCAGTTCGACCTGCGCCGCACCGGCCTGGTGGGACGCAATGGCGTGGGCAAGTCGATGCTGGCGCGCCTGCTGGCCGGCGAGCTGGCGCCCACCACCGGCCTTTGCCTGCGCAGCGGGCGCGTGTCCTATCTGTCGCAACAGGCGGGAAGCGGCGGGGCGGATTCGGTGGCCGGGCTGGCCGGCATCGGGGCGATCACCGCCGCCCTGGCGCGCATCGAGGCCGGCAGCGTCGATCCACGCGATTTCGATGCGGTGGGCGAGCACTGGGACATCGCCGCCCGCCTGCGCCAGGCCTGCCAGGCGCATGGCCTGCCGCAGGTCGACCTCGACACGCCGGTGGCCGCGCTCAGCGGCGGCGATGCGATGCGGGTGGCGCTGATCGGCGCCACCCTGTTCGATCCGGATTTCCTGATCCTCGACGAGCCGAGCAACCACCTCGATGCGGCCAGCCGCCAGGCCTTGCTGCGCCAGCTGCAGGCCTGGCCGAAAGGTCTCCTGGTGATCAGCCACGACCGCGAACTGCTCAATGCCATGGAGCGCATCGTCGAGCTCTCAGGCGACGGCCTGCGCAGCTATGGTGGAAATTACGCGTTCTACGAGGACGCGCGCCGCCAGGAGCAGGAGGCGGCGCAGGGCGCGCTCGATCACGCGCGCCGGGAACTCAGCCGCATTGATGTGGCGCGGCGCGCGCAGCGCGAACGCCAGGACCGGCGCCAGGCGCGCGGCAACCGCGATGCGAAGGAAGCCAACCAGGCCGCCATCCTGCTTGGCCGCGGCAAGGACCGTAGCGAAGTCAGCGCCGGGCGCTTGCGCCAGCAGCACGATGCCGCCCGCACCGGACAGGTCGAACGCATGCGCGGTGCCGCGCAGCGGGTCGTGGGCGACGCCGCGGTGCGCATCCACGCTGCCGGCGTCGAAGGCGCGGCTGGGCGCCGTGTTGCGCAGCTCGAGGCGGTGATCCTGCCCTGGCTCGCGCCGCCTTTGGCCCGTGTCGACGTGATCCTGACGGGCCGCCAGCGGGTGGGCCTGGTCGGCCCGAACGGCAGCGGCAAGTCGACCTTGCTCAAGGTGCTGGCGGGTCGGCTCGATCCCGTCGCGGGCGAGCGCAGCCTGCCGGCGCACATCGCTTACCTGGACCAGCAGCTCGGCAGCCTCGATCCGAGGCGATCGACCCTTGACCAGCTGCTGGACGTGAACCGCAGCGCCGGGCAGGACATGCTGCGCACCTGGCTGGTCCAGCTGGGCCTGGACGCGCGCACCATCGCCCAACCGGCCGGCCTGCTGAGCGGCGGCGAGCGCCTGAAGGCGGCCCTGGCCTGCGCGCTGTATGCCGACACGCCGCCGGCGCTGCTGTTGCTGGATGAGCCGAGCAACCACCTCGACCTGGCGTCGCTGGCGGCGCTGGAGGCGATGCTGGGCGGCTACCGCGGCGCGCTGGTGGTGGTGTCGCACGACAGCGTGTTCCTGGAGCGCATCGGGCTGACCCACCGCCTGGCGGCGCTCGACACCGGCTGGCGACTGCAGGAATGCTGAATCGGCCGCGATTGCTATAATCGTGGGCTGGCCCACCACCTGAAGAACACCATGTTGCGCACCCTTGTGATTTCCCCGAACTGGATCGGCGACGCCGTGATGGCCCAGCCGCTGCTGCGCCGGCTCAAGGAGCTCGTGCCGGGGCGGCCGATCGACGTGCTGGCCCCGACCTGGGTGGCGCCGGTGTGGCGCGCGATGGCGGAAGTCGACACCGTGATCGAGTCGCCGTTCAAGCACGGTGCGCTGCAGTGGAAAGAGCGCAAGGCCTTCGCGAAGATGCTCAGGGCGCGCGGCTATGCCGATTCCTATGTGCTCCCGAACACCCTGAAGTTCGCGCTCATCCCGTGGCTGGCCGGGATCCCCAGGCGGGTCGGCTACAAGGGCGAGATGCGCTATGGGCTGGTCAACGTGATGCACCACGACGACAAGGCGGCGCCGCGCCCGATGGCCCAGTTCTACCAGGCGCTGGCCGACGCCCCGGTGCGTCGCTTGCCGCGGCCGGAACGCTTGCCGGAACCGGTCATGAAGGTCGCCGCGGGCGAAGCCGAGGCCGCGATCGCGCGCCTCCAGTTGCCGGCGGGCGTGCATGTCGCCTTCGCGCCGGGCGCCGAATTCGGTCCGGCCAAGCGCTGGCCATCGACCTATTTCGCCGAGCTGGCCCGGACCATCCTGGCCAATCGCCCGGATGCGCAAATCCTGCTGCTCGGCTCTCCCAAGGACCGCGCGGTGTGCGACGAGATCACGGCCATCGTGCCGCAGGCGCACAACCTGGCCGGCTCGACGTCGCTGTCCGAGGCGATCGCGCTGATCTCGCGCGCCGCCGCGGTGGTCACCAACGATTCGGGGCTGATGCACATCGGCGCCGCCCTGGGGCGGCCGGTGGTGGCGATCTATGGCCCCACCGACCCGCGCCACACGCCGCCGCTGTCGCAACTGGCGCAGATCCTGTGGCTGCACATCGAATGCTCGCCGTGCCAGCAGCGCGAATGCCCGCTGGGGCACCAGAACTGCATGAAGCAGATTCTGCCGGCCGACGTGTGGCAGCCCTTGCAACCCATGCTTGCCGGCGCCTGAGGGCGCGGGCCAATTTGAAGAGGACCTTATCATGATTCTGGTTACCGGCGCAGCAGGCTTCATCGGCGCGAACCTCGTGCACGCGCTGTCGCAGCGCGAGCCGTTCAGCGTCTTCGCCGTCGACAATATGTCGCGTCCCGAGAAGTTCCACAACATCGTCGACGCCGAGATCGCCGACTATGCCGATAAAGAAGACTTTCTGGTGCGCCTGAAGGCGGGCGAATTCGACAACAAGTTCACCGCCGTGCTGCACCAGGGCGCCTGCTCCAACACGATGGAGACCGACGGCCGCTACATGATGAAGAACAACTACGACTACACGGTCGCCCTGTTCGAATTCTGCCAGCGCCAGGGCATTCCCTTCATCTATGCCTCGTCGGCCGCCGTCTACGGCGCCGGCACCGTGTTCCGCGAAGAGCGCCCGCTGGAACGTCCGCTCAACGTCTATGGCTACTCGAAATTCCTGTTCGACCAGTACCTGCGCCGCTACTGGCAGGCCAAGGGCCAGGACGCCGGCAGCCAGGTGGTCGGCCTGCGCTATTTCAACGTCTACGGTCCGCTCGAAGGCCACAAGGGCACGATGGCATCGGTGCCGTTCCACCAGTACCACCAGTTCTTCAAGGACGGCAAGGTCAGGCTGTTCGGCGCCAACGAGGGTTATGAGGCCGGCGCCCAGATGCGCGACTTCATCTACGTCGAAGACGTGGTCAAGGTCAACCTGTTCTTCCTCGATAATCCGGACAAGCGCGGCATCTTCAACCTCGGCACCGGCCGCGCCCAGCCGTTCAATGACCTGGCGGTGGCCACCGTCAACGCCCTCGCCAATGAAGGCAAGCCGGCGCTGTCGCTGCAGCAGATCATCGACGGCGGCCTGCTCGAGTACCTGCCGTTCCCGGATAAATTGAAGGGCAAGTACCAGAGCTTCACCCAGGCCGACATCTCGGCGCTGCGCGCGGCCGGCTACGACGCACCGTTCACCGACGTGGCGACCGGGGTCGCGAAGTACATGGACTGGCTGCGCGCCCAGCCGGCGCGCTGAATTTTATACCGCGTTTACACCCTCCGCCGGCCTTTATACCCGGTTTTTACGGCTGAATCGCTAACCTGCTCGTGTTCCATGCGCTGTCCTCGCGACGCCGCATGGCTTCAACCACAACCACGAGCAGGAACACATGAAAGCATCGATTCACGCGCTGGCCGCCACCCTGGTGTTCGCCGGCACCGCCCACGCCCAGGTCACCGACACCCTCGAGGCCGCACCGGCGCCGGCGGCATCTTCTTCCATCGCCTGGAACGTCGCCGTCACCTCCGACTACCGCTACCGCGCCATCTCGCAGACGCGCCTGCGTCCGGCGCTGCAAGGCGGCGTCGACTACGTCCACGCGGACGGCTGGTATGCCGGCGCCTGGGCCTCGACCATCAAGTGGGTCGAGGACGCCGGCGGCGACGGCGAAGTGGAAATCGACGTCTACGGCGGCAAGCGCGGCGAACTGGCTGCCGGCGTGTCGTACGACCTTGGCGTGCTGCGCTATTTTTATCCCGACAATGGTTTGGGCCAGCTGCCTGGCTGGGTCAACGCCCACACCACCGAAGTCTACGCCCAGCTGGGCTATGGCCCGGCCTACCTCAAGTACTCGCATTCGACCACCAACCTGTTCGGCTTCGTCGACAGCGAGAACAGCGGCTACCTTGACGTTGGCGCCAATCTCGACGTCGGCAACGGCTTCACCCTGCAGCTGCATGCCGGCCGCCAGGAAGTGAAGAACAACCCGGCGTCCGACTACACCGACTGGAAGGTCGGCGTGAGCCGCTCGTTCGCGCTGGCCACGGTGAGCCTCGCCTATCTCGGCACCAATGCCGAGAAGTCAGCCTATACCTCTCCGGTCAACGGCAAGTTCACCGGCCGCGACGCCCTGCAGCTGACCGTCAGCCGCACCTTCTGACGCCTGCGTTTACATCGCGTTTACACGGCGCCGCCGTCTTTTTATCCCGTTTTTAGGGCGGCGCCGTTACGCTCGACCATACAACAACAACGCTGAAAGCGAACGTCCATGGATCTCATCTATATCGGCGCGCTCCTCATCTTCGTCCGCCTGACCTGCCTGCTGGTGGCCGGTTGCGCACAAGCGGGAGGCAAGCCATGAATCTCTCCTACGTGATCGGCGGCCTGGCCGCTTGCGCGCTGCTGGTCTACCTGCTGGTGGCCCTGTTCAAGCCGGAGGAATTCTGATGACCGCCGAATTCATCATGCTCCTCGCCGCCTTCCTGCTGGCGCTGCTCCTGCTCGCCTGGCCGCTGGGGCGCTTCATCGCGCGCGTCGCCGCCGATGGCCCAGTGCCCGGCCTCGGCTGGGCCGCCGGCATCGAGCGCGCGCTGTACCGCCTCGCCGGCCCGGCCGCCTCGGCCGCCCAAAACTGGAAAGCCTACGCGCTGGCGCTGATCGCCTTCAACACCGTCGGCGCGCTGTTCGTCTACGCGCTGCAGCGCCTCCAGGCCTGGCTGCCGCTCAACCCCGAAGGCATGGCCAACGTCAGCCCGGACTCGAGCTTGAACACCGCCATCAGCTTCGTCGCCAACACCAACTGGCAGGGCTATAGCGGCGAGCAGACCATGAGCATCCTGACCCAGATGCTGGGCCTGGCCGGCCAGAACTTCTTCTCGGCCGCCACCGGCATGGCCGTCGTGTTCGCGCTGATCCGCGGCTTCGCTGCGAGATCAAGCGCTTCGATCGGCAACTTCTGGGTCGACCTGACCCGTTCGACCCTGTACGTGCTGCTGCCGCTGTCGGTGATCCTGGCCGTGTTCCTGGCCGGGCAGGGCGTGGTGCAGAGCCTGTCGGCGCATGCCGAGGCGCGCCTGCTGGAGCCCGTTACCTACACCATGCCGGCCACGGACGGCGGCGCGCAGGTCGAGACACGCGTTGAGACCCAGGTCATCCCGATGGGCCCCGTCGCTTCGCAGGAAGCGATCAAGCTGCTGGGCACGAACGGCGGCGGCTACTTCAACGCCAACTCCGCGCACCCGTTCGAAAACCCGAATGCGCTGACCAACTTCGCACAGATGATCGCCATCCTCCTGATCCCGACCGCCTTGTGCTTCGCCTTCGGCCACATGGTCGGCGACATCCGCCAGGGCTGGGCGGTGCTGGGAACGATGACGCTGCTGTTCGTCATCGCGGCGGTGGCCGCCTTCGCCGCCGAGCAGCAGGCCAATCCGCTCCTGACCCCGCTGGGCGTCGACCAGGCGGCCAGCAGCCTGCAGGCGGGCGGCAATATGGAAGGCAAGGAAACCCGCTTCGGCATCGCCGCCTCGAGCCTGTTCGCGGTCATCACCACCGCCGCGTCGTGCGGCGCGGTCAACGCCATGCACGATTCCTTCATGCCGCTGGGCGGCATGGTGCCGATGGTGCTGATGCAGTTCGGCGAGGTGATCTTCGGCGGCGTCGGCTCGGGCCTGTACGGCATGCTGGTGTTCGCGATCCTGGCGGTGTTCATCGCCGGCCTGATGATCGGCCGCACGCCGGAGTACCTGGGCAAGAAGATCCAGGCCTACGAGATGAAGATGGCCGCGCTGGTCATCCTGGTCACGCCCTGCCTGGTCCTGCTGGGCACCGCATTGGCGGTGACAGCGGCATCGGGGGCCGCCGGCGTGGCCAATCCGGGCGCCCATGGCTTCTCCGAGATCCTGTATGCGCTCACGTCCGCCGCCAACAACAATGGCAGCGCGTTCGCCGGCCTGTCCGCCAACACGCCCTTCTATAACACGCTGCTGGGCGTGGCGATGTGGTTCGGCCGCTTCGCGGTGATCGTGCCGGTGCTGGCGATCGCCGGCTCGCTGGCCGGACGCCAGCGCCTGCCCGCCACTCCCGGCACCTTGCCTACCCATGGCCCCATGTTCGTCGGCATGCTGGCCGCCGTCGTCGTGCTGGTCGGTGTCCTCAACTACGTCCCGGCCCTGGCGCTGGGCCCGGTGGTCGAACACCTTCAGCTGTTTGGAGAATGATATGGAACAGATATCCCAAAACCCCGTCCAGGCGCCACGCGGCTCCTTGAGCCTGTTCGATTCCACGCTGGTCTGGCCGGCGATGATCGATTCGGTGCGCAAACTGCATCCGCGCACCCAGCTGCGCAGCCCCGTGATGTTCGTGGTCTACATCGGCAGTATCATCACGACCCTGCTCTGGTTCCAGGCGCTGGCCGGGCAGGGCAATGGGCAGGAGCAGGCGCCAGCCGGCTTCATCCTGGCCACCGCCGTCTGGCTGTGGTTCACGGTGCTGTTCGCGAACTTCGCCGAGGCGCTGGCCGAGGGGCGCAGCAAGGCGCAAGCCGCCTCGCTGCGCAGCCTGCGCCAGACCGTGACCGCCAAGCAGCTGTCCACCCCGAAGCACGGATCGCCCTGGCAGGCCTGCGCCTCCAGCGACCTGCGCAAGGGGATGTTCTTCCTGGTCGAGGCGGGCGACACGATCCCCGTGGACGGCGAAGTGGTCGATGGCGTGGCTTCGGTCGACGAGAGCGCGATCACCGGCGAATCGGCGCCCGTGATCCGCGAATCGGGCGGCGACTTCTGCGCCGTCACCGGCGGCACCCGCGTGCTGTCCGACTGGCTGGTGGTGCGCGTCTCGGCCAACCCGGGCGAGACTTTCCTCGACCGCATGATCGGCATGGTCGAAGGCGCGGCGCGCAAGAAGACGCCGAACGAGATCGCCCTGACGATCCTGCTGGTGGCCCTGACCATCGTGTTCCTGGTGGTGACCGTGACCCTGCTGCCGTTCTCGATCTTCGCGGTGAACGCCCAGGGCAGCGGCCAGGCGGTGACCATCACCGCGCTGGTGGCGCTGCTGGTGTGCCTGATCCCGACCACCATCGGCGGCCTGCTGTCGGCGATCGGCGTGGCCGGCATGAGCCGCATGTTGCAGGCCAACGTGATCGCGACCTCGGGCCGCGCGGTGGAAGCGGCCGGCGACGTCGACGTGCTCCTGCTCGACAAGACCGGCACCATCACCTTCGGCAACCGCCAGGCCGCCGCCTTCCTGCCGGCGCCGGGCGTGAGCGAGGAAGAACTGGCCGACGTGGCGCAACTGGCCTCGCTGGCGGACGAGACGCCGGAAGGCCGCAGCATCGTGGTGCTGGCCAAGAACCGCTTCAATATCCGCGAGCGCGCGATGGAAGCCATGGGCGCCGTGTTCGTGCCGTTCACGGCGCAGACCCGCATGAGCGGCGTCGATCTGGGGGAGCGTCACATTCGCAAGGGCGCCGCCTCGGCCATTCGTCGGCATATCGAGTCCATGGGCGCCGCCTGGCCGGGCGACGTCGAGCGCAGCGTCGACGAAGCCTCGCGCCGCGGCAGCACGCCGCTGGTGGTGGCCGACGGGACGCGCGTGATGGGCGTGGTCGAACTCAAGGACGTGGTCAAGGGCGGCATCCGCGAGCGCTTCGCCGAGCTGCGCCGCATGGGCGTCAAGACCGTGATGGTCACCGGCGATAATAAACTGACTGCAGCCGCGATTGCGGCCGAGGCGGGCGTCGACGACTTCATCGCCGAAGCCACGCCGGAAGAAAAACTGGCCCTGATCCGGCGCTACCAGGCCGAAGGCAAGCTGGTGGCGATGACCGGCGACGGCACCAACGACGCGCCGGCGCTGGCCCAGGCCGACGTCGCGGTGGCGATGAACTCGGGCACCCAGGCGGCGAAGGAGGCCGGCAATATGGTCGACCTGGATTCGAACCCGACCAAGCTGCTCGAGATCGTCGAGATCGGCAAGCAGATGCTGATGACGCGCGGCGCACTGACCACCTTCTCGATCTCGAACGACATCGCCAAGTATTTCGCGATCGTGCCGGCCATGTTCGTGGCCACCTATCCGAGCCTGGACGCGCTCAACGTCATGGACCTGGCCAGCCCGGCGTCCGCGATCATGTCGGCCGTGATCTTCAACGCCCTGATCATCGTGTTCCTGATTCCGCTGGCGCTGCGCGGCGTGCGCTACCGCGCGATCGGCGCGGCCGCGCTGCTGCGCCGGAACATGCTGGTGTACGGCCTGGGCGGCCTGCTGCTGCCGTTCGCCGGCATCAAGCTGATCGACCTGGCGCTCGCCGCCTTCAACCTGACGTAAGGAGTTGTCATGCAATCGATTCTTCGCCCCGCGCTGGTGCTGTTCGCGGCGCTTACCCTGGCCTGCGGCGTGCTGTATCCGCTCCTGGTCACCGGCGTGGCCCGGGCCGCGTTTCCGGCCCAGGCCAATGGCACCCTGGTCGAGATGGACGGCCAGGTGGTCGGCTCGCGCCTGATCGGCCAGTCGTTCAGCTCTCCCGGCTATTTCTGGGGCCGCCCCTCGGCCACCGCGCCGATGGCCAATAACGGTGGCGGCTCGGGCGGCTCGAACCAGGGGCCGCTCAATCCTGCCCTGCAGGAAGCCGTCAAGGGCCGCATCGCTGCGCTGCGCGCGCTCGATCCGGGCAACACGGCGCCGGTGCCGGTCGACCTGGTCACCAGCTCGGCCAGCGGCCTCGATCCCGAGATCAGCGTGGCCGCCGCGCGCTACCAGGCGGCGCGGGTGGCGCGTGCGCGCCAGCTGCCGGTGGAGCGGGTCGGGGCCCTGGTCGAAAAGCACAGCGAGCGGCCTTTCCTGGGCCTGTTGGGAGAGGCGCGCGTCAATGTGCTGGCCCTGAACATGGCCTTGGACGCCGAAAGCGGGCATACTCGCTGAACCATGCCGCACGACCAACAGCGACCCGATCCCGATGCCTTGCTCGCCCAGATGCGCGAGGACGAGCGGCGTGCCGCGCGCGGCCGCCTGCGCATCTATTTCGGCGCCTCGGCCGGCGTCGGCAAGACCTACGCCATGCTCCAGGAAGCGCGCAAGTTGCAGGCAGAAGGAAAAGCGCCGCTGGTCGGCGTGATCGAGACCCACGGCCGTGCGGAGACGGCGCGCCTGCTCGACGGCCTCGAGCTGCTGCCGCGGCGCCGCATCGACCACCGCGGCCGGCAGCTCGACGAGTTCGACCTCGACGCCGCGCTCGAACGCACGCCCGGCATCATCCTGGTCGACGAGCTGGCGCATTCCAACGCGCCCGGCTCGCGCCATCCCAAGCGCTGGCAGGACGTCGAGGAACTGCTGGACGCCGGCATCGACGTGCTCACCACGGTCAACGTCCAGCACCTCGAGAGCCTGAACGACGTGGTCGGTGGCATCGCCGGCATCCGCGTGATCGAGACGGTGCCGGACCGGGTGTTCGACGCTGCCCATGAGGTGATCATGGTCGACCTGCCGGCCGACGCGCTGCTGGCGCGCCTGAAGGAGGGCAAGGTCTATCAGCCGCAGCAGGCCGAGCGCGCGGCGGGCAATTTTTTCAGGAAGGGCAACCTGATCGCGCTGCGCGAGCTGGCGCTGCGCCGCACCGCCGACCGGGTCGAGGGCGACGTGCGCGCCTGGCGCGAGCAGCAGTCGATCGATGCCATCTGGAAGACCGGCGCCGGCTTGCTGGTGTGCGTCGGGCCGGGACCGCTTGCCGAGCATGTGGTCAGGAGCGGTGCGCGCATGGCGTCCCAGCTCGGCGCCGGTTGGCATGCGGTGTACGTCGAGACGCCGCGCCTGGCCCGGCTGCCGGACGCCGTGCGCGAGCGCGTCATGGACACGCTCGCGCTGGCGGACAGCCTGGGCGCCGCCACCGCCGTGCTGTCGGGAGACGACGTCGCCGCCGTCACGCTCGACTACGCGCGCGACCACAACCTGTCGCGCATCGCGCTGGGCCGTTCACGTTCACGCTGGCCCTGGCGCCGCCGCACCGCGCGCCGCCTGGCGCGCCAGGCGCCCGGCGTCGACCTGGTCGAGATCGGCCAGCCGGCGGTGGCGCCTCCGCCGGCCGCAGCCACGGGGCGTGCACCGTCGGAGCGGCAGCCGCTGTCCTCGCACGCCTGGGCCGGTGGCGCCAGCCTGCTGGCGGCGTTGCTTGCAGCGCCCCTGAGCGTCCGTTTCGATCTGGTCAACATCGCCATGCTGTTCCTGCTGGTGGTGCTGCTGGTGGCGATGCGCTTCGGCCGCGCGCCGTCGGTGACCGCGACCTGTGTCGGCGTGGCCTGCTTCGATTTCTTCTACGTGCCGCCGCGCTTCACCTTCGCGGTGTCGGATTTCCAGTACGTGGTCACGTTCGGCGTGATGCTCGCGGTCGGGCTGATCACCGGGCACCTGACGGCCGGCCTGCGCTTCCAGGCGCGCGCCGCCGGCGAGCGCGAACGGCGGGTGCGCGCGCTGTACGAGTTCGCGCGCGAACTGTCCGGCGTGCTGGCGGCCTCGCAGGTGTTCGAATCGAGCCGCGCCGTGATCCACAACGCCTTCGGCGCCCACGCCACCCTGCTGGTGCCGGATGCAGAAGGGCGGCTCGGCATGCCGCCGGCGGACGATGGCGGTCCCGCCGCGCCGCTGCCACCCGACGTCGATCCGGGCGTGGCGCAATGGGCCTTCGACCATGCGCAGCCGGCGGGCCTGGGCACCGACACCCTGCCGGCCAGCGCCTCGTTCTACCTGCCGCTGGTGGCGCCGATGCGCACCCGCGGCGTGCTGGCGATCGCGCCGGAAGGCGGGCGCTGGGTGCTGGCGCCCGAGCAGCGCCGCCAGCTCGACGCGCTGGCGGCGCTGGCCGCGATCGCGCTCGAGCGCGTGCACTACGTCGAGGTGGCCCAGGCGGCGCTGGTGAGCATGGCATCCGAACGCCTGCGCAATTCGCTGCTGGCGGCGCTGTCGCACGACCTGCGCACGCCGCTCACGGCGCTGGTCGGGCTGTCGGAGTCGCTGCTGCGCGGCGAGGCATTGCCGGAGGCGCCGCGCGCCCTTGCGCAGTCGCTGCACGACGAGGCGGTGCGCATGGGTACCCTGGTCGCCAACCTGCTCGACATGGCGCGCATCGAGAGCGGCGAAGTGCACCTCAATCTGGAATGGCAGGCGCTGGAAGAAGTCGTCGGCAGCGCGCTGCGCGCCTGCGGCGCGGCCTTGCGCAATCATGCGGTCACGGTGCGCCTGCAGCAGGATCTGCCGCTCGTGCGCTTCGATGCGGTGCTGATCGAGCGCGTGCTGTGCAACCTGGTCGAGAATGCCGCAAAATACACGCCAAGCGGCTCCCGCATCGAGATCGCGGCAAGCCGGCGCGGCGCCTGGATCGACGTCACCGTCTGCGACGACGGTCCGGGCCTGCGCCCGGGCAGCGAAGAAGCGATCTTCGAGAAGTTCACGCGCGGCGAACGCGAATCAGCCTTGCCGGGTGTGGGGCTGGGCCTGGCGATCTGCCGCGCGATCGTGGAGGCGCATGGCGGCGCGATCCGGGCCTGCGATTCGCCGCTGGGCGGCGCCGGTTTCGTGTTCTCGCTGCCGGCCGGCACGCCGCCTGCCTTTGACATGCTTTCGATGGAAAGAGACAATGACTGATGCCCCCTGCGCCTTGCTGGTCGAGGACGAACCGCACATCCGCCGCTTCGTGCGCGCCGCCCTCGAGCAAGAAGGCTGGCAGGTGCACGAGTCGGTGAGCATGGGGCGGGGCCTGATCGACGCCGGCACGCGCCGGCCCGACCTGGTGGTGCTGGACCTCGGCCTGCCCGATGGCGACGGCATCGACTTCATCCAGGACGTGCGCAAGTGGTCGACGGTGCCCATCATCGTTCTGTCGGCGCGGGTGGCAGAGGGCGAAAAGATCCGCGCGCTCGACGCCGGCGCCGACGACTATCTGACCAAGCCCTTCGGCACCGGCGAACTGCTGGCGCGCGTGCGCGCCACCTTGCGCCGCCAGCGCCAGGGCGGCGCCGGCGGCGACGGCGCAATCCATTTCGGCGACGTGACCGTCGACCCGCAGGCGCGCGCGGTCACCCGCAACGGAGAACATGTGCACCTGACGCCGACCGAGTACCGCCTGCTGTCGGTGCTGGCCGCCAATGCGGGCCGAGTGATGACCAATCCCCAACTGCTGCGCGCCGTATGGGGACCGGGGCATGCGGAAAGCGGCCACTACCTGCGCATCTATATGGGCCACCTGCGCCACAAGCTCGAAGCCGATCCGACCCAGCCGCGCCACCTGCTGACCGAAACCGGCGTCGGCTACCGGCTGTGGCTGGGGCAGTGAGCGCATGAAGCCTGCCCGGCGCTTCCTCCAAGCGTCATTGCAGGTGACCGACAGGATGGAGCGCTATTGGTTTAAGATGGTCTTTTTCACCACACCGTCACGGAACATCGATGCGTCTTCATCCCCTTGCCCTGGCCGCCAGCGCCGTCGTCCTCACCCTGTCACAGGCAGCGTATGCCCAGCAGCCGTCCGCCATCTCCGAAACCGCGCTGCGCGCGCACCTGTCGTTCCTGGCCGATGACCTGCTCGAAGGCCGCGGCACCGGCCAGCGCGGCGGCGACCTGACCGTGCGCTATCTCGAGACCCAGGCCGCCCTGATCGGGCTGAAGCAGATTCCCGGTGGCGGCTATCGCCAGAAGGTCGAGATCGAGGGCAGCAAGCTGGTCGAGGGGAGCGCCACCTTCACTGCCGGCGGCAAGACCATCAGGCCGGAACTCGGCAAGGGCATCGTGATGGGCACCAGGAGCGGCAAGGAGAACGTGGCCTTCGACGCGCCGCTGGTCTTCGTCGGCTATGGCGCCGCCGCGCCAGAGGAGAAATGGGACGACTACAAGGGCCTGGACGCCAAGGGCAAGATCCTGGTCATGATGGTCGACGATCCACAGCCCACCGCGGAAGAACCGAACCGCTTCGCCGGCAAGGCCTACACCTGGTACGGCCGCTGGATCTATAAATTCGAGGAAGCCGCGCGCCGCGGCGCCGCCGGCGTGCTCCTGATCCATACCACGCGGTCGGCCTCCTACCCGTGGAGCGTGCCGGCCAACGGCTTCGGCAACGAGCGCTTCAGCCTCAAGGGCAACGGCAATCAGATGGAAGGCTGGCTGCACGAAGACACCGCGCGCGAACTGTTCGCCGCCGGCGGCCACGACCTCGACGGGCTGCGCGCCCAGGCCGAGCGGCGCGATTTCCGCCCGGTCGACCTCAAGGTGGCTGCCAAGGTCGCGCTGCGCTCGACCATCCGCCCGGTGGAACAGTTCAACGTGGTCGGCATCGTGCCCGGCAGCGACCCGAAGCTGAAGGAACAGGCCGTGGTCTACTCCTCGCACTGGGATCACATGGGCATCGCCGAAGCGAAACCCGGCGACGACCCGAAGGCCGACCGCATCTACAACGGCGCGATCGACAACGCCTCGGGCACTGCCGCGTTGCTGGCGATGGCGGCCGAAGCCGTCAAGAAGCCGGCCAGGCGCACCCAGATCTTCCTGTGGCCGGCGGCCGAAGAGCAGGGCTTGCTGGGCGCCGCCGCCTATGTCGCCAAGCCGGTGTGGCCGCTGGCGCAGACCGCCGCCGACCTGAACCTGGACAGCCTGAACTTCGTGGGCCGCACCAGGGACATCGGCGTGGCCGGCGCCGAGCGCAGCTCGCTGTACGAAACCTCGCGGCAGGTGGCGAAATCGATGGGCCTCAAGATCGCGCCGGCCGTTCCCGACCTGTCGGGCGCCTACTTCCGCGCCGACCACTTCGCCTTCGCGAAGGCTGGCGTCCCGGCCTTCAACGTCGGTTCGGCCGTGTTCTCGGGCGACGGCCACTTCGAGTTCGAGCAGCACCAGCACGAGTCGAGCGCCAACATCAAGGGCTTCAAGGAACACTACCACCAGGTCAGCGACGAATACCGTTCGGAATGGGATCTGTCGGGCATGGTGCAGCAGGCCCAGTTCACGCTCAACCTCGGCTACGCCGTCGCCAACGCGCCGACCATGCCGACCTGGAAGAAGGGCGAAGCCTTCGGCAGCGTCAAGCGCTGATCTTGGCCGCCGCCAGGATCCGTTCCAGCTCGCCCATGTCGACCGGCTTCACCAGGTGATGGTCGAAGCCGGCGTTGCGGCTGGCCTCGCGGTCCTGGGCCTGGCCGTAGCCGGTGACAGCCACCAGCAGCGCCCCTGAGGTGGCCGGCAGCGCGCGCAGGCGGCGCGCCAGTTCGTGGCCGTCCATGCCGGGCAGGCCGATGTCGAGCAGGCAGGCGTCGGGCGCGAACGCCTCGGCGCGCGCCAGCGCCGCGAACGGGTCGTGCTCGACCGCGACTTCGTGGCCGGCGGCGCCGACGTACATCGCCAGCACCTGGGCCGCGTCGACGTTGTCGTCCACCACCATCACCTTCAGGGCGGGCGCCGACGTCGCCGTCGCCGCGTCGAACCCGGCGCCGGGCGCCCCCGTCCTGCGCTCGGCGCAGCGCGGCAGTGTCACCGTGAAGGTGCTGCCCTGGCCCTGGCCGGGACTCTGCACCGCCACGCTGCCGCTGTGCAGCTGGACCAGGCTGCGCACCAGCGCCAGCCCGATGCCCAGGCCGCCCTGGGTGCGGTCCGGCGTGCGCTCGCCCTGCACGAACATCTCGAAAGCGCGTTCCAGCTCGTCCGGCAGCATGCCGATGCCGTTGTCGGCCACCACGATGCGCACGGTCTTCTCGTCGAGTTCGAGCGCGACTTTCAGCTCGCCTGCCGCCTGCGTGAACTTGACCGCGTTGTGCAGCAGGTTGCCGACCACCTGCACCAGGCGCTTGCGGTCGCCCATCACCCAGGCCGGCGCCGGCAGCAGTTCCGTCTGCAGATGGTGGCGCTTCTGGCGCAGCGGTTCGCCCACCTGTTCCAGCGCTTCCCGCACCACTTCGTTGATGTCGATGCGGTCCTTGGACAGGGCCACCAGGCCGCGCGTCACGCGCGACACGTCCAGCAGGTCGTCGACCAGGCCCGCCATGTGACGCGCCTGGCGCGCGATGATGCCGCTGATCTGGCGCGTGCGCGCCGGATCGAGATTGTCCTGGCCCAGCAACTGGGCGCCGGAGGCGATCGGCGCCAGCGGGTTTCTCAGCTCGTGCGCCAGCATGGCCAGGAATTCGTTCTTGCGGCGGTCGGCCTCGCGCAATCCTTCCTCGGCGTTGACGCGGTCGGTGACGTCCTGGATGGTGCCGCGCACCGCCGTCACGCGGCCCTCGGCGTCGTGCACCGCTTCGCAGTGCATGTCGATCCAGATGCGGTGGCCTTCGCCGTGCAGCACCTGCAGCTGCAGGCGGCCGGTGCCGCCGTCGCGCGCCAGTTCGCGCAGCAGGGCGTCAACCTTTTCCCACGACTCCTCGGTCAGCAGGGTGCCGCGCTGCTGCGCATGGGGCAATAGCTCGCGCCCGTAGATATAAGGCACCGATTCGGAAGTCTCGACCGCGCCGGTAGCCAGCGTGAGGTGCCAGGTGCCGAAGCGCGCCATGCGATGCGCGTCGCGCAGCTCGGCTTCCTTGACCGCCAGCGCCTGGGCGCGCTGGCCCAGCAGGCGCGATGCGGCGCCGATCGCCTCGGCCACTTCGGCGGTCTCCCTGACGTAGGTCTGGTTGAAGCGCGGCGGATCTTCTCCCTTGCCCAGGGCCACCGCCGGCGCGGTGAGGCCCTGGACCGAACTGGCCAGCCGGCCGCCGATCTGCCAGGCCAGCCACAGGCCGATCGCGAACAGCAGGGTGACGCCGGTCAGGAGCGCCGCCAGCGGCTCGAACAGGGTCTGGTTCAGGTTCGCGCGCGGCACGCCGATCGCCACGTGCCAGCCGGTGGTGCGCGAGCGCGAATAGAAGGTCAGGAGGGTCGTGCCTTCCTGCGAAACCGAGGGCACGATCCCTTCGCGCGCATTTTGAAGGGCGCGGTACAGCGGATCGGTGACGCGCTTGCCGACGAACAGCTCGGGGCTGAGGTTGCGCGCGAAGATGATGCCGGCGGCGTCGATCACCGAGGCGCGCGCGCCGTCCGCCACCGCCTTCGGCGACAGCATGTCGTCGAAGTAGCCGGGCCGCACCCCGACGCTCAGCACGTAAGCGACGCGGCCGTCGACCAGCACCGGGACGTCGAGGCTGACCGTGGGACGCTTGAGCACCGCGCTGGTGAACACGTTCGAGACCGAGGGCTTGCCGCTGGCGAATACGGATTCCAGCTGCCGGGTGGGTTCGATCGGGAGGTTGGCACCGTAAGGGCGGCTGGTGTTGAAGATCTGCTGTCCGCTGCGGTCGCGCAGGACGGCGCTCATATCGCGGCCGGCCAGAAGCATGGCTTCGCGCGCCTGGCGGTGCGCGTGCGCGAAATCGGCGCTCTGCAGCGCGTCGAAGGTGGAGAGCGTCTGGGCGATCGCCTGCGCCTGCAGCAGCTTGCTGTCCACCGTGTGCACCAGCGCGCGCACCGTCTGCATGGTGTTGCGTTCGTACTGGGCGCGGCTCTTGCGGTATTGGTCGATAAACAATAGCGACGCGCCTACCATGCCCGGCAACAAGGTCGCCAGGACGAGCCAGAGCAGGTAGGCCCGCAGCGGCCTGCGGGTCATCGTGGAGGAGGCGCCAGTCACATTGCTTTCCGGAATGTTCGAACCGGCGATTCTACGCGCAATCGTCCCGGCGCACACCCGCGGCACGGCGGCGTGTGGCAAACGCCACGCTGGACGGGACGGTTGCGCGGACGCCGCGGATCAGGAACGGACCCGGGTAAACAGCGTCTTGTAATAGATCGCCGTCGCGTGCCAGCGCCCGTTCGGGGTGCAGGCGTACTCGGGCAGCTCGCCGACCCGCTGGTAGCCGTTCTTGCGGTACAGCTGCTCGGCCTCGGACCCGGCCGCCGTATCGAGGAACAGCAGGCCGCGGCGCAGCACCAGCGCCTCGATTTCGAGCGCCTGCATCAGGGCGGTGCCGATGCCCCGGCGGCGCTCGGTGCAATGCACCAGCACCTTCTGCACCTCGGCGCGGTTGGCGCCGTTGGCTTTCATGCACAGATCGAGCTGGGCGCTGCCGACGATCGCGCCGCCGCGCTCGGCCACCAGCAGCACGCGCCGTCCCGCGCCGACCTCGTCCGTCACTCCCTGCCAGTAGGCGTCCAGCAGTTCCTGGTCGAGTCCGTTGAGAAAGCCCAGCGAATGGCCATCGGCGACGGCGTCGAGCAGCAGCGTGGCCAGCTGCGGCCTGAATTCGGCGATGGCGCGTGGTGCGAGTCGGCGGATGATCATAGAGGGCTCCTGGTTGGGTGGAGGGCGCCGGCACGGCGGACTGTTATTTCCTAAGCATAATGTGTGCCAATGATCGTCGGCCGACATGGACATGCGGGTCAAACCCGTTGCACTGGCGCCATACTTTACTCGAAAAACCAGAAAAATTTACATTTCTTGACAGTTGTCCATCGACAGCGAGAAGTGCCGCTTGTACTGTATTTCCTGTTGGAAATTCAAACAATCCGGTCAAGCTGGAAAAGGGGAACACGATGGAAGCAAACGATGAAAACCAGGTGCTGTCTTTCCGCCTCGGAAAGGAAGAGTATGCAATCAGCATCCTTAAAGTGCAGGAGATCCGCGGCTACGAAACGCCGACCCGCCTGGCCAGCGCGCCCGACTATCTGAAGGGCATCATCAACCTGCGCGGCGCCATCGTTCCGATCGTCGACATGCGCCTGAAGTTCGGCATCGGCGAGGCGGCGTATGACGCCTTCACCGTGGTGATCATCCTGAACATCGAGCATCACGTGATCGGCATGGTGGTCGACAGCGTTTCGGACGTGGTGACCTTGAGCCCGGACCAGGTCCGGCCCGCCCCCGAGATGCAGGCCACGCTGGACGGCAACTGCCTGCTCGGCCTGGGCACCGTGGACGAGCGGATGCTGATCCTGCTCGATATCGACAAACTGATGCAGTCCGACGAGCTCGGACTGGTGGCCGCGCTGCCACGCGCTGCCTGAGAGAGAAACCACCATGAAACTCGCAAACCTGAATATCGGAAAACGGCTCGCCCTGGGCTATGGCGTGATCTGCGCCATGCTGGTGCTGATGATCGTGATGAGTAACGCGATGCTGGGCCGGATCAATGCCGGCACCAATGAGATCGTCAACGGACGGATGCCGCGCATCGAGCTGACCAACAGGGTGCAGGCCGAGGTCAACGACATCGCGATCGCGCTGCGCAATATGCTGCTGAGCAGCGACGCGGCAGACCATGCGCGCCAGGTCGATGCCATCATGACGTCGCGTAAGGCGATCGACGATATCCTGGTCCAGATGAAGGATGCGCTGGCCAACCCGAAAGCGGTCGCGCTGCTCGAACAGATGAGCAAGGAAGCCGCGCTGTACAAGACGGGCCAGGATGCGATGATCAAGCACATCGCCGCCGGCGAGACGGAGGCGGCGCACGCAATGCTGTCGGAAGAGCTGCGTCCCCTGTTGCGGCGACTCAAGCAGGCGACCGGCGAACAGATCGCGCTGCAGAACGAGATCGCCAGCCAGGCGGCGCTCGAGGCCGCAGCCACCTATCGCAGCACCAGCATGCTGATGTGGGGCCTGGGCGGCGGCGCCCTGGGGCTGGCGGCACTGGTGGCATGGCGGATCACCCGTTCCATCACACAGCCCCTGGGCCGTGCGCTGGAAGTGGCCAACACCGTTGCCGCCGGCGACCTCACCAGCCGCATCGAGGTCACCAGCCGCGACGAGACCGGCCAGCTGCTGCAGGCCCTCAAGACCATGAACGAGAGCCTGGCGCGCACCGTCGGCACCGTGCGCGTGGGGACCGACACCATCGCGGTGGCGGCCGGCCAGGTGGCGGTCGGCAGCCAGGACCTGTCGAGCCGCACCGAGCAGCAGGCCTCGGCGCTGGAAGAAGCGGCATCCTCGATGGAAGAGCTGACCTCGACCGTGCGCCAGAACGCCGACAATGCGCGCCAGGCCAATGTGCTGGCCGACGCCGCATCGAACGTGGCGGCCCGCGGCGGCGCCGTGATCGCGCAGGTGGTGGGCACCATGGACGCGATCAATGCATCCTCGAGCAAGATCAACGACATCATCGGGGTCATCGACGGCATCGCCTTCCAGACCAATATCCTGGCGCTGAATGCGGCGGTGGAAGCGGCGCGCGCCGGCGAGCAGGGCCGCGGCTTCGCCGTGGTGGCGAGCGAGGTGCGCAACCTTGCCCAGCGCTCGGCGGCGGCGGCCAAGGAGATCAAGGGTCTCATCGGCGACTCGAGCGGCAAGGTGGCCGACGGCAGCCGGCTGGTGGCCGAAGCCGGCGCCACGATGGTGGAGATCGTCGACAGCGTGCGCCGGGTGACCGACATCATGAGCGAGATCAGCTCGGCCAGCCTGGAGCAGACCGAGGGCATCGAGCAGATCAACGTGGCGGTGGCGCAGATGGACGAGGGCACCCAGCAGAACGCGGCCCTGGTCGAGGAAGCGGCGGCAGCGGCGGCGGCGCTGCGCGAGCAGTCGACCCGGCTGGCGCAGGCGGTGGCGGTGTTCCGGATCGATGGCGAGCAGATGCTGGCGGCATCGACCGCTTCGGTGGATGTGGCGCCGGCGCGGGTGGCGCCGCCGGTGCGTCCGGTGCTGGCGGCGAACAAGCCCAGGCCGGTCGTGCGCCCGGCTGCGGCGCGATCGACAGCGATGGCGAACGCGGGCGATTGGGAAGAATTCTGAACCGCCGGGCGTGACCATCGAGGCAGGCCGCGGCCTGCCTTTTTTTCGACCGTGGATGTCGATCCACGAAGAATTCGCTATCCTTCCAGGTGCCGACTTTTGCAGCTATCACCTGAATTTGTTTGCGCCGGAGCTTGCTGCGGAGAAGGCGTTGTGAGAAAACCGAACGACCAAACAAGAACGGCAAGCCGCAAGGCTTGCCGTTCTTGTTTGCATCTTTCTTTGCAACCCGCGCCGGGTGGCGAGCACCCGGCTTGATGCGGTGTCGCTTAGAACGAGTGACGCACGCCGATGTTGTAGACCTGTGGGTCCGAACCGAAGGCGGTTGCAGGCATGGCGATCGGGCTGCCCGAGCCGGCCAGCGAGAACACGCCGGTGCTGTTGTTGCGCAGCTTGGCGTACGAAGCGTACACGTTGGTGCGCTTCGACAGGGTGTAGGTGTAGGCCAGGGTGATTGCCTTGCCTTCGGCATCGCCGATTTCCTGCTCTTGCTGCTGGTAGTTCAGGTAGACGCGGTTGGCGCCGAAGCCGTACGACACACCGGCGTTCATCTGCTCGTACTTGTTGTTGATGCCGCCAGCCAGTTCCGGATCCGAAGCCAGGTAGCCGCCGCGGACTTCGAAGTCGCCGAACTTGTAGCCCAGGCCGACGCCGTATTCCTTGCTGTCGCCCGATGGCAGGTCTTCCTTGTTCTGGTAGGCGGCGCCGACGTAGAAGCCTGCGTTCGCGTATTCCAGCGACACGCCGGTGATGTCGCCGGTGTCTTGCGTCGCGGTCTCGTTACGCTCGCCTGCGCCGTAGGCTGCGCGCAGGGTGAAGCCGTTCAGGGCGTTGCTCTGGTAGTTGACCGAGTTGTCCAGGCGGCGGGTCAGGCGGTTAGCGCTGAATGCAACCAGGTTCGAGCCGTAGAAGCCCTGGCCCAGGGTGTCCGAAGCGCTGGCGACGGCAGCGATCGGGCCGTATTCACGGCCGACGGTCACGGTACCGAAGGCGCCTTGCAGGCCGACCACGGCGCGGCGGTCGAACAGACGCGAGTTGGTCGCGCCGGTGTCGGCGGCAACAGCGGCTTCGATGTTGAACAGTGCTTTCAGGCCATTGCCCAGGTCTTCAGTACCGCGGAAGCCGAGACGGCTTGCCGACTGGGTGCCCGACGACACGACGGTACGGCTGCTTTCGCCTGGCGCATCGGTGTTTTCGACGCCGATCGAGGCGTCGATCATGCCGTACATGGTGACGCTGGTTTGTGCTTGGGCGACCAGCGGCAGTGCCGACACGAGGGCGATGGCAAGAATTTTGTGCTTCATGGATGTCTCTCCAGTGTTTGTTTGTGAAATAGCCTATTCATGATGACATGCCAGACGGACATTTGTCATCGGTCCGCGCCCAATCGGAACGGGGTCGAAACCCCCAATTGACAAGCGCGGATCGTCCTTGTGTGACAGCGTTTTCATAGGAGAACCCTGTATCGGCGGGGTTTCCGGGGAAGGTGCAAAGGGGAGGGCGATACTTACAATTTGTTGCCTAAAGTTAACTTATTGCGTTGCAATAACGCCACATATTCGCTCTTGACCCCTGCTGCAGTGCGCAATAACGGTGCGACTACACGTGTTCCGGGATACGGGAAGACGCAGCCGGGGATCCCTGTCAGGACACGGCGCCCGGCTATTGCCGAACACAAACTGGCGGTTCACCTATTTGTCATTGCACTATGCATATGCGTTTTTTTGCACCGCAGTAGTGCATCGCCGTCGGTCAGGCTGGCGCCATGTCGCCGCTGGGGCTTGACAGCAGTCTCGATACCTAAATTGGTATCGAAGCGCCAGAAAAATTGATTGGAACGTTCTCGATGCGCCGCCTACCATCATTATCGGGCAGCACATAGATACAGCCGGATACCGGCATATAGCGACGGAAGGGAGAGATGCTGGAAGGGGAGTGGGAATTCATGGGCCAGGTGGATACCGCCTCCGCACCGCGCCGATGAAGACGCGATGGCAGATCGAGGGCAAGCCGGTCCTGCCCGGCAAGCCTGAACACGGCTGCGAGACGGTCGGCTTGCGCGTCGACGAGCGACCATCGGTGTTGCGCCGCAAGGGCAGGATCTTCATCAGCTACTCGGCCAGCGCCACCGACCACAATCACGCGATGGACCTGCTGTGGGCCGTCGCGCATGCCGGCCTTCCCGGCCCAGGATCGTGGACCAAGTCGGCGCAGCCCGTTCTGCGCACGTGCTACGATCACGGCGTCGATGCCCCGGGCCACGACAGCTTCACCCATGCCGAAGGCGACGACACCGTCATGCTGGTCTTTTCGGACCGCCACACCTTCGTGAAGCCGTCGCGCCGGGACGAACAGGGCATGCCGGTGTCCGGCCGTCCTTCCACTTATTGATGTGTCGATTGAGGATTCGAACAACGTGCAAACCGGTATCACGCAAGCGCCATTCGGCCAGCTGCCCGACGGCAGGGCCATCACCCAGTTCACGCTGACCAATGCCAACGGCATGGTGGCGAAGATCATCGACTATGGCGGCGTCATCACCGAGCTGCATGCGCCCGACCGCGACGGCAACTTCGCCGACGTGGTACTGGGTTTCGGTTCGCTTGAGCCCTACAGGACGGACAGCCCGTATATTGGCGCGCTGATCGGCCGCTACGGCAACCGCATCCGGCATGGACGCTTCACGCTCGACGGACATGAAGTGAAACTGCCGGTCAATAACGGCAGCAACCACCTGCATGGCGGGCCGGATGGCTTCGACCGCGTCAAATGGGAGGCCACGGTCATCGGTGCCAGCCTGCGCCTGCAGTATCGCAGCGTCGATGGCGAGATGGGCTATCCAGGCAACCTCGATGCGACCGTCACCTACACGCTCAACGACGATAACGAGCTGGTCGTGTCCTTCCACGCCGTCACCGACAAGGCGACGCCCGTCAACCTGACCCAGCACAGCTATTTCAACCTGGCCGGCGACGGCGACATCCTCGGCCACGTCCTGAGCATCGAGGCCGACACTTTCGTGGCCATCGATGCCGAATCGATCCCGACCGGCGAACTGACGCCGGTGACGGGCACGCCATTCGACTTCCGCACGCCGCGTCCGATCGGCGAGCGTATCGGCCAGGCGGACAAGCAGCTGCGCCATGGCGGCGGCTACGACCATAACTTCGTGCTCAACAAGCCGCGGGACAAGGCCTTGAGCCGGGCGGCGCGCGCGTACGATCCGGGCTCGGGGCGCGTGCTGGAATTGTGGACCGAGGAGCCGGGCGTCCAGTTCTACAGCGGTAACTTCCTCGACGGCTCGCTCGCTGGCAAGGGCAGGACCTACCAGTACCGCAGCGGCTTTTGCCTGGAGCCGCAGCACTTCCCGGATTCGCCGAACCAGCCGCAATTCCCGAACGCGATCCTGCGTCCGGGGCAGGTGTACCAGACCGAGTCGCGCTTCCGTTTCCTGGTGGAGCCGGGCGCATGATGGACGCGCTGCTGGACGCCGGGCACGAGCTCGGCGAATGCGTGCTGTGGTGCGAACGCACGGGCCGGCTGCTGTGGACCGACATCCCGGCCGCCACCCTGTGGTCGCATTCGCCGTGCAGCGGGCGCACCGTCTCCTGGCGCATGCCGGAGCGCCTGTGCAGCTTCGCGCTCACAGGCAGCGATGACCGCCTGCTGCTGGGGCTTGCGTCCGGCCTGGCCTTCTTTACTTTCTCGACCGGCAAGGTCACGCGCATCGTCGACGTCGAAGCGGATAATCCGTCGACCCGCCTGAACGACGGTCGCTGCGACCGCCAGGGACGCTTCGTGTTCGGCATGTTCAACCAGGACGAGAATCCGAAACGCGCGGTGGGCGGCTTCTATCGCCTCAACCTCGACCTGTCGCTCGAGTCGCTGCCGCTGCCCCATGCAGCGATCGCCAACAGCATCTGCTTCAGCCCCGACGGCCGCCGCATGTATTTCGCCGACTCGCAAGAGAAGGCCATCCTGTACGCCGACTACAACCCCTGCAGCGCCGAAGTCGGGCGGGTGCATACCTTCGTGGCGGCGGATGCCGCGCCGGGCGAACCGGATGGCTCCACGGTCGATGCCGAGGGCTATCTGTGGAGCACGCGCTGGGGCGCGGGGCAGGTGATGCGCTTCGCACCGAGCGGCAGGCTCGATCGGGTGATCCCGCTGGCCGCGCCGCAGCCGAGCTGCCCGGCGTTCGGCGGGCCGGATCTATCGACCTTGTTCGTCACTAGCGCCCACGTGGGCATGACGGCGTCCGACCGGGAGGCGGCGCCGCTGTCGGGCGCGCTATTCCACCAGCCGATGGACGTGCGCGGCCTGCCCGAAGCACGCTTTCTCCACCGCTGACCCGCACGTTGGGCGGCCGGCGCCGCCCCATTTCCTGCCGATCCAAGGCGTATGTCGATACTAAAAACGGTATCGATGTCGCCAAAAATGTGATTGGAAAGTTATCTGGCTGGTCTTTACCATGGCTCTCAGTCATCAAAGAGACATGGGCCCGGGCTCGACGCCTCGCCCAGCCAAGAACAGACAGGAGAACTGCATGTCCGGGGAACAGAAAAAGACGCCGTTGCGCTCGGCGGCGTGGTTCGGCACGCAAGACAAGAACGGTTTCATGTACCGCAGCTGGATGAAGAACCAGGGCATTCCCGACCACGAATT
The DNA here is from genome assembly GCF_003143515.1 of Massilia oculi. Lineage (NCBI taxonomy): Bacteria > Pseudomonadati > Pseudomonadota > Betaproteobacteria > Burkholderiales > Oxalobacteraceae > Massilia > Massilia oculi. Next base: position 1,482,104 of record NZ_CP029343.1, on the reverse strand, counting down.
CCAGGGTAAACCGATCATCGGCATCTGCAATACCTGGTCCGAACTCACTCCCTGCAACGCCCATTTCCGCAAGCTGGCCGAACACGTCAAGCGCGGCATCCTGGAAGCCGGCGGCTTCCCGGTCGAATTCCCCGTGTTCTCGAACGGCGAATCGAACCTGCGTCCGACCGCCATGCTGACCCGTAACCTGGCGTCGATGGACGTCGAGGAGTCCATCCGCGGCAATCCGATGGACGCCGTGGTGCTGCTGGTCGGCTGCGACAAGACCACGCCGGCCCTGCTGATGGGGGCGGCCAGCGTCGACCTGCCCACCATCGTCGTCACCGGCGGCCCGATGCTCAACGGTAAACTGAACGGCAAGGACATCGGTTCCGGCACCGCCGTCTGGCAGCTGCACGAGCAGGCCAAGGCCGGCGCCATCACGATGCACGAATTCCTGTCGGCCGAAGCGGGGCACTCGCGTTCGGCCGGCACCTGCAACACCATGGGCACGGCATCCACGATGGCCTGCATGGCCGAGGCGCTGGGCACCTCGCTGCCGCACAACGCGGCGATCCCCGCCGTCGATGCGCGGCGCTACGTGCTGGCCCATATGTCGGGCATCCGCATCGTCGAGATGGTGCACGAAGACCTGCGCATCTCCAGGATCCTCAAGCGCGAGAACTTCGAGAATGCGATCCGCGTGAATGCGGCGATCGGCGGTTCGACCAATGCCGTGATCCACCTGAAGGCGATCGCCGGCCGCGTCGGCGTGCCGCTCGAACTCGAGGACTGGACCCGCATCGGCAAGGGCACCCCGACCGTGGTGGACCTGCTGCCGTCGGGCCGCTACCTGATGGAAGAGTTCTATTACGCCGGCGGCCTGCCGGCGGTGATCCGGCGCCTGGGCGAGGGCGGCCTGATTCCGAACCGGGACGCATTGACCGTCAACGGCAAGTCGCTGTGGGAAAACTGCTTTGACGCGCCGATCTACAACGACGAGGTGGTGCGCCAGCTGGACAATCCGCTGATCGCGGACGGCGGCATCTGCATCCTGCGCGGAAACCTGGCGCCGCGCGGCGCGGTGCTCAAACCGTCGGCGGCGTCGCCGCACCTGATGCGGCACCGCGGCCGCGCGGTGGTGTTCGAGGACTTCGACCACTACAAGGCGCGGATCCTCGATCCCGACCTGGACGTGGACGAGAACTGCGTGCTGTTGATGAAGAACTGCGGGCCGAAGGGCTATCCGGGCATGGCTGAAGTGGGCAATATGGGCCTGCCGCCCAAGCTGCTGGCCAAGGGCATCACCGACATGGTGCGCATCTCGGACGCGCGCATGAGCGGCACCGCCTACGGCACCGTGGTGCTGCACGTGGCGCCGGAAGCGATGGCCGGCGGCCCGCTGGGCATCGTGCAGGACGGCGACATGATCCAGCTCGACTGCCATGCCGGCCTGCTCAATGTGGAACTGAGCGATGAACAGATCCGCGCGCGGCTGGCGGATCGGGCCGGGAAAGCCGCGCCCGTGCAGCATGGCGGTTACCAGCGGCTGTACCTGGACCACGTGATGCAGGCCGATGAGGGGTGCGACTTCGACTTTCTGGTGGGCTGTCGCGGGTCGGCGGTGCCGAAGCATTCCCACTGAGTCGATGGGAACCATAAAACAGAGGAGGCCCGAACCATGCTGCTCGTCCAATTTCTGAACGAATCGAATGAACGCCGCGTCGGCATCCTGAACGACGCCACCATCCGCGTCCTCGACGGTTACGCCACCACGCTGGAACTGGCGCGCGCCGCGATCGCGCAAGGCAAGGGGCTGGCCGCACTCGCCGATGCGGCGGCCGGCGCCGGCCGCGTCGACTACGACGACCTCGCCCGGGCCGGTCGCATCCTGCCCCCGGTCGACCATCCCGACCCTGCCCATTGCTACGTCACCGGCACCGGCCTGACCCACCTGGGCAGCGCCGACACGCGCGACAGCATGCACAAGAAGATCGGCGGCGACATCGAGGCCCTGAGCGACAGCATGAAGATGTTCCGCCTGGGCGTCGAAGGCGGCAAGCCGGCGCCGGGCACGCCCGGTGTGCAGCCGGAATGGTTCTACAAGGGCGACGGCTCGATCGTGCGTGGCAGCGGCCAGGACCTCGACATGCCGGCCTTCTCGCTCGACGGCGGCGAGGAGCCGGAGATCGCCGGCCTGTACCTGATCGGCGACGCCGGCCAGCCCTACCGCCTGGGCTATGCGATCGGCAACGAGTTCTCGGACCACGTCACCGAACGCCAGAACTACCTCTACCTGGCGCATTCCAAGCTGCGCAACTGCGGTGTCGGCCCCGCGCTGCTGGTCGGCGAGCTGCCGGCCCACGTGGAGGGCGTGTCGCGCGTCATCGGCCTGGACGGCCAGGTGCGCTGGGAGAAGGCCTTCGTCAGCGGCGAGCAGAATATGTCGCACACGCTGGAAAACCTCGAATACCACCATTTCAAATATGGCCTGTTCAAGCGCGCCGGCGACGTGCACGTGCATTTTTTCGGTACAGCGACCCTGAGCTTTGCCGATGGCGTCCAGGTCAAGGCAGGCGAGATCTTCGAGGTCGAAGCGCCGGCCTTTGGCCCGGCCCTGCGCAATCGCCTGGCCGTGCATGACGCCCCGTATGTGAAGGTCAGGCGCTTATGATGCCGTAGGCAGGTCTGCAGATGCGAGGCCCGCAGAGGCCTCGGCAGAATGGGTAAAGATGGAGACAAGCATGGAACAAATGGGGAACTACCCCAGCCTGCGGGACAAGCGGGTATTCGTGACGGGAGGCGGCACCGGCATCGGCGAAGCGATCGTTCAGGCCTTCGTGGAGCAGGGTGCGGTGGTCGCCTTCGTCGACATCGCGCGTCAGGCCAGCGAGGCCCTGTGCGCGCGGCTGGCGGATGCGGGGACGCATGCGCCGGTCTACCGCCATTGCGACATCACCGACATCCCGGCGCTGCAGCGCACGATGGCGGAACTGGCCGCGCAGCTGGGCGACTTCGACGTCCTCGTCAACAATGCCGCGAACGACCAGCGCCACGACATCCAGGACGTCTCGCTCGACTACTGGAACGAGCGCATCGCCATCAACCAGCGTCCGATGTTCTTCACCTGCCAGGCGGTCCTGCCGGGAATGAGGAAGAAGGGCGGCGGCGCCATCATCAATTTCAGCTCGATGTCGTGGCATGCAAAGGGCGCCGGATATCCGGTCTACGCCACCACCAAGGCGGCCGTGATCGGCCTCACGCGCAGCCTGGCGCGCGACCTGGGACCGTTCGGAGTGCGCGTCAATACGGTCACGCCGGGTTGGGTGATGACCCAGCGCCAGGTGGATCTGTGGGTCGACGCCGCGGCGGAAGTCGAGATCAGGAAGGCGCAGTGCCTGCCGGGCAAGCTGATGCCTGACGACGTCGCGCGCATGGTGCTGTTCCTCGGCGCCGACGACAGCAGGATGTGCACGGCGCAGGATTTTGTCGTGGATGCCGGCTGGACCTGACCAATTCGCACGTCCGCACGATTCATTCACGCCGTAGTTGTCTGTCCCTTACCGTCGTTGCTGCTCGCGTGGCGACGAGGACCATTGGAGACCGTCATGACCGCATTCCGCCTCACCGCATTGCTCGTCGTTGGAACACTCTGCGCGCAAGCGCATGCCGCACCGCTCACCAGCCCTGACCGGCACATCGCGGTCGACGTCAACGTGTCGCCGGCGGGCGCGCTGACCTATGCCGTCACCCGCGACGGCAATCCCGTCATCCTGCCGTCAAGCCTGGGCATCGCCGTGCAAGGCGCCGACCTGACTCAGGGCTTGACGCTGGCCGCCAGCTCCCCGGTCAAGCCGATCGAAGACCGCTACGAACTGGCCACCGCCAAGAAGCGCCACATCACCTACCGCGCCAACGAACAGACCCATACCGTGCGCAACGCCCAGGGCCAGGCGATGGACGTGACCTTCCGCGTCTCGAACGACGGCGTCGCCTTCCGCTACCGCGTCGCCGGCAAGAACCTCAAGTTCGTACGCGAAACCACGGGCTTCGCCTTCGACAAGTCCACGAAAGCCTGGCTGCAGCCGATGGCGGTCGCCCAGACCGGCTGGTCGAACACGAATCCCTCCTACGAAGAACACTACCAGCGCGAGATCCCGGTCGGCACCCCGTCCACGCTCGGCGCCGGCTGGGTCTTCCCGGCGCTGCTGCGCAGCGGCGACACCTGGGTCGCGCTCACGGAGGCGAACCTGGACGGCAGCTTCCACGCCTCGCGCCTGCACACCGATTCGCGCGGCGGCGTCTACCGCCTCGACGTCCCGGCCCCGCCGGAGGTGTTCACGAACGGCGCGCTGCTGGCCGAGTCGACGGGCGACCTGCTCACGCCGTGGCGCATCGTCGCACTGGGCAGCCTGCGCACGCTGGTCGAATCGACGCTCGGGACCGATCTCGCGGCGCCTGCGATCGCCTTCGACAAGGCCAAGGTCCAGCCCGGCCACGCATCCTGGAGCTGGGCGCTGCTCAAGGACGACGGCACCTGTATCGACACCCAGAAGCGCTTCGTGGACTACGCCGCCGACATGGGGTGGGATTACACGCTGGTCGATGCCGACTGGGACCGCAAGATCGGCTTTGGGCGCATGCGCGAGCTGGTCGCCTATGCCGCCGCGAAGAAGATCGGCATCCTGGTCTGGTACAACTCGTCCGGCGCCTGGAACAAGACGCCATATACTCCGAAAGGGGCGCTGCTCACCGCCGCAGCGCGTGCGCGCGAGTTCGCGCGCCTGCGCGACATGGGCGTCAAGGGCGTCAAGGTCGACTTCTTCGCCGGCGACGGCAAGTCGATGATCGCCTATTACGTCGACATGCTGCAGGACGCGGCCGATGCCGGCCTGCTGGTGAACTTCCACGGCGCCACCTTGCCGCGCGGCTGGTCGCGCACCTTCCCGAACCTGATGACGGTGGAGGCGGTGAAGGGCTTCGAGTTCACCACCTTCGACCAAAAGGACCAGGATGCGATGCCGCCGCACGCGGCCATGCTGCCGTTTTCCCGCAACCTGTTCGACCCGATGGACTACACGCCGCTGGTATTCGGCGACATCCCCAGGATCAGACGCGTCACCCGCAACGGCTTCGAGCTGGCCGAGGCGGTGCTGTTCCTGTCCGGAATCCAGCACTTCGCCGAGCGGCCCGAAGGCATGGCCGGCGTTCCCGATTACGTGAAGAACCTGCTGCGCGACCTGCCGCGCAGCTGGGACGACGTGCGTTTCATCGACGGCTACCCGGGCCGCCATGCGGTCATCGCGAGAAAAAGCGGCGACAGCTGGTATGTGGCCGGATTCAATGCCGACAATGAAGAGCGCAGTGTCGACCTCGACCTCTCGTTTATCGCGGGACGCAGTGGAACCTTGACCACCGACGGCGATGGCGAGCGCGCGTTCGTCCAGACCCCGATCAAGGCCGGCAAGACCAGCATCGGCATCAAACCACGCGGCGGCTTCGTCGCGGTATTCAAATAAGACTTACTAAAACCAGGAGACGACAGTGAAAGCACTCAAACCCATCATCCTCGCATGCAGTCTTGCCGCCTTGCCGGCGCTGGCCTTCGCCCAGGTGAGCGTGTCGATCGACACCACCAAGCCGGGTCCGGTCATCAACAAGAACGTGTACGGCCAGTTCGCCGAACACCTCGGCACCGGCATCTACGAGGGCTTGTGGGTGGGGCCGGATTCGAGGATTCCGAATACCCGCGGCTGGCGCAACGACGTGGTGGGAGCGCTGAAGGAACTGAAGGTGCCGCTGGTGCGCTGGCCGGGCGGCTGCTTCGCCGACGAGTATCACTGGCGTGACGGCATCGGCGCGCGCAACAAGCGCCCGGTCAAGGTAAATACCCACTGGGGCGGCGTGGCCGAGGACAACGCGGTCGGCACCCATGAGTTCTTCGACCTGGTCGAGCTGCTTGGCACCGAAGCCTACGTCAACGGCAATCTCGGTTCCGGCACCCCGCAGGAGATGGCCGAATGGCTCGAGTACATGACATCAAGCACCAAGTCGTCGCTGGCCGAACTGCGGCGCAAGAACGGCCGCAAGGAGCCCTATAAAGTCGCCTATTTCGGCATCGGCAACGAGGCCTGGGGCTGTGGCGGCAACATGAAACCGGAGTATTACGCCCACCTGTACAACCATTACGCGACCTTCCTGAAGACGCCGCCGGGCGCGCGGCCGAAGATCGTCGCCAGCGGCGGCCATGGCAACGATACCCAGTGGACCGACGTCCTGAGCCGCGAGGCCGCGCGCGGCACCGATGGCATCAGCTTCCATTACTACACCTTGCCGACGGGTGTGTGGGAGAAGAAGGGCGCAGCGACGGCCTTCCCTGAGTCGGAATGGTTCTCGACGATGCAACAGACGCTGCGCATGGATCAGTACATCAGGCAGAATGTCGCCGTCCTCGACAAGAACGATCCGCAGAAGAAGATCGGCTTCTACGTCGACGAATGGGGCACCTGGTACGACGTGGAGCCGGGCACCAATCCGGGCTTCCTGTTCCAGCGAAACACGATCCGCGACGCGGTCGTGGCCGCGCTCAACTTCAACATCTTCCATGAGTACGCCGAGCGGGTGCGCATGACGAATATCGCGCAGATGGTCAACGTGCTGCAGGCGATGATCATCACCGACAAGGACAAGATGCTGCTGACGCCAACCTACCACGCCTACAAGATGTACATCCCGTTCCAGGATGCGACCAGGCTGCCGGTGGCCGTGGACAACGACGTGGCCTATTCGAGCGATGGCAAGGCGGTGCCGGGCATCAGTGCCACGGCGGCGCGCGGCAAGGATGGCAAGGTCTACGTCGCCCTCGTCAACACGCACCCGACCCGCGCCAGCGACGTGGCGCTGAATGTGGCCGGCCTGGACGTGGGCAGCGTGACGGGCCAGATACTGACCGCGGAGAAGATGGACGCCCACAACACCTTCGAGCAGCCGCAGGCGGTCAAGCCGGCGCCGTTCAGTGCGAAGGCGGCCGATGGCAAGCTGACGATCAAGGTGCCGGCCAAGGCCGTGATGGTCTTCGCCGTCCAGGCGTGAAGTAAGGGCCGCGCGCGCGATCGCGGCTCGAGCGATGGCGGTATCTGCTGCACTGGCCGCGCTGACCGGTGCGGCGCATGCCGCATGGGCCGGTCGTGCTGGCGGCGCATACGCGCATGCCCGGTGACGACAAGCTGTGTTACCTGGCCGATGACTCGCGCACGGGCCAGATCGCCTCGGGGCCGACCTGCCCGTTGGCGCCGGCGCCGGCGCCGATGTTCGTCAGCGACTCGACCGGTTTCAACGCCCGCTTCAAGCCGGTGGCCGGCAAGCCGCCGACGTTCACGGCGCCCGGGCTGGTGCCGTGGATTATCCGATTCGCGCGTCGATGCGGCAGGCCGCCCGGGGCAAGCTGAGCGTGCGTTTCGTCGCCAGGCCGGGTTCGGTGACTGGCCGGGTGGCTGGATTACGTTTGCTGCGCCAAGGCCGCTACAGAATCCGCACCCAGTTGCCTTTGTAGAGGATCGGCCCCGTCGGCCCGTCCGGATTCGGCGAGCCTCCGCGCGGCTCCAGCGACACGGCAAGCAGCGCCACATCGTCGCCGATCGCGGTACGGCTCAAACCGAGTTCGATCACGCCGCGGTCGGACAGCACGCCGATCGAACGCGGATTGCCTTGCTTCGGCACGGCCCACAGCTGGAGGCTGCGATCGGCGGCGACTGGGGCGGGCTCGACCAGACGCACGGTCAGGATCTCGCGGCGTGCGTCGCCCGTCAGCAGCAGCGCGGTGCGGGCCTTGTCGTCCTGGAGCGTGGCGAGATAATCGACCTGTGGACGGTCCAGCAGCGACGAACTGATCACGCCCACCAGAAGCAGTGCGCAGCCCATCGAGGCCAGTCCAAGCGTGCGCCAGAAGACCAGCGATTCGCTGCGCCAGAATTGCCAGGTGGCGTGACGGCGCTGCAATCCGAGCCGTCGTTCGATGGACAGCCAGACCCGCTCGGGAGCAAGTTGCGGGGGCGAGAACTCGGCCATCGGCGCCAGGCGTTCTTCCCATTCGTTCACCAGGCGGCGCAACGCCGGGTCCTCGCGCAGATGGGTCTCGAAGCGCCGCCGCGCGCCTCCCTTGAGCGTACCCAGCACGTATTCGGCGGCCAGTTTGTCGGACAGGACGGGATGGTCGCGCAGCTTCATGGCCGTTCGCCTTTCGCCATGCAGGTCTTGAGACGTTCGAGGCTGCGCCGGATCCAGGTCTTGACGGTGCCGATGGGTATGGCCATCTGCTGCGCCACCTCGCTGTGCGACAGGTCATGGAAGAATGCCAGCCCCACGACTTGCCGGTGGGCGCCCCCGAGCGTCGACATGCAATGGGCCAGCGCCTTGGCTTCGCGGCTGATGAGCAAGGCATCGACAGGCGTTGCTTGCGGATCGTGCAGTGCGGCCATGACGCACTCGTCGAACACCGGGCCATCGATGCCGGCGTCGTGCGCATGTCTGCGCAGCAGGTTGAGCGCCTTGTTGCGCACGATGGTGGTCATCCACGTCATGGGTGCGGCCAGCTGTGCCTGATAACTGGCCGCGCCATGCCAGATCGCGACAAATCCATCCTGCACGGCTTCCTCTGCCAACTCCCGTTTACCCAATATGCGCAACGCGTAGCCAAACAGTCTTGGCGATGTGGCGTCGTAGAGCAGGCGGAAAGCCCGCCCATCTTGCCGCGCCGCTGCCTGTAGCCAGCCCCTCAGCTGTTCGGGATCGATCGGGTTGGAGTCTGGCACCTGGCACCTTGAAGTTAGCGCATTGGACGGAGAGCTGCTCGTTTCGACAATATCACGCGATATCGCCCAGCACGCGCACGCGAGAGACCATGCGCGTCCTCAAATAGTTGAAACCGAACGCAGCCTTCGCGAGTACAAGCTGTATGCGTTGTGTCGCCGGTTTCAAGCAGATTTCCTGATTGAAATTTTCGAGCACGCGCTGGCCCGGTTTCTTGACGTTATTCCAACAGGAGAACTACCATGACAGACACGAATGTGACCTTGGCACTACTCGAATCACGCAAGCAAAAGCTCGAACAACGGCGTTCCTTCTTCAAGAATGTCGGCGGCATCAGCGTCGGCATGGTGGGCGGTACTTTCCTGAGCGCCTGCGGCGGCTCGGTCAAGGACGCCATCGCGCAGGCTGCGACGCCGACCGATGTCGACATCCTCAATTTCGCGCTCAATCTCGAGTATCTGGAAGCGCAGTTCTATTCTTATGCGGCGCTTGGCATCGGCCTTCCGGCCAATCTGCTGAACGGTGCCGGGACGCAAGGCGCGGTGACCGGTGGCCGCCAGGTCCAGTTCAAGGATCCGCTGGTGGCCCAGTATGCGAAGGAAATCGCGCAGGACGAGATCGCCCACGTCGCCTTCCTGCGCGGCGCGCTTGGCGCTGCGGCGGTGGCCCAGCCGGCGCTGGACATTGGCGGCACCGATCCGAATGGCGCATTCTCGAGCGCGGCCCGGGCCGCCGGTCTGGTTGGCCCGGGCGTCGCCTTCGACCCGTATGCCAGCGACGAAAACTTCCTGCTCGGCGCCTTCATCTTCGAAGACGTCGGCGTGACCGCCTACAAGGGCGCGTCGCCACTCATCCAGAACAAGACCTTCCTCGAGGCGGCGGCCGGCATCCTGGCGGCCGAAGCCTATCATGCGGGCCTGGTCCGCACGGTGCTGTACTCGAAGGGATTGAGCACGCCATCGCTGCGCACTGCGGCCGGCGCGATCTCGGATGCGCGCGACAGCCTCGACGGGACGAGCGATGTGGACCAGGGAATCGTCCACGCTTCGGACGCGACGGTGTCGAACATCGTACCGCTGGATAAGGACGGCATCGCCTTCAGCCGCACGCCAGGCGATGTGCTCAATATCGTTTACCTGACCAGGGAGTCGGTGACCATGGGCGGGTTCTTCCCGCGCGGGGCGAATGGGGTGTTGAATATGAGCTCCGCATATTCCTGAGCCGCGATCGAACGACGTGCCCCGCCGGTCCGGGGGCAGGTCGTGATAGATATTCAAATATATATCGCAACGCTCAAAAAATTGATTGGATCAGTATCTCACTTTGTCCTAGGATTGCAGAACAACAATACCGGAGACAAAGTGATGAGCCTCACCCGCAGGAATTTCCTGGGCGTCGCAGTTGCCGCGCCTGTGGCCGCAACCGTTGTGCCGCTGAACGCGGCCTTCGCCGCCAAGCCCCTCACCATTGGCTTCTCGCAAGTCGGCGCCGAAAGCGAATGGCGCACCGCCAACACCGCCTCGATCAAGGACGCCGCCAACAAGGCCGGCATCAACCTCAAGTTCGCCGACGCCCAGCAGCGCCAGGAAAACCAGGTCAAGGCGATCCGCTCCTTCATCGCGCAGCGCGTCGACGTCATCGCCTTCTCCCCGGTCGTGGAATCCGGCTGGGATACCGTGCTGCGCGAAGCCAGGCGCGCCAATATCCCCGTCATCCTGACCGACCGCGGCGTCAAGGTCAGCGACGAGTCGCTGTACGTCACCTTCCTCGGTTCCGATTTCGTGGAAGAGGGCCGCCGCGCCGCGCGCTGGCTGGTCGAACACGCGAAGAAGCACCCGACCCGCGCCTATAACATCGTCGAGCTGCAGGGCACCGTGGGTTCGGCGCCGGCTATCGACCGCAAGGCCGGCTTCGCGGAAGTCATGAAAACCGAGCCGCGCCTGAAGATCATCCGCTCCCAGACCGGCGACTTCACCCGCGCCAAGGGCAAGGAGGTGATGGAAGCCTTCCTCAAGTCCGAGGGCAAGAACATCACCGTGCTGTACGCGCACAACGACGACATGGCGATCGGCGCCATCCAGGCGATCGAGGAAGCCGGCCTCAAGCCGGGCAAGGACATCCTGGTCGTGTCGATCGACGGCGTGCGCGGTGCGTTCGAGGCCATGTTGCAGGGCAAGCTGAACGTGACCGTCGAATGCAATCCGCTGCTCGGCCCGCAGCTGATGGAAGCGGCCAGGGCGGTCAAGGCCGGCAAGCCGGTCTTGAAGCGCGTCGTGGTGCAAGAAGGTGTCTTCCCGGCCGAAGTCGCAGCCAAGGAATTCCCGAACCGTAAATATTGAGGCGGCCATGCCCGCCTCGACCACGGCGCTGCCGGTGCTCGACGTCACCGGCATCCACAAACAGTTCCCGGGCGTGAAAGCGCTGTCGGATGCGGGCCTGCGCCTGTATCCGGGCGAAGTCCATACCTTGATGGGCCAGAACGGGGCCGGCAAGTCCACCCTGATCAAGGTGCTGACGGGCGTCTACCAGCCGGAACGCGGCAGCATCGTGCTCGATGGCGAGCGGATCGAACCGCGTTCGACCCAGCACGCCCAGGAACTCGGCATCAGCACGGTCTACCAGGAAGTGAACCTGTGCCCGAACCTGTCGGTCGCCGAGAACATCTTCATCGGCCGCTATCCGCGCCGCTTCGGCATGATCGACTGGCGCCGCATGCGTCGCCTGTCGCAGGAGCTCCTGACTCGCCTGCAGGTGAACGTCGACGTCGGCCGGCCGCTGGCCAGCTATCCTCTGGCGATCCAGCAGATGGTGGCCATCGCCCGTGCGCTGAACATCTCGGCCAATGTGCTGATCCTCGACGAACCCACGTCCAGCCTCGACGAGGCCGAGGTGCAGCTGCTGTTCTCGGTGTTGAGCAACCTGCGCGAGCAGGGCATGGCGATCCTGTTCGTCACCCACTTCCTCGAACAGACCTACGCGATTTCGGACCGCATCACGGTGATGCGCAATGGCGAGCGCGAAGGCGAATACCTGTGCAGCGAGCTGTCGCGCCTGGCCCTGGTGAACAAGATGATCGGGGTGGCCGCCGACACCCAGGAACAGCCGCAGACCGGCATCGAAGAAGGCCACCAGGCCGGCCCGGCCCTCCTGCAAGCAAGAGAACTCGCGCGCCGTGGCGTGCTGGCGCCGCTCGACCTGAGCATCAGGCAGGGCGAGTTGCTGGGCCTTGCCGGCCTGCTGGGTTCCGGCCGCACCGAGACCGCGCGCCTGCTGTTCGGCGCCGACCGGGCGGACGATGGCGCGATCGAGATCGGCGGCCGTGCGACCATCTTCGCTACTCCGCGCGACGCGATCCGCGAGGGCATCGGCTTCTGCTCCGAAGACCGCAAGCACGAGGGCGCGATCCTGGACCTGTCGGTACGCGAAAACCTGATCCTGGCGCTGCAGGCGCGCCAGGGATTGCTGCGTGCGATTCCGCTGCGGCGCCAGCAGGAGCTGGCGGATCACTACGTCAGGCAACTGGGGATCAAGACGGCGTCCATCGAAACGCCGATCGGCACGCTCTCGGGCGGCAACCAGCAAAAAGTGCTGCTGGCGCGCTGGCTGGCCACCGAACCGAAGCTGATGATCCTCGACGAACCCACCCGCGGCATCGACGTGCGCGCAAAGCAGGAAATCATGGATTACGTCACCACGCTGTGCCGCAAGGGCATGGCCATCCTGTTCATCTCGTCCGAACTGCCCGAGGTGCTGCGCGTGTCCGACCGCATCGTCGTCATGCGCGACCGCAAGGCCTGCGGCGAGTACCGCCGCGGCGAGCTGGACGACAGCTCGGTGCTGCACGTGATCGCAGGGGAGGGCTGTCAATGATCGTCAAGGAGCAAGCACCCGTGGCGCAGGCCACGCCGGCTGCGAAACCAATCGCTCCCATGCCCGCCTCGCTGCTCGCCCGCGCGACAGGGCATCACCTGTTCCGCCCCCTGGCCGCGCTGGCCGCGCTGCTGCTGATCGATTTTCTTCTCATCCCCGGCTTTTTCCGCCTGGAGATCAAGGACGGCCACCTGTACGGCTCCCTGGTCGACATCGTCAATCGCGCCGCTCCCTTGACGCTGGCGGCGATCGGCATGACCCTGGTGATCGCCACGCGCGGCATCGACATCTCGGTCGGCGCCGTGGTGGCGCTGTCCGGCACCGTGGCGTCGATGCTGATTGGCGGGACGATGGTGGTCCAGGACGGCGTGCCGGTCTACGTGGCCGAGACGCCGATGCTGCTGGCGATGGCCGCCGCCCTCGGCGCCGCGCTGCTGTGCGGCCTGTGGAACGGCCTGCTCGTCGCCGGCCTGGGCCTGCAGCCCATCGTCGCGACCCTGATCCTGATGGTGGCGGGGCGCGGCCTGGCCCAGCTGCTGACCGACGGCCAGATCGTCACCGTCTATTATCAACCGTTCTTTTTCCTCGGCAGCGGCTATTTGTTCGGGTTGCCGTTCGCGCTGTTCGTGGTGGTGGCGGTGTTCGGCGTCACCGCGCTGCTGCTGCGCCATACCGCGCTCGGGTTGTTCATCCAGGCGGTCGGCATCAATCCGGTCGCCGCACGCCTGGCCGGCATCCGCACTGCGGCCCTGATCGTGTTCGTCTACGTGTTCGCCGCCGCCTGCGCCGGCATGGCGGGCCTATTGATCAGCTCCAACGTCAAGAGCGCGGACGCCAACAACGCCGGCCTGATGCTGGAACTCGACGCCATCCTGGCCGTGACCCTGGGCGGCACCTCGCTCGCCGGCGGCAAGTTCAGCCTGGCCGGTTCCATCATCGGTGCGCTGATCATCCAGACGCTCACCTACACCATCTATTCGCTGGGCGTGCCGCCCGAGGTCAATATGGTCGTCAAGTCGGTCGTCGTATTTTTGGTCTGTATCTCGCAGTCGGACGGGTTCAGGCGCCTGTGGAAGCGGAGGGCGGCATGAACGCGGTCGTCGCGCAGGCACGCAAGCTGTCGAGCGCGCCTTCCTTTACCTCGCTGGTCACGGTGGTCCTGCTGGCCGCGATGCTGCTGGTCGGCGGCGCCCTGTACGAAGGTTTTCTGTCGCTTCAGGTGATGCTCAACCTCCTGATCGACAACGCCTTCCTGCTGGTGATCGCGATCGGCATGGGGTTCGTGATCCTGTCGGGCGGGATCGACCTGTCGGTCGGCGCCGTGCTGGCGCTGTCGACGATGATCGCGGCCTGGCTGCTGCAGGTGGCGCATTGGCCGCCGCTGGCGGTGATTGCCACCGTGCTGGCGCTGGGTTTCGTGTTCGGCGGCGGCATGGGCGCCGTCATCCATTATTTCCGCCTGCAGCCTTTCATCGTCACCCTGGCCGGGATGTTCCTGGCGCGCGGCCTGTGCTACCTGATCAGCATCGAGTCGATCACGATCGAGGATCCGCTGTTCGTGGCGATGTCGCAGACGCAAATCCCGTTCTTCGGCGGCTTTCTTTCTCCCGGCGCACTGATCGCGCTCGCCATGCTGACCTTCGCGGTCTTGCTAGCCCACTACAGCGGCTTCGGACGCGCCGTGTATGCGGTCGGCGGCAACGAGCAGTCGGCCGCGATGATGGGCCTGTCGGTCGGCCGCACCAAGATCCTGGTGTATGCCTTCAGCGGCTTCTGCGCCTCGCTGGCGGGCCTGTTGTTCGCCTTCTACATGTTGTCCGGCTACGGCCTGCATGCGCAGGGCACGGAGCTCGATGCGATCGCCGCCGTGGTCATCGGCGGCACCTTGCTCACCGGCGGCTATGGCTACATCCTCGGCGCGCTGTCCGGCGTGCTGGTGCTGGGCACGATCCAGACCCTGATCGCCTTCGACGGCACGCTCAGCTCATGGTGGACCAGGATCGTGATCGGCGGCCTGCTGTTCGTGTTCTGTGTGGTGCAGCGGGTGATGGCGTTCAGATCACCGTGAGACGCCGGGCTGATATGATTTCTCGATGGATACGACAAACCCCAACTGGTTCCTGAAAGCGCGCCTCAAGACGCGCCAGCTGCTGCTCCTGATCGCCCTGGACGATTACCGCAACATCCACCGCGCGGCCGAGGAGCTGCACATGACGCAGCCGGCGGCGTCCAAGCAGGTCAAGGACCTGGAAGAGATGCTCGACGTGCGCCTGTTCGAGCGCCTGCCGCGCGGGATGGAGCCGACCATCTACGGCGAGACCATGATCCGCCACGCGCGCATGGCGCTCACCAGCCTGGCGCTGGCGCACGACGACATCGTCGCGCTCAAGGCCGGGCAGGCGGGGCAGGTCGAGGTGGGCGTGATCATGGCGCCGGCGATGGCGCTGCTGCCGCGCGCGATCGCGCGCATCAAGGAGCAGGCGCCGCTGCTGCGCATCGGCGTGCAGCTCGAATCCAGCAACCTCCTGCTCGACAAGCTCAAGCACGGCACCCTCGATTTCATGATCGGCCGCATCCTGGACAAGGAGGATTCGACGGGCCTGATCTACGAGGAGCTGAGCGAGGAGCCGGCCTGCGCCGTCGTCCGGCCCGGCCATCCGCTGCTGGAGCGGCGCGGACTGACCCTCGAGGACATCGCCGCCCGGCCGTGGATCCTGCCGTCGCCGGGCAGCATCCTGCGCCACCGCTTCGACATGATGTTCCGGCGCGCCGGCCTGGCGCCGCCGGTCAATGTGGTGGACACGACGGCGATCCTGCTGGTGACGGCGCTGCTGCAGCAGACCGACGCTCTGCACGTGATGCCGCAAGAGGTGGCGCAGTACTACGCCTCGCTGAACGTGATGCGCATCCTGCCGATCGAGCTGCCATGCAAGATGGATGCTTTCGGCATCATCCGCCAGCAAGACCACCTGCTGTCGCCGGGCGCCGACCTGCTCTTGACCGCCGTGCGGGCCGCCGCCGCCGAGATCTATTAGCACATTGCTGTAGTACCGTTGCAACCATCAAACGTCGCTGATGTGTAACGGGCGCAGCCCGTTCTGTTTGCTCGCTATAATCGCGTCAATAAAAAAATGTTGGCGGCGGGGCAATAAGAACGCGATGGGAAACGTTCCAGTGTATCAAGCCCAGCCAGCTTCGCGAGAACCACTCTGGGTTAATCCTGATGAGCAATCTGAGCAGTTTCCCGCCGGCGGCCGTCGGCGGTTTGGCGCTGGGAGAGCCGCACACGTGGCCTGAGGGCTTGCGCGCCATTGGCGACCTGATCCAGGCCTCGCGCTTCCCGATGTTCCTGGCCATTGGCGACGACCTGCGCCTGTTCTACAACGAGGCCTATTCCGACCTGCTCGGCGACAAGCACCCGGCAGCGCGTGGCGCGCCATACGCCAGCGTGCGCCCCGAGCTGTGGGAGCGCATGCGTCCCTATTTCGAACTCGCGCTGGCCGGCGAAGCGACCCAGCTCCAGCACGCCCTGATGGAATTCGAGCGCAACGGCAAGCGCGAGCGGCGTTTCTTTTCCGTCTCGCTGTCCCCGGCGCGCCATGCAGGGCAGGTGGCCGGCGTCTATTGCGTGCTCACCGAAACCACGTCGGACGTGCTGTCCCAGCACCGCCACGCTTTTCACCAGAAGCTGGGCGAAACCCTCGACGGCCTGGACGACGCTGTCCACATCATGAAGGCCACCAGCGCCATGACCGGGCAGACCCTCGGCGTGGCGCGCGTCGGCTATGGTGAAATCGATTCCGCCGGCCGCACCGTCAGCATCGACCGCGACTGGACCGAGGGCCGCATGGCCAGCCTGGCCGGCATGTCGCACCCCCTGGATGAATTCGGATCCGCGATCGCCGACATGCTGCGCCAGGGCCGCACCGTGCGCATCGACGACGTCGGGGCCGATCCCCGCTCGGCGCCATGCGTCGCGGCCTATGCCGGCATCGACGCGCGCGCGGTGGTGATCGTGCCGATCATCGAGGAGGCGCGCCTGTCGGCCGTGTTCTACCTGCACGAGCCGTTCGCGCGCCACTGGACCGAGCAAGAGACGGCGATGGCCGAGGACGTGGCGCGCCATACGCGCGAGGTGGTGCGTCGCTCGCGTCTCGAGGAAACGCTGCGCGCTGCGGCGCTCGAGCGTGACGCGCTGCTGCAAAGCGAGCGCGCGGCGCGGGTGCAGGCCGAGCGTCTCAGCCACGCCAAGGACGAATTCCTGGCCATGCTGGCGCACGAGCTGCGCAACCCCCTGGCGCCGATCAGCAGCTCGGCCAGCCTGCTGAGCATGCAGTTCGCCACCGAGCCGCGCATCTGCCAGACCAGTTCCATCATCAGCCGCCAGGTCAAGCACATGAGCCGCCTGATCGACGACCTGCTGGACGTCTCGCGCGTGACGCGCGGCCTGGTCAAGCTCAAGCTGGCGACGATCGATTTCCGCGAGGTGGTGACCGGGGCGCTCGACCAGACCCGCCCGCTGGTGCTGGAAAAATCGCACCAGGTGCGGGTGGAGCTGCCCGACGCGCCGGTCTGGGTGCGCGGCGACCATACGCGCCTGGTGCAGAGCGTGGCCAATATCGTCAACAACGCCGCCAAGTACACGCCGAAAGGCGGCCAGCTCACGCTCGCGCTCGAGGCGGTCGATGGCCGCATGGCCTTGCGCGTGCGCGACAACGGCTCCGGCATGCCGCCCGACCTGGTGCCGAGCGTGTTCGACCTGTTCACCCAGGGCGCGCGCACGCTGGCGCGCTCGCAGGGCGGGCTCGGACTGGGCCTGACCCTGGTCAAGCGCCTGGTCGACATGCACGAAGGCGAGGTGGCGGCGCACAGCGAAGGCGTCGGCTTCGGCAGCACCTTCACGCTGACCTTGCCGTGCGTGGCGGGCGCCTGCGACGGCAGTGAAGCAGGACCGGGCGACCCTGAGGACGCGCGCGCCGTCCTGCAGCGCAAGCTGCGGGTGCTGATCGTGGACGACAACAGCGACGCCGCCGACAGCCTGTCCACCTTGCTGCAGGTGCAGGGCCACGCCACCTCGGTCGAATACGACGCCCAATCGGCCCTGCGCCGCGCGCGCGCCGAGCGGCCCGACGTGATGCTGATCGATATCGGCCTGCCCGACGTCGATGGCTACCAGCTGGCCCAGGAACTGCGCTCCCTGCCCGAAACGGCGGCCACGGTGCCGGTCGCCGTGACCGGCTACGGGCAGGCCAAGGACCGCGAACGGGCGCTGCAGGCAGGCTTCGCCCACCACCTGGTCAAGCCGGTCGACATGACGGCGCTGGCGCGCATCCTCGAGTCCAGCGCGGCGCTTGCGGCGGTGGCGGAGGCGGCATCGGCTCCCAGGCCGGCGTCGGCGTCCGAATCCGAAGAGACGATGGCGCCAGCCTGAATTTCCCGGGATATTGCCCGTGACCACGGCTAGCGGCGGCGGGAGTATCATCATGCTTTCCTCCATGAAAGGATGAGCATGTCCGAATTCGTCATCACCGCACCGGCCACCCCTTCGGTGGCCGTCAGCGGCTCGAGCAGCCGTTTCCCGGTGCGCCGCGTGTTCTGCGTCGGCCGCAACTACGCCTCGCACGCGCGCGAGATGGGGAGCGACCCGAACCGCGAACCGCCGTTCTTCTTCACCAAGCCGGCCGACGCCGTGGTGCCGGCCAGCGGCGCGGTGCCGTATCCGCCGTCGACCGACGACCTGCACCACGAGATCGAACTGGTGGTGGCGCTGGGCGCAGGCGGCGCCAACGTCGACCCGGCCAGCGCGCTCGACCTGGTGTGGGGCTATGGCGTGGGCCTGGACCTGACCCGGCGCGACCTGCAGGCGGTGGCCAAGGACACCGGCCGCCCATGGGACATGGCCAAGGGCTTCGACGCCTCGGCCCCAATCAGCGCCCTGCATCCGGTGAGCGAAGTGGGCCACCCGGCTGAAGGCCGCATCTGGCTGGAAGTGAACGGCGCCCTGCGCCAGGAAGGCAACCTCAATGAACTGATCTGGCCGATCGCCGACGTGATCGCCTACCTGTCGCGCTTCGTGACCCTGGCGCCGGGCGACCTGATTTATTCGGGCACGCCGTCGGGCGTGGCGGCGCTCGAGCCGGGCGACCGCGTGCGCGGCGGCGTCGACGGCGTCGATACCTTCGAGCTCGAGATCCGCTGACCGTCGATCAAGCCCGCCATCTGCGCCTGCAAGGCCTGGCGCGCCGCGTCGAGCCGGGCGCCGTTGGTCTTGCCCGATAGCGCAGCAAGGTCCTTGCGGCCCAGGAAGTAGGCGACCCGCTCGGCGTTCGCGCCGGAAGGGTGGGGCAGCCCGTGCAGGATGCGGCTCGCAGGCAGCACGCCTTGCGCCGCCAGCCAGTCCAGGCCCTCGCTGACGCTGGCCCCCATCGGGATGTACAGGGCGTCGGGCAGCATGGCTGCTTCATGCGCGAAGTAGCGCAGCGTTTCTTCGCGCAGGAAGGCGTGGCGCCGCATGGCGGGCGTGCCGCTGTAGTTCTTGCCGTCGACGAAGACCGGATGGCGCAGGATGGCGCCGATGTGCACCAGGCCGGCATCCGGGCCGAACAGGGTGGCGCAACTGGCGATGCCGAGCCAGCGCTGCACGCCGATCGCATCGAGCAGGGCCACGAAGTTGGGCCGGATCGCGCCGCTGAAGGCGCCGGCCTGGCGCGCCGCCACCAGCACCTCGTCGGTTGAAGCGCCCGCGGCCATCCCGCGCTGCGCTTCGCGCATCGCATTCTTCCATTGCACGAAGCCGGGCGAGATCCCGACCACCACCACGCGCGCCGCGCGGTTCACCGATTCGAACGGGATGTAGTAGCTGCGGTAGCGCCCCTCATTTGCCAATAGCAAATTATGCGGGATGTCGGCCGGTGCGGCGATGCCGGCCAGATCCAGCGCGCGGATCGCATCCGCATAACGGTCGAAAAGAATGTCCATGGAGCAGGGAGGAAAGGGTCGACAAGCTCGACATTCTGCCAGCGTTTTGAGACGCATCGATTCACCCGAAGTTTGATACGCTAGTGACATCGACGCACATTGCGCCAGATCCAAAAGGAGAAGGGCCATGACCCAAGTCGCATTGATCACCGTGCATGGCATGGGGGAAACGCTGCCCGCGTATGCGGACGGCCTGATGGCGCAGCTGCGCAGCCGCCTGGGCGGGCTGGCGCCCCAGGTGACGATGCGCTCGGTTTACTATCAAGGCATCCTGCACGAGAACCAGCGCCAGGTCTGGGAGCGCACCGCCGCCGGCGGCAAGGTGCGCTACGACGCCTTGCGCAAGTTCGTGCTGTACGGCCTGGGCGACGCCGCCGGCCTGGAAACCCGCAAGGAGAACCCCGGCTCGGTCTATGAGCTGGCCCAGGGCGAGATCGCGGGCGCGCTGCTGTCGTGCCATGCGGTCCGTCCGGACATGCCGGTGGTGTTCGTCGCCCAGTCGCTGGGCGGGCAGGTGCTGTCGAGCTATCTGTACGACGCCCAGAAGGCGGCCGCCGGGTGGCCGGTGGGCGCCGGCATCTGGCGCGATATCGACGCCTGGGCCTCCGGCGCGCTGGGCCGGCCATTGACCGCGAGCGAGCGCGTGTTCCTGGGTGGCGGCACTTGCGCCGGCCTGGTCACCACCGGCTGCAATATTCCGATCTTCGTCGCCGCGCACAAGGAGATGGACATCATCCCGATCGCGCCGCCGACCTCGCTGTTCAAGTGGATCAATTTCTACGATCCGGACGACGTGCTGGGCTGGCCGCTGCAGCCCCTGTCGCAGGGCTACCGCACGCTGGTCGAGGACCGCGCGATCAATGCCGGCGGCGGCATTGCCGGCCTGCTGGCGCGCAGCTGGAATCCGCTGTCGCACGAGAACTATTGGGAAGATTCCTCGGCGCTGGACGCGATCGCCGCCATGCTGCGCCGGCTGGCGGCCTGATTTTTCGGCAGGCCGCCGGCGGGCCTTACATCGCCAGCGCCGGGGACGTGCGCCGCGCCAGGCGCGGCTGGGAAGCCGCATCCCCATTGCCCAGCCTGAAGCCGGCCGCCACCTCCGCCAGGCGCGCCGCCTGTTCCTGCATGCTGGCCGCGGCAGCGGCGGCCTGTTCCACCAGCGCCGCGTTCTGCTGCGTCACCTGGTCCATCTGCGTGATCGCCTCGTTCACCTGGTGGATGCCGGTGCGCTGTTCCTGGGTGGCCGAGGTGATCTCGGACATCATGTCGGTCACGCGCGCCACGCTGGTGACGACGTCGTTCATGGTGGTGCCGGCCTGCTGCACCAGGGCGGTGCCGGCATTCACCTGGGTCATCGAGTCGCCGATCAGGCCCTTGATTTCCTTGGCCGCGCTGGCCGAGCGCTGCGCCAGGTTGCGCACCTCGCTCGCCACCACGGCGAAGCCGCGGCCCTGTTCGCCGGCGCGCGCCGCTTCCACCGCCGCGTTCAGGGCCAGGATATTGGTCTGGAAGGCGATGCCGTCGATGACGCCGATGATGTCGACGATCTTGCGCGCCGAGGCGTCGATCGAACCCATCGTGTCGACCACCTGGCCGACGATGGCGCCGCCGCGCGCCGCCACTTCGGATGCCGCCTGGGCCAGGCCATTGGCCTGCACCGCATTGTCGGCGTTCTGGCGCACGGTGGCCGTCAGTTCTTCCATCGAGGCGGCCGTCTCTTCGAGCGAGCTGGCCTGCTGTTCGGTGCGGCCGGACAGGTCGAGGTTGCCGGCCGCGATCTCGCCCGATGCGGTGGAAATGGCGGTGGTGCCTTGCTGGACCTCGGCCACGACCCGGGCCAGGGCGCCGTTCATGGTTTCCAGTGCCCGCATCAGGTCGCCCACTTCGTCTTTCGGGTAGGTGGCGAAGGTATTGCCGAGGTTGCCCGCCGCGACCGTTTGCGCGACCGTCAGCGCCGAACCCAGGGGTTTCGTGATGCTGCGCGTGATCATGACCGCAGCGACCGAACCCAACGCGGCCGCCAGTACGGCCAGCAGGACGACCAGGCGCGTGCTGCGCTGATTCGCCGCTTCGATGGCAAGCGCGGTCTGGTCGATCGCCTTGCGCTGGAGTTGTAGCAGACTCTGCACCTTGGCGCCATAGGCCGCGGCCGCCGGAGCGAAAGCCTGTTCGTAAGCGCGTTCGGCTGCTTCCGCATCGCCCGCAGTGCGCGCATTCATCACCAGTTCCTTGGCGTTCTGGTAGGTCTTGCGCAGCGCGAGGATCTCGCTCAGCGTCTGCTTTTCTTGCGGCGAATCGAGCAGCGCCTCGACCTTCTTGAGGATGGCGGTGGTGTCGGTGACGCTGTCCTTGATCGGCTTGGCGAAGACGGTCGACAGCGTGCTGTCGGTGCTGCGTGCGATCAGCGACGTGCGGGCGATGGCCGAGTAGGTCAGCACGTACCAGTCCGAGACGAGGCGTTCCTTGGTCAACGGTTTCTGCATCATCTCGTGGGTCGCTTCGGCGCTGCTGCGCGTCGTATAGAGCGCGAAGGCGGTGCCGGCGAGGGAAAGGATGAGGATCGTGGCGAACGCGAGTGTCAGGCGCGAGCCGATGCGTAGATTGGTAAACACGATGTCAGTAATCCCGAGAAACGGAAAATTCCGCTTAGCAAGTATTAACGCTTTAAGCCTGAAATGAAATGCCTAAAATGACAGGTGTTGTAAAGACGCACGCCCAGCCCGCCATCCCTCATCTGGCGCGCGCGAGCGCGAACAGGGGCGGATATCGCCCGCCACCGTGCCGCGCGCATTCTGGATCGCAGGCTGGCGGTAGCGCTCGAGCGCCGCCCTGCGCTGTGCGTCGAGCAGGCCGAGCTGGTCGAGCACGGCATACACCGCCGGATGCAGCGCGCGGCTGTTGCCGTCCGCAATCTTGATCGCGATGCCGATCCCGGCCGAGCGCACGCCGATCGCCTGCACCGCGTCGGCGCCGATCTTGGCCACCCAGTCGCCGCCGCCCGCCGTCATCCAGTGCAGGTCGGTGCGCGCCTGGCCCGAGACCATGTCGGGCCGCGCCGTCATGGCCTCACCCAGGATGCCCATCGCCCCGCCCAGCTGCGGGTCGTTGCTGCCATGCGCCAGGCGCGCATACAGGTGCGCCAGCGACGACAGCGGCAGCGCATAGTTCGGCGCCGAGCAGCCGTCGATCCCGGACGGCATGGCCTCCGCAGGCAGCCCCACGGTGTCGGCCAGCGCGGCGCGAATCGCCTGCTGCAGCGGGTGGGCGCGCTCGACGTAGCCGGCGGTCGGCACATCGTGCAGGCGGCACCAGGCCAGGAAGCCGCTGTGCTTGCCGGAACAGTTGTGGTGCAGCTGCGTCCATTGCGCATCGGGCGGCGGCTTCGTTCCGGTGAACTCGTAGTGCAGCGGCTGCGCGCAGCCGCATTCGAGGTGGCCGGGGGCGAGGCCGATCTTGTCCAGGATCGCGCGCACGCCCTCGAGGTGGATGTCCTCGCCCGAATGGCTGGCGCACAGCAGCGCCACCTCGGCCTGCGTGAGGCTGAAGCGCGCCGGGCCGTCGGACAGGATGAAGGGAAGGGCCTGGAACGGCTTCAGGGCGGAGCGGGTGAAGGTCGGATAGTCCGGATCGCCCGCCGACCACAACAGCCGGCCGCGGGTGTCGACCACGGCGATGGAACCCCAATGGACGTTCTCGGTCACGTTGCCGGAGTCGGGGTAGCCGCGCGTGGTCGCGACGAGAGGAATCGCTTGCATGGGTTGGGTCTGGTTGGTTGTCGATGGCCCTAATGTACGGCATCCGTACGCAATGCGGACACACGCTTGACGGGGCGCCACGGCGGCCCCGCCGAGCCTCGACATGCACCGGTGGCCGGGGTCGGAAAAAAGCCGGAAAACACGCATGCAGACGGGGTGCAGACGTGTGCGAACGACACGCGTATGCACCTCCCGTTCGCTTCGCGTTTTCGGCATTTCGTCGCGCGTTTCAGCGCTTCATCCCACTGCCGCTTGAGCGCGCGCGCAGTCTGGCTAGACTGGGTTCATCGCCAGACAAAACGCAGCCCTGGCGACGACGACACACGTGGACCACGCGGCCTCTTCACGAGCGATCGAACGCTTGCCGCACGGGTTCTTCTCTCGCATCCGACCTGAAAGGAAAAGACATCATGCGCATCAAGCACATCGCCCTGTTCGCCATCACCGCCGCCACCGCCACCCTGTCGCTGTCCAGCCTCGCCGCCCCGCAGGGCGCGGGCAAGGAAGTGGTGGAAGTGCGCAGCTCCCATCAACAGGTGCGCATGCCGCCGTTCGCGTACGACCGCGTGCAGGGCGAATATGCGCTCGAGGATGGCCGCGTGCTGGAGGTCAAAGGCAAGGTCGAGGACGGCAAGCGCGCGCTGTACGCCGACCTGGGCGATGGCCCGGTCGAACTCATCCACGTCGGCAAGAAGCGCTTCGTCGCAGTGGGCAAGGACCTGAACATGCGCTTCGAGGGCGAGCGCGCGGCGCATACCGTCTACGTGCGCGAAGCCGGCAACCGCGCGTTGGCGGCGACCCAGCGCTGATCCGGATGCCCACCCGACCTGACAGGAGGAGCACCATGCGCATCCAGCATATCGTGTTGTGTGCAGCGGCGGCCCTGGCGGCGCTGCCCGCGCTCGCGGCGCCGGCCGCATCCGCCGACGGCGGCGGCGCCGAGGCGGTCCAGGCGAAGAAGGCCTACCTCGATCCATTGATGAACAAGCGCATGCAGGGCGTCTACCGGCTCGACGATGGCCGCACCCTGCGCGTGAGCGAACGGAGCCGCAAGCTGTATGCGGATGTCGGCGCCGGGCCGGTCGAGATCGTCCACATCGGCGGTGACCGCTTCGAAGCGGTGGGCAGCGAATTGAGCCTGGACTTCGAAGGCGGCCCTTTCCCCCACGCCGTGGTGCTCAGGAGCGGACCCGAACGCCGGGTGGCCTCAAGCCTGCGTTGAACCGAAGCGCCCGGCCTGGTAGTCGGCGATCGCCTGCACGATCTCTTCGCGGGTGGTCATGACGAAGGGGCCGTGCGCCACCACCGGTTCGCGGAGCGGTTCGGCGTGGCCGAACAGCAGCAGCGTATCGGCTTCGGCCCGGATATGCACGGTGTCGCCGTTCTCATCCAGTTCCACCAGTTGGCAAGCGTCGACGGGATCGCCGTGGTTGCCCACGCCGATGCGTCCACGCACCACGTACAGCAGCACATTGCGCCCATGCAGGCCGGACGCCCTGAATTGTCCTCCGGCCTGCATCGCGACCGTGCTCATGAACACGCCGGTCAGCGACCGCACCGGCCCCGTGCTGGTCTCCCACTTGCCGGCGATCAGGTTCATGGTCACCTTGCCGCCATCGAGCGCCAGGGCCGGGATCTGCCCGCGTTGCAGTCCCGTGTATGCGGGCGCGCTCATCTTCAGGCGCGACGGCAGGTTCACCCACAGCTGAAGGATCTCGAGCGGGCCGCCGTGTTCCATGAATTCGCGCGGCGATACCTCGGCGTGCACGATGCCACTGCCGGCCGTCATCCACTGGATGCCGCCCGCGTGGATCACGCTTTCGTGGCCGGCGCTGTCGCGGTGCGCCAGCATGCCGTCGACGATGAAGGTGACCGTCTCGAAGCCGCGGTGTGGATGCGGTCCGAACGGCAGGCCGCGGTTGTGCGGTCCGTAGACCTGCGGGCCGTGGTGGTTCAGGAACAGGAAAGGATCGATCTGCTCGAGCTGGTGCGAGGGCACGGGGCGCTGCGTCAGCAGGTCGCCGATGTCGTCGCGCAGGGCAGGGTGCAGGCGGCGGATGGTCTTGTCAGTCATGGCGCGTTTTCTCTCGGTGCGAAGCGCGTAACGATACGCGGAAAACGTGGATCGGGTGCGCGCATGCCTGTGCTAGACTCCTTGCGCATTTGCAATCCTGGATTCATGGAGAACGGCGCCGTATGTACAAGAAAGCCTTGATCGCCAGCCTGGTGCTGGCGTGGACCACGACTGTCGCATCCGCCGCGCCCGCCGCAACACCGGCGCCGACCCCGGCGCCGACCCCGAGCGAGACCGCCGTCAGCGCCGCCAAGTATGCGGTCGCGACCTACCGCAACGACGTGGTCGACACCCTGGCCAAGCTGGTCAGCTTCAATACCGTGGTCGATGCGCGCTACCCGTCCGACAAGAACCCGGTCCACATCGCGTTCAAGGCCGCGCTGAAGGAAGAGGCCGAGCGCCTCGGCCTCGATGTCGAGGATCATGGCTGGACCGTGATCGTCGGTCTCGGCAAGGGCACCGAGCGGGTCGGCATCGTGACCCATGGCGACGTGCAACCGGTCGACCCGAGCAAATGGAAGAAGTCGCCGTTCGTGCTGGACCGCACCAGCGAACCGGGCAAGCTGATCGCGCGCGGCGCCGAGGACGACAAGGGACCGATCGCCACCGCGCTGTATGCGATGAAGGCGATCCGCGACCGTCAGATCCCTTTGAACAAGCGTATCGAGCTGTACGTGTACATGGGCGAGGAGTCGGACTGGGGACCCTTGACCGAATTCCTCAAGACCCACGTGCCGCCGCAGATGAGCATCACGCTCGACGCCGAGTATCCGGTGGTGACGGCGGAGAAGGGCGGCGGCACCGTGGCCGTGACGATCCCGAAGGCCGGCGCCGCGATCCCGGCGGCCGGCGAACTCCATATCGCCGAATTCAGGGGCGGCTCCTTCAATACCCAGATTCCCGAAGACGCGGAGGCGCTGGTCGCCAACGCCACGCCGGAGATCGAGGGGCAGATCCGCGCACGTGCCGCGGCGCAGGTCGACATGCGCTACACCTTCGAGCGCCAGGACGCGAACCTGAAGGTGGTCGCAAAGGGCGTGTCGGCCCATTCATCGAAACCGCAGGAAGGCGTGAACGCGGTCAGCATGCTGGCGGACGCGCTGGCGGTGCGCAGCTGGCCGAATACGGTGGCCGGCGGCGTGGTGAACTACCTGAACGACCTGGTCGGCACCGGCTATTACGGCGAGAAGTTCGGCAAGATCGCCTACCGCGACAGCTTCATGGGGCCGATGACCTTCAAGCCGACCGTGATCCGCCAGCTGGACGAGGGCATCGAGATCGCGATCAATGTGCGCCGGCCGCGTGGCAAGTCGAGCGAGCAGCTGACGTCCGAGATCAACGCCGCCCTGGCCGACTGGCAGGCGCGCCGGCTGCCGCTGGCGAACGTCAAGGTCGGCGTGCGCGATCCGTGGATCCTCGAAAATGCGCCGCAGGTGCCGACCCTGCTGTCGACCTTTGCGTATTTCACCGGCATGAAGGACGCCAGACCGGTGGCGATCGGCGGCGGCACCAATTCGCGCCTGTTCCCGAACGCGGTCAGCTTCGGTCCATCGATGCCGGGGAAGAAGTACACAGGTCACTCGGAACACGAATTCATCACCACCAAACAGCTGCTGTTGAACCTGCAGATGTATACGGCGGTGCTGGTCGAGTTGGCCAAATAAGCCAGCTGGTAAGTAAGCTGAGTAAGTAAGCTGGTAAGTAAGCTGGTAAGTAAGCTGAGTAAGTAAGCTGAGTAGGTAAGCTGAGTAGGTAAGCTGAGTAGGTAAGCTGAATAAGCAAGCCTGGTAAGCCCGCCACACCCGCCGGCCCGACTCCGGGCCGGCCGCCCCCGACCTCCCCTTCGCTGCAAAACGCCGCTCTTGCCTACGATGGGCAGGTAGGTGTTTTGCTTGCCAAAACGTGTAAAAAATTCTAATTATGGCGTAGGTGCGGGACTACAACGATCCTGCCGGTTGGCGTCCGTCCGGACGCTCTCCCTTGCGAATCCACTCCGAATGCCAAGGGGTGTCTCGCCCCTGTGACACAGCAGTATTGACGCCCGGAAAATGCGCAAATTCTGGGTAGAAAGTGTGGCGAAAACAGCATGTTAGGATCGGCTTCTCGTGCCGCGAGCGCGCCGATGCCCTGGTATTCGGCGTGCACGCTCGCGCCTGATTGACCGAAGGCTCCACCGAACCTGAACTGTTGCCATGCATCGTAAAGAACTCAAGAAACCGGACGGACGCAATCTGACCCTGTACAGCAATCTGCCGATTCCGGACGGCATCGTTGCGACCAGCCCGTTCCCGGAACCGCAGCATGCGAATCCGCACCTGCGCTGGCATTCGCTGCGCGGCGAATGGGTGACCTATGCCGCATTCCGCCAGAACCGCACCTACCAGCCGCCGCCGCAGTACAACCCGCTGGCGCCAACCGTGGACCAGGAACATCCGACTGAGATGCCGGCCGGCGACTACGAGATCGCCGTGTTCGACAACCGCTTTCCCTCGCTGGCGCTGGAGTCGCACGATCCGCCGATCGTGACGGTGCCGACTGCGCCGGCGAACGGCCATTGCGAGGTAGTGGTGTTCACGCAGGATCCGAACGCGGCGCTGGCCCATCTGCCGCTGTCGCGCATCGAGCTGCTGCTGCAGGTCTGGGGCGAGCGCACCACCCGCATCGGCAGCCACCAGAACATCCACTACGTGCTGCCGTTCGAGAACCGCGGCGCCGAGGTCGGCGTGACCCTGCACCATCCGCATGGCCAGATCTATGCCTATCCCTTCGTGCCGGCGGTGCCGGCGCGCATGCTGGCGCAGGAGCGCGAATATTATCTGCAGCATGGCGCCAGCCTGCTGTGCGACATGGCGCGCGACGAGGCCGCCGACGGCCGCCGCGTGCTGTACCAGGACGACTACGCGATCGCCTTCGTGCCGGCCTGCGCCCGCTACCCCTACGAGGTGTGGGTGATGCCGACGGCGCCCTGCAAGGATTTCGCCGCGCTCACGCCGCCGCAACGCGAAGCTCTGGCGCGCGCGCTCAAGACCGTGCTGCTCAAGTACGAGACCCTGTGGAACCGGCCTTTCCCTTACCTGATGGCCTGGTACCAGGCCCCGACCGACGGCGCCGAGCATCCGGAAACCCAGCTGCACGCCCAGTTCTATCCGCCTTACCGCACGCGCGACCGCCTGAAATACCTGGCCGGCACCGAGCTGGCGGCCGGCATGTTCGCGATGGACGTGCTGCCCGAAACCACGGCCTATGAATTGCAGCAGGTCGAAGTCAGCCTGGAGGACGCCGCATGACGGGACTGGACATGCGGGCCACGGAGGTGGCCGACAAACTGGCGCTGCTGCGCGCGACCCTGGCCCAGGAAGGGGCCGGCGCGGTGCGCCTGCGCGGCACCGACTGGTTTGCCTGGGTCACGGCCGGCGGCTCGAGCGCGGTGCTGCTGACGACCGGCGTCGGCATCGCCGAGGTGCTCGTCACGCAGGACGACGCCTGCGTGCTGACCGACGAGATCGAGGGCGAACGCCTGCGCGCCGAAGAAATCCCGGGCGGCTTCACTTTCCACATCGAACCGTGGGCCGAGCCGGAACTGCGCGAGCGCTTCGTCGCGGGTGCGGCCCAGGGTCGCGTGGTCTTGTCCGACCGCCCCGTGGGCGAGGAACGCCCCTTGCCGTTGGCGCTGCGTCAACGCAAACTGGTGCTGGGCGACGCCGAGCAGGCGCGCTACCGCCTGCTGGGCCGCGAGGCAGCCGAAGCGATGACCGAGGTGCTGCATCGGGCCAGGCCCGACTGGACCGAGCAGCAGCTGGCCGGCGCCGGCGCCGAGGCGCTGTGGCGGCGCGGCATCCATCCGGCCCTGGTGCTGGCGGCCGGCGCGCGCCGCCTGCCCCTGTACCGCCACGCGACGCCGTCGCACGAACCGCTCGGCGAACGCGCCATGCTGGTGTTCTGCGGGCGCCGCCATGGCTTGTATGCCAACCTGACCCGCTTCGTGAGCTTCGGCGGCGCGGGTGCGGCGCCCGAGGCCCAGCGCGCGCTGATGGACGTCGAGGCCACCGGCCTGGCCGCCGTGGCGCCCGGTAAATCGCTGTCGAGCGTGTATCACGCGCTGGCCCAGGCTTACCACCACGCCGACGTCGAGGGCGCGATCCGCGAGCACCACCAGGGCGGCATCACCGGCTACCTGGCGCGCGAGATCGTCGCCACCGCCAGCACCGCGACCCAGCTCGAAGATGGCATGGCCTTCGCCTTCAATCCCAGCTTCGGCGGCATGAAGATCGAGGACACCTTTTTGCTCGGCCCGCAGGGACTCGAGAACCTGACGTTCGATCCCGGCTGGCCGGTGCTGGACGTCCATGGCCGCAAGCGGCCGCTGTGGCTGGAGGCGCAAGCATGACCCTGAACCCCGACACCTTCTTTGGCGGCGCGCCCGAGGTGAACGCCTCGGCCCCGGGCCGGGTCAACCTGCTGGGCGAGCATACCGACTACAACGACGGCTTCATGCTGCCGGTGGCCACGCCCCAGCGCACCACCGTGGCGATGAGCCGCAGCGGCGACGACCATTTCCACTTCTATTCGCCGAATCTCGATGCGACCGTGACCTTCGCCAGCGACGGCAGCGCGCCGCAGGGCTTCGGCAGCTATATCGAAGGCTGCATCCGGCTGGTGCAGGCGGAAGGGATCGAGGTGCCGCCGCTGCGCGTGTATGTCGAGACCGATTTGCCGGTCGGCTCGGGCCTGTCGTCCTCGGCCGCGCTCGAGGTGGCGGCCCTGCGCGCCATGCGCGCGCTGCTGGGTTTCGAACTCGATGACGTCAAGCTGGCCCGCATCGCCCAGCGCGCCGAGATCGAGTACGCGCGCGTGAACTGCGGGATCATGGACCAGATGGCGTCCAGCCTGGCCGACGAGAGCAATATGCTGTTCATCGACGCCCGCACGCTGGAGCATCGCCTGGTGCCGCTGCCTCCGGACACCGAGCTGATCGTGGTCGACTCGGGCGTGGCGCGCAAGCTCGCCGCCAGCAAGTACAACGAACGCCGCGCCGAGTGCGAGGAGGGCGCGAAAAAGCTCGGCGTGCAGGCGCTGCGCGACGTCGCGGACGCATCCGCGGTGGAGACCCTGCCGTCGCCGCTGCGCGAGCGGGCGCGCCACGTGGTGCGGGAAAACCTGCGCGTGCTCGAAGCGGCGCAAGGCGTGAGCGCCGGGCGCTTCGGCGAACTGATGAACGACTCGCACTTCAGCCTGCGCGACGACTACGAGGTCTCGATCCCGGAACTCGACGCCCTGTGCGAGGCCTTGCGCGCCGCCCCCGGCGTGCTGGGCGCGCGCCTGACCGGCGCCGGCTTCGGCGGCGCCTGCGTTGCGCTGTGCCGCAAGGGCCAGGCGCAGCAAGCCGCCGCCAGCGCGCTGGCGGTCTATAACCAAAAAGATGGACGCCAAGGCCGGATCCTGGTGCCGGTGCCGACAGACAGAAAGGATCACGATGAACCAGTTTGAATATCCCCGTCCGCAGCTGGTGCGCGACCAGTGGCAGAACCTGAACGGCAAGTGGCGATTCTGCTTCGACGACGAGGGCAAGTATTTCATGCCGTCCGACGTCAAGGAGTGGACGCACGAGATCAGCGTGCCGTTCGCCCCCGAGACCGAGATGAGCGGCATCCAGGACACGGGTTTCCACCGCGTGGTCTGGTATGAGCGCGACTTCGAATTGATGCCCAACGACGGGCGCACGATACTGCACTTCGGCGCGGTCGACTACAGCGCCAAGGTATGGGTCAACGGCCAGCTGGTGGCCGAGCACGAGGGCGGCCATACGCCGTTCGCGGCCGACATCACCTGCGCCATGCAGGCCGACGGCAAGCAGACCGTGACGGTGTGGGTCGAGGACGATCCGGCCGACCTGGCCAAGCCGCGCGGCAAGCAGGACTGGCTGCTCGACGCCCACTCGATCTGGTATCCGCGCACCACCGGCATCTGGCAGACCGTCTGGGTCGAGCAGGTGTCGCCGACCTATATCCAGAAGCTGCGCTGGACGCCGGTGTTCGAGACCTACGAGATCGGCTGCGAGGTGTTCGCGGCCGGCGACATCCAGCAGGAGCTGTTTGTCGAGGTCAAGATCTGGCATGGCGACCAGCTGCTGGCGGACGACTACTACAAGCTGCTGGCGGGGGAAGCCAACCGCAAGATCGCGCTGTCCGACCCCGGCATCGACGACTCGCGCAACGTGATCCTGTGGAGTCCGGAACGGCCGACCCTGCTCGACGCCGAGGTGACCCTGCGCTGCGGCGACGTGGTGCTCGACCGCATCCGGTCGTACACGGCGCTGCGTTCGGTATCGATCAACCGCGACCGCTTCATGCTCAATGGCCGCCCTTACCAGCTGCGCCTGGTGCTGGACCAGGGTTACTGGCCGGAGTCGTTCATGACGGCGCCGTCCGACCAGCACCTGAAACGTGACGTCGAGCTGGCCAAACTGATGGGCTTCAATGGCGTGCGCAAGCACCAGAAGATCGAGGATCCGCGCTTTCTATACTGGGCGGACAAACTGGGCCTGCTGGTATGGGAAGAGATGCCCTCGGCCTACCGCTTCAGCCCGCGCGCGATCACGCGCATGGTCAAGGAATGGACCGAGGCGATCGAACGCGATTACAGCCATCCCTGCATCATCGTGTGGGTGGCCTTCAATGAGTCGTGGGGCGTGCCAAACCTGACCCTGACCCAGGCCCATCGCAATGCGGTGGAAGCGTTATACCACCTGACGCGCACGCTCGATTCGACCCGTCCGGTGATCGGCAACGACGGCTGGGAAGCCTCGGCCACCGACATCCTCGGCATCCACGACTACGACAGCGACCCGGAAAAAATCCTGGCGCGCTACGCCGTCACCGATCCGGTGCGCACCCTGTTCGACCAGCGGCGTCCCGGCGGGCGCATCCTGACGCTGGATGGCTTCCCGCACCGCGGCCAGCCGATCGTGCTGACGGAATTCGGCGGCATCGCCTACGATCCCAAACAGACCCCGAACCCGGACGAGACCACCTGGGGCTATAGCCGCGCCCACACTGCCGAAAGCTACCTCAAGCAGTACCGTCGCCTGCTGCAGGTGGTCAACGAGACCTTCATGTTCAGCGGCTTCTGCTATACCCAGTTCGCCGACACCTTCCAGGAAGCCAATGGCTTGCTGAACGCCGACCGGACGCCCAAGCTGCCGCTGGAAGTCATCAGCAATGCGACGCGTAACATCCCGATGTTTCACCGCGAGGTGGAGGAGGGCAAGGACCCGGGTACGCCCTGAACCCGGCAAACCCTCGGCTTCCTGCACGGGTGGATCGACGGTCCACCCGGCGTCCGGATAGCGCTGGATGCTGCCACCCGTGACGTTGACGCGGTCGCCGCTGCGGAAATCGGGCGCGGTGCCGTGGGTGACCACCTGCGTGCTGCCGTCGTCCATGCGCACGGTGACGCGGTAGGACTGGCTGCTGCCAGCGCTGCCACCAGCGCTTCCGGTGGCGCCGGCCGCACCGCTGCTGCCCATCGACGAATCGCCCTCGGTAATGCCGCTCGACGCAGGCAGGATCTCGATCGCCAGCACGGTGCTGTTGGGCGCCGCGCTGGCCGCGGCGGCGCCCGCGGTCGACGCGCTGCCGCCACGGTCGTCCTGCATGCTGGAGCTACCGGAACCGCTGCTGCCCGAGACGCCCGAGCTGCCCGAGACGCCCGCGCCGTCCTGGATGCTCCCGTGGTCGTGCCGCTGCTGTCCGAGGTACCGGAGCTGCAGCTGGTGCCCGTACCGTAGTCGCTGGTCCCGGTGCTGCCGCTGCTACCGCTGGCGTCACTCGATTCGCCACGCATGGAGGCGCACCCGGAAATGGCGAGCGTGACCGCCAGCAGGCCCGCCATGGCCACGCTCTGGTGTGTTTGCTTCATGATCAACTCCTCGTTTGGATGTGTAGTGGGGGATGTGACGATGCCGCGCGCCACGAGGATAAGAGGCGCGAAGTGCGCCAGCGTTCCAGCTGACTTCCTTTGGAGGCCGGTTGGATCAAGGTGGAGCGTTCTTTGCGGAACCCGAACGGAGGATGATGGTCAGCGCCGACGCGCCGCCGGCGCCGGCCGCGGCGCGAGGGTGGCCAGCACCGCCAGCACGCTGGAGGCGAGGCTGGCGGCCGTGACGTCGACCAGCCAGTCGCGCACGTCGCCGGAGCGATACGGGAAGAAACTCTGCACCCATTCGTCGACGGCGCCCATCAGCGCGACGGCCAGCATCGCCTTCAGGGCGCGCTGCAGCGGCGTGCCGGTGGCGCCCAGGAACCACAAGGCGGCCAGAAAGGCGTAGGTCATGCCGTGCAGCACCACACCGGACGCATAGGCGCCGACCTCGGCGCGGGCGCCGGGAATCGAACCCGCCACCAGGATGGCCAGCAGCCCGAGCAGGGCGAGGGCATGCAGGGCGCGGCGGATCTTAAGTGGAGGCTGCAGCAGGGACGACAGGGCGGGCATCGATGCGAACGGGGAGGTGCGTGAAACGCCAACCATACCACGCCATGCAGCCACTTGCCCGCACGCCAGTAACGCTCAGATTGTCAGGGCTGGCGCGCCGTCGGCGTAATGGGCGTCGAAACAGCTTTCGCAGTCGGCGCAGAACAGGTGGGCCATGCGCACGCTTCCCTGTCGCAGGACCAGCTTGAGGTGGGTTTTCTGGCATTTGGGGCAGACTTCGCGGACGCTGCCGAAGGTGAGCAGGTTGAGCGGCGTGCTGTCGCTGTCGAGCGCGTCGACGACGGCACGCGGATTGAGTTCGCTCAGGACGAGGTCGCCTTCTTCATGATGGCGGCGGCAAGTGTCGGGTGCGGCGCTGGCTGGTACACGTAAGTTCATAGGACGGGTTCCTTTGGACGTTTCGTTGTACGTGGGCTTCCGACCGGTGGCCGAATCGGAAGTGAGAACTTTATGATAGCCAAATCAGCGACGGCTTCAAGCGCTATGACATTTTTTTTACCGGGAGTTGCGCGGGGGCAGAGAACAAGACCCGTTTGCAACGATACTGGTTTCTGAACGCCCAGGCAAAAAAATGCCCGCCACTGGCGGGCACAACCCAAGATCGGGCCAAGAGATGCGAAAATCGGTTGGTGTGTAGCACCCGGGGCGCCGCACACCTGCTGTCATCAGGCATATCGGTTGCGTGTATGACAGGTGATTCTTAGTATAGGTAGTGTTTGTGACGCGATTGTGACTAAGCGCAAAGTTCTGGCGGTATCAAATGAACGGCGAGCGCCGTCCGGTCATCAGCGTGCGTTATACGTAGAACTACGTAGCAGCGGCCTTTCTCCAAATTTTCGGCAAAAAAAAGCCCGCTCTTGTGCGGGCTTAAAACTATTTTCTTGGAGGAGAATAGTGGAGACAGGTGTAATTATCGGGGTCGGCCTTGCAGGTGTCCAATTGCGAGTTCGGATACCAGACATACGTAAAAGTAATATCTTCCCCGCTAATGCAGGATGTCAGTCGCGTACGGGCACGGTGTAGTTCAGCGCCATGCGGCCGCCGTCGGCGTACAGCGTCTGGCCGGTCATGTACGAGGCGTCGTCGCTGGCCAGGAAGGCGGCGATCGAGGCGACTTCTTCCGGCTCGCCGCAGCGACCCAGCGGCGTGCGCGACAGGATGGTGTGGCGCGCCTCCGGGCTGCCCAGCACTGCCTGCCTGGCCAGTTCGGTCAGGATGGTGCCCGGGCCGATCGCATTGACGCGGATGCCATGCTGGGCCAGGGCGATCGACGCCACCCGGGTCAGCTGGTTGACGCCGCCTTTCGACACCACGTAGGGCACCTGGTTCGGGATGGTCAATTCGGCGTTGACGCTCGACATATTGATGATGCAGCCGCCTCCGCCCCGTTTCACCATATCGCGCGCCGCCGCCTGGCTGCACAGGAACATGGATTTGAGGTTGACGCGCAGCACGCGGTCGAAATCCTCTTCTTCCAGGTCGAGGAAGTCGGCCGCATGGGTCACGCCCGCGTTGTTGACCAAGATGTCGATGCGGCCGAAGGCGTCGAGCGTGGCCTGGATCATCGCATCGACCTCTTTCTTGACGCCGACGTCGGCGCGGAAGAAGCGGGCGGCGTCGCCCAGGCTGGCGGCGGCCTGCTCGACGTCAGGCTTGAGGTCGACGAGCATCACGCGCGCGCCTTCGCGCACCAGGCGCTGGGCGCAGGCCAGGCCGATGCCCTGGCTGGCGCCGGTGACGATCGCGATTTTCTGGTTGAGTTTCATGGCGTGCTTTCGTAGAGAGGCAAAGGCCGCCATTCTAACCACTCGGCGCGGCTACCCGTCATGCATGATCGTCGATGCGCGTGTAAGTTTTTCGCGCGGCGCGCGACTAAGCCGGTATCTCCACCACAACGAGAACAAAAATGACCCGCAAGCATCTCGCCCTTGCCTGGACCCTGTTCCTGGCGATGCTGCTGTATTCCAGCCTGGCCGCCGCCCTCGAACCCTGCCACCTGCCGCACTTCCCCGAGCGGGTCGAGTGCGGCACGCTGGAGGTGCCGGAAGACCGCGCCAACCCGTCCGGCCGCCGCATCGCCATCCATTTCGCCCGCATCAAGGCCACCGCGAAGCCGGCGGCGCCGGACCCGCTGCTGGTGCTGGCCGGCGGTCCCGGCCAGGCCGCGATGGATTACGGGCCGCTCCTGGCCACGGCCTTCCGTGAAGCGCGCAAGCGCCGCGACATCCTCCTGGTCGACCAGCGCGGCACCGGCAGGTCGAACCCGCTGCGCTGCCCGCTGCCGGAACAGGCGATCGCGCAGGGCGACACCGCCGCTGTGCAAGCCAGCCTGCGCGCCTGCCTGGCGGGGCTCGACGCCGACCCGCGCCACTTCCATACCGAAGCCGCGCTGGCCGATTTCGAGGACTTGCGGCGGGCGCTTGGCTACCGCCAGTTCAGCCTGTGGGGCGGCTCGTACGGCACCCGCACGGCGTTGATGTATGCCCGGCGTTACCCCGCCAGCGTGCGCGGCATGGTGCTCGATTCGGTGGCGCCGCCCAATGCCCGCATCCTGCTGTCGTCGCGGCACAGCCAGGCCGCGCTCGAGCGGCTGCTCGCCGACTGCGCCGCCGACCGGGGCTGCGCCAGGGCTTTCCCGAACCTGGCGCGCGAGCTCGATACGGTGCTTGCGCTGCCGGCGGTCGGCCCGCACCAGGGCGAGGCGGTGGCGCAGCTGGTGCGCGGCGCCATGTATACCGGCCAGCATGCCAGCGTGCTGCCGTTCGCGATCCACGCCGCCGCGGGCGGCAGGCCGCAGCCGCTGCTCGGCCTGTACGACGCCCTGTCCTCCTGGAGCACGGAGGGCATGACCTTCGGCCAGACCCTGTCGGTGCTGTGCGCCGAAGAAGCGCCGTTCATCGATGCCGCCGCGATGCGGCAGGATGGCGCCGGCAGCCGATTCGGCGACGCCTATGCCAGGAGCTGGCGCGATTGGTGCTCGGTATGGCCGGCCGCCACGCCGGCCGTCGATGCGAGCCGCGCCGTCGTCTCGGACGTCCCGACCCTGCTGCTGGCGGGCGGCCTCGATCCGGTCACGCCGCCGGAAAACGCCCACCTGGCGGCCCGCACCCTGCGCCACAGCCGGGTGCTGGTGGCCGCCGGCGCCGGCCATACCTTCAGCGGCGCCGGCTGCGCGCCGCGCCTGATCGCCGCCTTCCTCGAGCATGCCCTTCCTTCCGCCGTGGACGGCGCCTGCCTGGCGGCGATTCGCCGTCCCCCGTTCGTGCTGGCCGACGGCCAGCCCACCCTGTGAGGAGCCCGCCGTGATCGTCGTGAACCATATCAGCAAGCGTTTCAAGACCCTGCAGGCCCTGGACGAGGTCAGCTTCACGGGCCGTCCCGGCACCATCACCGCGCTGCTCGGCCCCAACGGCGCCGGCAAGTCGACCTGCCTGCGCATCCTGTATGGCCTGCTGGCGCCGGACAGCGGCAAGGTCGCCATCGACGGCATCGACGTGATGCGCGCGCCGCTCGCCTCGCGGCGCCGGCTCGGCATCGTCACCGACGAATTCGGTCTCTACGAGCGGCTCACGCCGCGCGATCACCTGCGCTACTTCGGCCGCCTGCACGGCATGCGCGGCGCCATGCTCGAACGCGCCATCGAGCGCGTCGTCGGGGAGGTGGGGATGGAAGCCGACGCGGGGCGCGCCTGCAAGGGATTTTCGGCCGGCCAGCGCATCAAGGTGGCGCTGGCGCGCGCCTTGCTGCATGATCCTGCCGTGCTGGTGCTGGACGAGCCCACGCGCGGCCTGGACGTGATGAGCACGCGCGCCGTGCGCGAGGCCCTGATGCGGGCGCGCTCGCGTGGCGCGGCGGTGCTGCTGTCGACCCACGTGATGCAGGAAGCGGCCCAGTTGTGCGACCAGGTGGTGGTGCTGGCCGCGGGCCGGGTGCGCTTTGCGGGGACGACGCCGGCGCTGCTGGCGCAGACCGGCGGGAGCAGCCTGGAACAGGCATTCGTCGAAGTGATCGGCAGCGATGAGGGGATTGCGGCATGAGCGTTAACCAATTCGTACAGGACTTGTGGATCGTGGTCTCGAAAGAAATGATGGACGCCGTGCGCGACCGCCGCTCGATGATGGCCGGCTTGCTGTTCGCACTGCTCGGTCCCTTCGTGCTGGCGGCCGTGCTCAAGGCGATGATCGCGTCCGAGCTTGACGCCGGCACGCGGACGCTGCACCTGGTGGGCGCCGCGCATGCGCCCGGTCTCGTGCGGCACCTCGAGGCCGCGGGCGTCACCCTGCAGGAGAGCGCCGTCAAGCCGGAGAGCCTGCTCGCGGCTTCTCCCGGCGCGGTGGTGCTCGAAGTGCCGGCGCAGGCGCCGCGCGCACTGGCGCAGGGGCGCGAGGCCACGCTGTCCTTGTGGGCCGACATGGCCGACGATGACGCTCGCCGCCAGGTTCAGCGCGTGCAGGCGCTGGTGGCGGGCTACGGCGCGCAGCTGTCCGGCCAGCGCCTGCTGGGCGCGGGCGTGGCGCCGGGCCATGCCAATGCCTTGCACCTGCAGTTGCGCGACATGGGCGGCCAGGGCGGACGGGCGGCGCTGGTGCTGGGCGCGTTGCCGCTGTTCTGGCTGCTCGGCCTGGTCGTCGGCGGCTCGCACGTGGCGCTGGACGCGACCGGCGGCGAGCGTGAGCGGCGCTCGCTCGAGGCCTTGCTGGCGCAG
The DNA here is from genome assembly GCF_003143515.1 of Massilia oculi. Taxonomy (NCBI): domain Bacteria; kingdom Pseudomonadati; phylum Pseudomonadota; class Betaproteobacteria; order Burkholderiales; family Oxalobacteraceae; genus Massilia; species Massilia oculi. Next base: position 1,443,445 of record NZ_CP029343.1, on the reverse strand, counting down.
CCGGCGGCGCCCGGCACGCTGTTCATCGGCAAATGGCTGACCGCCTCGCTGTTCGGCTACGTCAGCTGCGCTGCAGCGCTGCTGCTGTCGGTGCAGGCGCTCGAACGCCTGCCGCTGCACGAAGTCGGCATCGCCTTCGCGCCCGACGCGGCGATGCTGGTGCAGATGCTGCTCATCCTGCTGCCGCTGGCGCTGCTGGTGGGCGCCCTGCAATGCGTGGTGGCGCTGCATGCCCGCACCCACAAGGAGGGGCAGATCTATCTCAACCTGCTGCAACTGGCGCCGATGGTGCTGATGATGGAGAAGCTGGGGCCCGTGTCGCCAATCGCCGCCCACCTGCTGCCGATGTTCAGCCAGCACGCCCAATTGGGGGCGCTGCTCGCCGGCCAGGCCGTTGCGCCCCAGCTGCTGGCCCTGTCGGCCGCCGGAAGCCTGGGCGGCGCGGCGCTGTTCACCGCCTTCGGCAGCCGCCGCCTGGCCAGCGAACGCTTCGTGTTCGGGCTGTGATGGCAGGCTCGCAGCATATCGAGTGCAAGCGCGAGTTCAAGCGGTTGATGGCCGAGCATGGCGGCATGCTGGTGCGCTTCGCCGCCAGCTTCGAGCGCAACCGCCACGCCCGCGAAGACCTGGTGCAGGACATCATGCTCGCGGTGTGGCAGGCCTTGCCGGCCTTTCGCGGCGAATCGAGCCTCAAGACCTATATGGTCGGCGTGGCGCACCGGCGCTGCGCCAGCCACGTGATGCGCGCGGTGGCGCAGCCGCAGCACGAGGAACTCGATGAGGAATGGGCCGACGACCAGCCAGGGCCGGAAGCCCTGGCGCGCCTGAACCAGCAGCAGCAACGCCTGCTGGCCGCGCTGCGCCAGCTGCCGGTCGGGCAGCGCCAGCTGGTGCTGCTGGCGCTGGAGGGCATGTCCTATGAAGAGATCGCGCAGTTGCTCGGGATCTCGGTGAATAATGTCGGCGTGCGCCTGAACCGCGCCAAGGCGGCGCTCAAGGAAAGGCTGGAGGAACGATGAACGATGCGGATGAATGGGCCAGGCTGCAGGATGCCTGGGGCGCGGATGCGCCGGCTGCTCCGCCGCTGCCGGACGTGACGGCGATGATCGCCCGCGCGCGGCGCCAGCGCCACCTGATCATGTGGACGATTGCCGGCGAGTGGGCGCTGGCGGCCGTGGCGTTCGGGATGATGGCCGTACGCTGGCCGCTGCCGAACACCAACGGCATCCTGTGGCCATGGATGGTGTTCTATGTGCTGGTGATGTGTTTCGTGATGGTCAGCTATACCTGGACCCGCCTGCAGGCCCTGCGGGAGCCGGCCGGCGCCAGCCTGCGCGACTGGCTGGATCTGCGGCGCCGCCGTGCGCTGCTCGGGCTGCGGCTGGCGCGTCTGACGCGCTGGACCACCATCGCCCTGCTGCCAGCGCCGGTGGTCTCCCTGCTCACGGCGCGGGATGCCTGGAATGCGGCCTGGAGTTCGGTGGCGGTGGCGCTGGTCCTGGCCGGCGGCTGGATCTGGGCGCGCCGCAAGACGCGCCGGATGACGGCCGAAATCGCCGACGTCGACGCGCTGGCGCGCGAATGGCTGGACGAGCCGCCTACAACATGAGCGGCCGGTCCGGCAGCTCGTTGGGCCGCTCGCCGCTGGCCGGGAAGTGCTGGCGCAGCAGCTCGTTGACCTGGTTGACCGCCGCCAGGGTCGCTTCATGGAAGCTGCCCTGCCTGAAACCTTCGGTCATGGTGCGGCACACAGCCTGCCAGGTGGCGGCGTCGATCTTGCGGTCGATGCCGCGGTCGGCCACGATGTCGATCTTGTGCTCGGCCAGGTTCACGTAGATCAGCACGCCGCAATTGTCTTCTGTGTCCCACACGCCATAGTCGGCGAACAGGTTGACCGCGCGCTGGCGGTTGGTGACGCCTTCCCAGGCCGCATCAAAAGGCAGGGCGCGCTCGACGATCAGGCGCACCTCGCCGCGGTGGGTGCGCTCGCCCAGGTCGATCGCCTCGGCGATCGCGTCCAGGGTCGTGTCGGGGAAGGCCTGTTTCGCCTCGCTCGCGCTGCTCTTCCAGTGGCGCCAGGCGCGGCGCATCTTGTGTGTGATCGATGACATTACCAGTCTCCCGAAGCGCCGCCGCCGTCGAAGCTGCCGCCGCCGCCCGAGAAGCCGCCGCCGCCGAAACCGCCCCCACCGCCGCGGCTCATATTGCCGATGATGTTGCCGAGGACGAAGCCGGTGGTGGCGCTGCCCCAGTGCGTTTGGCCGCGGCGGGTGCCGACCGTGCGGCCGCGTGGCCGGAACACCGAGCGCAGCATCGAGGCGCCGATGATGACGAGGAAGATCGCCCATAGCGGGAAGCCGCCGTCGTCGGCTGCAGCCTGGCGCTGCTGCTGTTGCTGGGCGGCGCCGGGAAGGCTTCCTGGTTGAGCAGGGTGGCGATGGCGCCGACGCCGGCGACCAGGCCCTCGTAATAGTGTTCTTGCCGGAAGTGCGGCGCGATCACGTCCTGCAGGATGCGCTTGGACTGGGCGTCGGTGAGCACGCCCTGCACACCGCGCCCGGCCTCGATGCGCAGGCGGCGCAGCGACGAGGGGTTGTCGCGCGCCACCAGCAACAGCACGCCGTCGTCGACGCCCTTGCGGCCCAGCTGCCAGGCGTCGGTGACGCGGATGCTGTACTGCTCGATCGCTTCGGGTTCGGTCGACTTCACCAGCAGCACGGCGATCTGGCTGCCGGTCTTGGCCTCATAGTCGGCCAGCACCGCTTCGAGGCGCTGGCGCTGGGCCGCGTCGAGCATGCCGGCCTGGTCGGTGACGCGCGTGGTCAGCTTCGGCACCGGCTGCAGCTGTGCGAGGGCCGGCGCGCTGGTCAGCAGCGCGAGCAGCAGGATGCAGAAGAAACGCGACAGTGCGGTCATGCCGGCTTACTTGCCGAAGTCGACCGTCGGCGCGGTCGAGATCGCCTTCTCGTTCTCGACGGTGAAGGAGGGCTTGGTTTCATAGCCGAACACCATCGCCGTCAAGTTCTTGGGGAACTGACGCACGGTCACGTTGTAGTCCTGGACCGAGGCGATATAGCGCTGGCGCGCCACCGTGATGCGGTTTTCCGTGCCTTCCAGCTGCGACTGCAGGTCGCGGAAGCTCGCATCGGCCTTCAGGTCGGGGTATTTTTCCGAGACCATCATCAGACGCGACAGGGCGCCCGACAGCTCGCCCTGCACCTGCTGGAATTTCTGGAAGGCCTCGGGATTGTTCAGCACCTCGGGCGTGATCTGGAAGCTGGTGGCCTGGGCGCGGGCGCGGGTCACCGCTTCGAGCGTGGCGCTTTCATGCGAGGCGTAGCCCTTGACAGTGTTGACCAGGTTCGGGATCAGGTCGGCGCGACGCTGGTACTGGTTCACCACTTCGCTCCATGCCGCCTTGGTGGCCTCGTCCTTGGTCTGGAATTCGTTGTAGCCGCAGCCGGACAGCAGGGCGCCGGCGAGGACGGCGCCGCCGAGCAGACGGGTCCAACGGAAGAAGAAGGAATTGGTCATGATGTCGTTTGTGTGGTCAAGTTGTCGAATGATCAAAATATACCCGAAACAGGCGCGGTTTGGCGTCCGGGCCGGCGCCGGCGAGTACAATAATGGGTTTGCATTTACAAAGATACAAGGGGCTAGAGGTGAATTTCATCAACAAACTTTCCGCCGCATGGGCCCGTAACGATTCGCTGCTGTGCGTCGGCCTCGACCCGGACCTGGCGCGCCTGCCGGCACGCCTGGAGGGCCAGCCGGACGCCATCGTCCAGTTCTGCAAGGCCATCATCGACGCGACCGCCGACCTGGCCTGCGCCTTCAAGCCGCAGATCGCCTATTTCGCCGCCCTCGGCGCGGAAGACCAGCTGGAAGAAATCTGCGCCTACCTGCGCGCCACTTACCCGCACATCCCGCTGGTGCTGGACGCCAAGCGCGGCGACATCGGCGCCACCGCCCACCAGTACGCGCGCGAAGCCTTCGAGCGCTATGGCGCGGATGCGGTGACGGTCAGCCCCTACATGGGCTTCGATTCGGTCGAGCCGTATATGGAATGGCCAGACCGCGGCGTGATCGTGCTGTGCCGCACCTCGAACGCGGGCGGTTCCGACCTGCAGTTCCTGGATGTGGGCGGCCGCCCGTTGTACCAGCACGTTGCCCAGCTGGTCGCCGAAAAATGGAACCGCAACGGCCAGTGCGCGCTGGTGGTGGGAGCGACCTTCCCGGACGAGATCGCCCAGGTGCGCAAGCTGGTCGGCGATATGCCGCTCTTGATCCCGGGCGTGGGCGCCCAGGGCGGCGATGTCGAGGCGACCGTCAAGGCGGGCCGCACGGCGGATGGCGCGGGCATGATGATCAATTCGTCGCGTGCGATCCTGTACGCGACGCCGCAGGAAGGCGAAGATTTCGCGGCGGCCGCGCGCCGGGTGGCGCGGGAGACGCGCGACGCGATCAACGCGCATCGCCGCGGTTGATCGTCGGGTCGGCGTAGCCGCCGACCCGTCTAGTATCGATCCGGCGCGATCGACTCGGCGTAATCGTACAGCGCCCCGAGAATCTCCTCGGCACGCTCGTCCGCCGTCTCCGACAGCGCATCGATCTCGGTAAACAGCTGGTCCACCGTGCGCGCTCCATGCGCGCCCTCGAACAGCCGCGCCGCGCGGTGCGCCTCCCACAGCTGCATCTCGTCGTCAAGCAAGGTATGCGGGAAGTTGCGCGCGCGGTAGCGGAACAGGAGTTCGTTGAGGCGCTCGTCCTCGAAGCTGACGCGGCGCGCCAGCGCCTCGGGTTTCTGCATGCGCAGCGACTCCAGCTGGCGGCGGTCGTCGCGGCTGACGAAGCCGCCGTACAGGTCTTCATCGACGTCCACCGCTTCACCCGTGCCGGGTTTGGCCAGCACCTGGGCCCAGATCGCCTGCATGTCCGGCCCGCCGGCCGCCAGCGCGGCGTGCGCGCGGCCGCGCTCCAGGTCGATGTCCCAGCGCATGGCCAGGTCGGGCCGCAGGGTCTTGAGGTTCCCGACCAGCATCGGCGATTTGTTCAGGTGCACGCTCTTGACCGGCAGCCGGGTCACGCCTTCGGGCAATTCGCTCGCGCGGGTGAACATGCGGGTGCGGATGGTGTCGGCGTCGAGCGCGAACAGCTCGGACGGGTCGTGGCGGCAATCCCAGACCAGCACCTCGTTCTTGTTGGTCGGATGCTGGGCCAGCGGGTAGACCAGGCCCAGGCAGCCGTACTCCACCGGGAACATGCCGGACACGTGCAGGAAAGGCTGGCGCTGGCCCGGGTCGAGGTGCAGGCCCATCTCGCTCGCGACCCGGTCCTTGCGGCGCAGCTCGAGGCAGAAGTCGAACAGGCGCGGCTGCTTGTGCTTGACGAGGCGCGCCAGCGCGATGGTGGCGCGCACGTCGGACAGCGCGTCGTGCGCCGCTTCGTGGGCCAGGCCGTTGGCGGCGCTCAGGTGTTCCAGCCTGAAGCTCGGCTTGCCGTCTTCGCGGGTCGGCCATTCGATGCCTTCCGGGCGCAGTGCGTACACCATGCGCACCACGTCGAGCAGGTCCCAGCGGCCGCAGTTGTGCTGCCATTCGCGCGCATACGGATCGATCAGGTTGCGCCAGAACAGGAAGCGGGTCACCTCGTCGTCGAAGCGGATCGTGTTGTAGCCGACGCCGATCGTCCCCGGCTCGCTGAAGGTGGCTTCGATCTGGCGCGCGAATTCGTGTTCGGGCACGCCCCGTTCGAGGCAGTGCTGCGGCGTAATGCCGGTGATCAGGCAGGATTGCGGGTCGGGCAGGAAGTCGTTGGCCGGCTGGCAGTACAGCATGATCGGCTCGCCGATCTCGTTGAGATCGGCGTCGGTGCGGATCGCGGCGAACTGGGCCGGGCGGTCGCGGCGCGGCACCGCGCCGAAGGTTTCATAGTCGTGCCAGAGGAAGGTGTGCGTGCTCATGTGTTGTTATAAAGGCTGCCGTCACGGCGTCAACCGGCATGGTGGCACATCCGCGCGGATCAGTCACGGCCGGCGGCAAGCCGCTGGATGCGTCTCAGGCGCAGACGCGGTCCCGTCCCGCCTCCTTGGCGCGGTACAGGGCGGCGTCGGCCGCCGCCAGCAGGCTGCGCTCGTCGCCGCCGGGCGCCAGGCTGGCCACGCCGAAGGAGCCGGTCAGGTGCGGCAGCGGCAGGCGCATGTCGGGGAATACGACGGCCAGGCGCAGGCGCCGGCACAGGCGTTCGGCCACGCCGGTGGCCATGTCCGGCGTGGTGTCGGGCAGCACGGCCAGCATCTCTTCGCCGCCGTAGCGCACCGCGAAGTCGGACGGGCGCAGCGCGCCGCGGATCACGCTCGCGGCGGCGGCCAGCGCGGCGTCGCCGGCGATGTGGCCGTGGGTGTCGTTGAAGCGCTTGAAGTGGTCGAGGTCGATCATCACCAGCGACAGCGGGCTGCCGTCGGTGGCCGCGCGTGCGGCCAGCTTGGGCAGCATCTCGTTGAGCCAGGCGCGGTTGTACAGGCCCGTGAGCGGGTCGTTGAGCGAGAGCTGGCGGTAGAATTCGCCCAGCTTCTGGCGCCGGCGCAGCAGGGCGTTGGTGGCGCGGATGCGGAAGGACAGCAGACGCAGCAGGTTACGCGCCAGCACGCCCGAACGCTCGATCAGCGTCCACACCATGTCGGACTCGATCACCAGGAGTTCGGTGTCCTCGAGCGCCGTCATCGCCGCCAGGTTCAGCGCGTCGTCCAGCACCGCCTGTTCGCCGACGCTTTCGCCCGGGAGGATGCGGCTGGTGTTGCCCTCGTCGCCGGCATGGGCGTCGGGTGCGATCTCGAGCACGCCCGACAGGACGATGTACAGGCGCGCCTGGCCGCCATCGTCGATGCGGCGGCCGCGCGCCATGCGCACGACGGCGCAGCCGGCCACCATCGCGGCGATGACCGGGTCGGTCTCGTCGCGAAACAGGTGCAGGTCGCGCAGCGTCGTACGGGAAGCACCGAAGGTGCCGATGTGTTCCAAGTGGGGCCTCGAGCGAATCGCGTAAGGTTGAGTCCTTACAGCGATGAAATGATAGCCTATCGGACCTGGAATGCGTATTCGACGTTCCTTAAACAACAATGGTGACATGGCGGCATGACTGATTCTGACAATTCGCTCAATGACGTGCTCAATGACGTGCTCAATGACGTGCTCATTGATGCGCTCGGGCGCGCGCACCGGCCGGCCCCGGACGCGCGCATCGTGTCGCTGGTGCCGTCGATCACCGAGCTGCTGTGCGACCTCGGGCTGGCGCCGCAGCTGGTCGGCCGCACCGGTTTTTGTATCCACCCGAAGGCGGTGGTGGCGGACATCCCCAAGGTGGGGGGCACCAAGGACGTCAACCTCGAGAAGATCCGCAAGCTGGCGCCGACCCACGTCGTGGTCAATATCGACGAGAACGAAAAGCCGACCGTCGACGCGCTGGCGCAGTTCGTGCCGCACGTGGTGGTCACGCATCCGCTGGCCCCGCAGGACAACCTGGCGCTGGCGCGCCTGATGGGCGGCATCTTCGGCGCCCGGGAGCAGGCCCAGTCGTGGTGCGCCGCCTTCGGGGACGAGCTGGCGCGGCTGCGCGCGCTGGCGCGCGGTCCCGCACGCACGGTCCTGTACTGCATCTGGCAAGACCCGTGGATGAGCGTGTCGAAGGACACGTATATCGCCGCCATGCTGGCCGAACTGGGCTGGCAGGTGCCCGGGCTTGGGGCGGCGCGCTATCCCCGTTTCGACTGGTCCGAAGCCCTGGTGGACGGGCTCGACGCGGTGCTGCTGTCGACCGAACCCTACCGGTTTACGGAGGCGCACGCGGACGCGCTGGAAAAGCAGATCGGGATTCCCGTGCTGCTGGTCGATGGCGAGATGATGTCCTGGTATGGCAGCCGCGCGCTGGCGGGATTGCGCTATCTGCGCGAGGTGAGGGCGATGCTTGAAGGCGATGCTGGCGGGGAGCGCGAAGCAGGCTGAAGGCAGGCCCGGACGGGCCTGCGCTTCATTGGGTGACGATCACATATCCGTCAGGTGCTTGTCGGCGGTCGGATCTTCGGTGTGCGTGATCGAGGCGGCGCGCTGCTTGTCCTGCAGGCGGCCGATCGCGCTGTCGAGGGCGCGCGCCAGCTTGCCGCCGGCGTTGTTGATGGCCTGGTGCAGGTCGGTGGCGTGCTCGTGGATCACGATCGGCGCGATGCCGGTCAGGCGTGCTTCGAGCATGCACGAATTGCCGCCGTCCGCCTTCTTCTCCTTGTTCTCGTTACTCAAGTGAACGTCAACGCGGTTGACCTGGTCGCCAAAACGACCGATGGAGGTGCGCACGACTTCCTGCACGTGCTCGTCCAGACCCTGATGCTTGTTGATGGTGTTATCGGTATTTACATTGATCTGCATGGATGGCTCCTGTAAGTCGTTATGGCTTCATCTTACACCTCCCGCGGATTTTGCCGCGCCCGGCCTGTTGGCGTCTTGCTAATGCCACTTCTGCATCGATGTTGCTGAATTGCCACATAGAAATTATTTACTCGTTTTGTAGGAAAAGTCCTACTAGAATTGCCCTCAACCGCCAATTCTATCGAATTGTTTCATCTGGAAGTTCAAAAGTCACAAGAATCGAAAAGGTTGCGCGTGTAAAAACCGATAAAAACACGCTGACGTCCGGGCGGTACACGGCCGATGCAATGACAGGAACTGGAATAACAAGATGCAATTGAAGCAACTGAAAATCGGCCAGCGCCTGGCGCTCGCCTTCGGCCTGGTACTTGTGCTGCTGGCCGTGGTGCTGGCAACCGGCGTACAGAAACTGAGCGCCATGAACGATTTGCTGGTCAAGGTCGTCGAGGTGAACAACGCGCGTATCGACGCCGCCAGCACCATGCGCGACAACCTGCGCCGGATCTCGATCGCCGTGCGCGACATCACGATCATTTCCGACCAGGCCCAGATGCAGGAACAGTCGACTGCGATCGCCAAGGCGCGCGAAGCCTATGAGGCCGGGGCCAAAGCGCTGGACGGATCGATCGGTTCCGACGAAGGCAGGGCCCAGCTCGCCAATACCGCCGCGGCCGCCGCCAAGGTGCTGCCGCTGATCGCCAAGGGCGAAGCGCTGGCGCGGCAAAACGACCTCGAGGCTGGCCGGGATTTCCTGCGTGAAGAGTTCGTGCCAGCGATGCGCGGCTGGACCACCTCGATCGACGACATCATCACCCTGCAAAGCACGCGCAATCATGAAGACCAGGCGCGTGGACGCGACGCCTATGCGCAGGCGCGCGTGTTGATGTTCACCGTCGGCGGCATCGCCCTGGTTGCGGCGGTCGCCATCGCCTGGCTGATTACCCGCTCGATCACCCGCCCGCTGAACCGGGCCGTGGAAGTCGCGCGCACCGTCGCCGCCGGTGATCTCTCCAGCCACATCGAGGTCACCTCGCTGGATGAAACCGGCCAGCTGCTGGGCGCGCTGAAGGACATGAACACGAACCTGCGCGACATCGTCAGCCAGGTGCGCGAAGGCACCGACACCATCGCCACCGCGTCGGACGAGATCGCGGTGGGCAACCTCGACCTGTCGAGCCGCACCGAGCAGCAGGCCAGCTCGCTGGAAGAAACCGCCTCGTCGATGGAAGAACTGACCTCGACCGTCAAGCAGAATGCCGAACACGCACGCCAGGCCAACGGCCTCGCGCGCTCGGCCTCCGACGTCGCCACCCGCGGCGGCGCCGTGGTATCAAGCGTGGTCGAGACCATGGGCGCCATCCATGCGTCGGCCAGCAAGATCGTCGACATCATCTCGGTGATCGACGGCATCGCCTTCCAGACCAATATCCTGGCGCTGAATGCGGCGGTGGAAGCGGCGCGCGCCGGCGAGCAGGGCCGCGGCTTCGCCGTGGTGGCGAGCGAGGTGCGCAACCTGGCCCATCGTTCGGCCAGCGCGGCCAAGGAAATCAAGACCCTGATCGACGACTCGGTGACCAAGGTCGACGAAGGCAGCCGCCTGGTGACCCAGGCCGGCGCGACGATGGACGAGATCGTGGTGAGCGTCAAGCGCGTCACCGACATCATGGGCGAGATCACGGTCGCCAGCCAGGAGCAGGAAAACGGCATCGAGCAGATCAACCACGCGGTCACCGAGATGGATGCGGTGACCCAGCAGAACGCGGCCCTGGTCGAGGAAGCGGCGGCGGCTGCCCAGTCGCTGAAGGAACAGTCGGCGCGCCTGGCCGAGACGGTCAGCGTGTTCAACCTGGGCGCCGGCCAGCGCAATGCCGGCGCGGCCCGTCCGGCGGCGGCGGCGCCGGCGCCGGCATCGCGGCAGCGGGCGCTGGCGGTCGCCTGAAGTGCTCAGCTCCCGCGCTCCTTGTCGTGGTGCGGGAAGCGGTCCATCCTGGACAACACCGGGAACAGCACCGCCCACAGACCGGTGACCACCAGCGTGGCGATGCCGCCCAACAGGATGGCGCGCGTCAGGCCCAGCCAGCCGGCGGTGACGCCGGATTCGAATTCGCCCAGCTCGTTCGAGGCGCCGATGAACACCGAGTTTACCGCGCTGACCCGGCCGCGGATCTCGTCCGGGGTCTCGTACTGCACCAGCAGGTGGCGGATGTAGACGCTGACCATGTCGCCCACGCCGAGCAGGAACAGGGCGGCCAGCGCGACGGGGAAGCTGTCGGTCAGGCCTTGCAGGATCACGCACACGCCGTACAGTGCGACACCGCCGAACATCCAGGCGCCGACCCGGCGCGTGATCGGGAACATCGCGAGCGTGATCGAGCACAGGGCGGCGCCGACGCCGGGCGCGGTGCGCAGGAAGCCGAGGCCGGTGGGCCCGGCGCCCAGGATGTCGTGGGCGTAGGCCGGCAGCAGGGCGGTGGCGCCGCCGAACAGCACCGCGAACAGGTCGAGCGAGATGGCGCCCAGCACGATCGGGCGCGAGCGCACGAAGCGCAGGCCCTCAAGCAGGGTGTGCCAGCTGACCGGCGCCTTGTTGATGATCTGCCCGATGCTGCGCGTGTTCGTCATCAGGAGCACCGCCAGCGCCAGCAGGCTGGCGGAGGTCATGTGCACGACCTGCGCACCGAACACATACAGCAGGCCGCCGACGATCGGGCCCAGGATCATCGCCACGTGCATGGTCGACGAGCCGAGCGCCACGGCCTGGCCGAATTCGCGGTCGGGCACCAGGTTCTTGAGCACCGCCTGCGAGGCCGGCATCATGAAGGCGCGTGCGCTGCCGAACACCACCAGGATCGCGAACACCGGCCACACGACCGTGCTGCCGCTGGCGGTAAACGCGATCAGCAGCGCGCTGCACAGCAGCTGCACCGTCATGCAGGCCATGACGATCAGGCGCCGGTTATGGCGGTCGGCCACGTGGCCGGCCCACAGGATGAACAGCAGGAACGGCGCGAACTGCGCCAGGCCGATCAGTCCGAGGTCGAACAGGCTGCCGGTGATCTGGTACACCTGCCAGCCGATCGCCACGCTCTGCATCTGGACGGCGAAGGTGGCGAGGAAGCGCGCCGAGAGATAGAAGGCGAGATTGCGGTTGCGCAGGACGCCGAGGCGGCCGGAGGGAGACAGCAGGGACATGGCGTGTTCGGGGCGACGGGACAGCCCATCATTGTGCCCGAAGATACGGCGCCGCGTCGGCGCCGCCAGCGGCGGATCAACCGCCCGCCAGGTCCGCTTCGGTGGTGAACGAATCGGCGAAGAACTCGTCTTCCGGCAGGCCGCACAGAGCGGTGTAGTCGCGGCGCGCCGAATCGACCATGATCGGGGCGCCACAGGCGTACACCTGGTGTCCCGACAGATCGATGATGTCCTGCATGACCGCCGCGTGCACGAAGCCGGTGCGGCCGGTCCAGGCATCCTCGGGCAGCGCGTCTGAAATCACCGGCACGTAGGTGAAGTCGGGCAGCGTGGTTTCCCAGGCGCGGCACAGCTCGTCCATATACAGGTCTTGCGGGCGGCGGCCGCCCCAGTACAGGCGCACCGGACGGGTCGACTTCAGGTGCATCAGGTGCTCGACCAGGGCCTTGACCGGGGCGAAGCCGGTGCCCGAGGCCAGCAGCACGATCGGCTTGTCGGATTCTTCGCGCAGGAAGAAGGTGCCGAGCGGACCCTCGAAGCGCAGGATGTCGCGCTCCTTCATGGCGCCGAACACGTGGTCGGTGAACAGGCCGCCCGGCAGGTGCCGGATGTGCAGCTCGAGCGGGCCTTCGAACGACGGCGCATTGGCGATCGAGTAGGCGCGGCGCTTGCCGTCCTTGAGCAGGAATTCGATGTACTGGCCCGCGCGGTACGCCAGCAGCTCGTTGGCCGGCAGCTGCAGGTTGACGATCGCGACGTCGGGCGCGGCGCGGCGGATGGCGGCGATCCGGGTCGGCATCTTGCGCAGCGGGTAGTCCGAGCTGCCGCCCACTTCGCGCGCCTCGATCACCAGGTCGCTGCCCGGCACGGCGCAGCAGAACAGCGACATGCCGCCGGTCTTTTCGATGTCGGACAGCGCGCGCTGCTGGTGCGGCTTGTGCTCCACCGCGCCATCGAGCACCTTGCCCTTGCACGAGCCGCAGGCGCCGTTCTTGCAGCCATAGGGCAGGCCGATGCCGGCGCGGATGGCCGCGGAAAGGACGGTTTCATCGGCTTCGCAAGTAAACTGGCTGCCGCTGGGCTGGACGGTGATCTGGAAGGTCATGCGATTCAAGGGTTGGCGCGCGAGCGCAAGTGGTTGATCCAATGGCGGTTTTGTCGCAACTGGGCGCTATTCTACACCGGCCCCGCTTTTGCCGGGCGGCGGCCCTGCCGCTGTGCTACAGTGCCGCGATTCTTCCATGCCGCGCCTCCACCGCGTCCGAACCCATGCCAGACCGATCCTCCTTTGCCCGTCCCCGCCTGCTCATCGTCGGCTGCGGCGACGTCGGCATGCGTTTGCTGCCGCTGCTGGCCGCGAAATACCGGGTGTTCGCCCTGACCAGCCAGCCCGAGCGCCGCGCCGAGCTGCGCGCGCTGGGCGCGGTGCCGGTGGTGGCGGACCTGGACCGCCCCGCGACCCTGGCGCGCCTGCGGCGGCTGGCGCCGTGGGTGCTGCACCTGGCGCCGCCGCAGCCGGATGGCGAGTACGATCTGCGCACGCGCCGCCTGGCGGCGGCGCTGGGGAAAGTCGAACGCATGGTGTACGTGAGCACGAGCGGCGTGTACGGCGATTGCGGTGGCGCGCTGGTCCATGAGCATCGACGGGTAGCGCCGCGCAATGCGCGCGCGCGGCGGCGCGTGGACGCCGAGCGCGTGCTGCGCGCCTGGGCCCTGGCCACCGGCGCGTCGCTGGCCATCCTGCGCGTGCCGGGCATCTATGCCGACGACCGCCTGCCGCTGCGCCGGCTGGAGCAGGGCACGCCGGCGCTGCGCGCCGAGGACGACGTCTACACCAGCCACGTGCACGCCGACGACCTGGCGCGCATCGTGCTGGCGGCTTTGCTGCGCGGACGGCCCGGGCGCGTGGTGCACGCGCTCGACCGCACGCGCATGAAGATGGCCGATTATTTCGATGCCGTGGCCGACGCCTTCGGCATGAACCGCCCGCCGCGCCTGGCGCGCGCCGAACTGCAAACGGCGGTGTCGCCGATGCTGCTGTCGTTCATGTCGGAATCGCGACAGCTGGACGACACGCGCCTGCGGCGCGAACTGCGGGTGCGCCTGCGCCACCCCGACGTCGCCACGACGCTGGCGCGCCTGCGCCCGGCCTCATGACGCCCCCTTGAGATCAGCTCACAGAATAGTCAACATTATTTATTGACTCTCTGTATAATTTCGCGTCCCGCGAAAATGGCCGTATAAATGCTGATGGCTTGCCTCTTTTTGCTAATTTTTCGCGGCATAGCGCGTTAAATAGAAAATTAATAACTTTCCTTAAAGAGCCATGCCGATCCGCCGCCTTCCGCCCGGCGCCGAGTACGACCCCAACCGGGTCCTCGACGCCATCATTTCCCGCCTGCGCCTGAAGAATGACGCAGCCCTGTCGCAGCTGCTCGACGTGGCGCCGCCCGTGATCAGCAAGATCCGGCACCACACCTTGCCGATCGGTGCCACGCTGTTGATCCGCATGCACGAGGAGAGCGATTTCAGCATCGGCGAATTGCGGGCGCTGATGATCAGGAAGGGGAGCGAGGCGATGAGGACTGGCGCCGTATGAAGCGACAGCCGGCATGGCGGCCAGGACCGCGATGCCGGCTGCGAGGCCTGGACTTGACGCTGACGCTGACGTCGACTCGGGAGGTCAGGCGGCTTGTGCGGCCTTGCCCGGGGCGGCGCACCAGGCAGTGTCGCCAGCCCTGGCAGCTTGCTTGCCCGGCGCTGCGCACCAGGCAGTGTCAGCAGCCTGGGCGGCTTGCTTGCCCGGCGCTGCGCACCATGCGGTGTCGCCGGCCTGGATGGCATGCTTGCCCGGGAATGCGCACCATGCGGTGTCGCCAGCCTGGGCGGCATGCTTGCCCGGGAAGGCGCACCATGCGGTGTCGCCGGCCTGGGTGGCTTGCTTGCCCGGGAATGCGCACCACGCCGCATCGCCCTTGATGACCACGCCGAATTCGCCTTCATAGATTTCACGCATGCGCTCGCCGGCGCGTTCGCGTTCGCCATCATCGGCGCCGGCGCCCATCCCGACGTAGGGGTAGTGATGGAGGAAGAAGCCGAAGGTCGCTTCGCAGTCGCGTGCGTACTTCATCGTGTCGAGGATGTGGTAGTGCCAGAACGTGTCGACATCGACCGTCGGCGAAGCGCCGTCGTCCGGGTATTTTTTCATCAGGAACAAGAAGCGCCGGTACTCGGCCTCGACCGCGTTGGCACGACGTTCGGACCAGCCTTCGCCCGATTCCGCATGCATCAGTTTCATTTTGATAGGTGTCAGGTCAAGCGCTTCGAACACGGAGAATTCGGTATTGATCGACATCGTTATCACCTCGTTAGATTGAATGGCGCTGCGTTATCCCTGTTTGGCATGGCAGTCGTGCGATTGACGCTGGAGGTACTGGCTTGCGTCATGGCCTTCTGGCGGATACTGCTTCTGTCGCGTCCGTCTTGACCCGTGACAGTGATAAAAATTGTCATGCGGATGCTCATTGCAACTGTTGAGCTTGCTCAAACTTTGGCTGCAATAACGGAATCTGTTACAACATAGCGCAATGACATCGTGTGTCGTCAGGCGGCCGCGGCCACCGTCGCCCGCGTCCCCCGGTACATCGCATCGTCGTCGCTGCCGAACATGGGCGTGACCGGAATCGACACCACCACCGTGGTGCCGGCGTCGAGGCCGCTGCTGATGGAGAACGAGCCGCCGAGGATGCCAACCCGCTCCTCGATCCCGACCAGGCCGAACGAGCCGTGGCGGTTGCGGCTTCCCGGCTGCATGCCGACGCCGTTGTCGCGGATCGTCATGGTCAGCATGTCGGCCTGCTGCTGCAGGGCGATCCTGATCCTGGTCGCGCGCGCATGACGCGCCACGTTGTTGAGCGACTCCTGCAGGATGCGGAAGAAGGCGGTGGCGCTGTGGTCGTCGATGCGATGCTCGCCGTCGTCGTCGACCAGTTCGCACTCGATGCCGGTGCGGCGCGCGAAATCGGCCACCTGCCAGTCCACCGCCGCCGACAGGCCCAGGTCCAGCACATTGGGGCGCAGGTCGTTGATGATCTGGCGCACGCTGCGGATGGTGACGTCGATCTGGCGCACGGTGGCGTCGGCGCGCGCGTGCAGGCGCCGGTGGCCACCGCGGGTGCGGTTGGCCAGGAACTCGGCCTCGATCTTCAGCGCCAGCAGGTTCTGCGCCAGGTCGTCATGGATCTCGCGCGCGATGCGCTTGCGCTCGCCTTCCTTGATCTGCTCGGCGTGCGCCGCCAGCAGGCGCAGTTTTTCGTGGCTGGCCTGCAGCTTGGCCTGGCTGGCGCGCAGTTCGCGCGTCATTTCCTCGGCCATGCGCAGGGCGTTGCGGCGCGACGAGGCCAGGATCTGGAACACCGCGTAGAGCAGGGCGGTGCTGATGCCGGCGGCGAACGCGGCCAGCCAGGGGTAGTACATGTCGAAGCGCGTGTACAGCACCGACTTCGGGACGCTGAAGTCGGCGCGCCAGATGCGCTGGTTGAATTCGATCGGCAGGCTGGTCGCGAACACGCTGTTGTCGTCCGGCGGCGGCGCCGGGGCGGGGCGCTCGGGGCTGGCCAGGCTGTCGTACAGCATGGCGCGTGGCGGCGTCTCGCCGGGCTCGGGCGTCACCGCGGTCAGCTCGGTCAGGATCAGGCGCGCGCCCCGGATCGGGAACTCGTCGAGCACCCCGCCCACCAGGCGCGCCACGCCGAAACCGATGCCGACCGAACCGATATAGGCCAGGCGCCGTCCCTCCACCGTGTCGGTCGGCATGTCGCTGCGGTACACCGGCAGGCGCAGCGCCAGGCCATTCTGGTTGGGCCCCGAAAACAGCTCGATGCGGGTGCCCGAGGCGCTCGGCAAGCCGGAATCGCGCGCGCTGGCCAGCACGCGCCGGGTCGCGCCGCGTGCCTCCAGGTCCATGCCAAGCTTGGTGAGCGAGAGCGGGAGCAGGGGTTCGATATAGACCAGCACCGTATACGTATTGCGGTCGGGCTGGGCCACCAGCGGCTGGTAGTGGTGCACGCCGCGCCGCGCGAGGCGTCCACGCAGTTCCTCGTTCAGCGCCGCCAGGCCTGGCGTGTGGACGGCGCGCGCGTAATTGATGACTTCGATGCCCGGGAAGTTGCGCTTGATGTCCAGCTGCTGCACGTACTGGCGGAACTGGTCGGCCGAGGTGTCGGGCGCGGCGCGGAACAGTCCGGCGGCGCCGCGCAACACGTCGCTGTAGCTCTTGATGCGGGCGTCGATCATGTACTGGGAGGCGCGCGCCATGCTGCGAAAGCGCGCGTGGGCATCGCTCTCGATCGCCTCGGACGTGGCGAACCAGGCGCCGGCGCCGAATGCCAGCGACAGCAGCAACCCGGTCGCAAGGGTCGCCGGCGCGAACATTCCGGTAGGACGATCTGGAGGCATGCGGTGGTCTCGAAAATGCTGCGCGGCGCGTGGTCGCGCCCGGCGTCAATACCTACGTACGCTAAGCAATGTCTGACGAGACAGGAGCTATCAGGTTTACTAGGTTTTACAAAAAAACAAGACGTCTGGAGATGAGGCTGCGGATGGAAAAAAAAGGCGCCGCGACCATGGGCCGCGGCGCCTTCGGGCTGGCTGGTGGCCAGCGGCGATCAGTTGAAGCTCAGGCCATTATTGCTGGCGTTGCTGACCTTCTTGCCTTTCAGGTCCACCGTGAAGTGGTCGCTCGGCTTGGCCGAACCCAGGCCCTTGAGGATGGCGAACACCTGCTTGAACTGGTTCTGGAACGGCACGTGCACCGGGTTCTGGTCGGACGGCTTGTCGCCCACCCTGGCGATCGCCGCCGGGGTGGCGGGGAATGCTGCCATCAAGACCTTGTACTGGTTCACGCGCTGCTGTCCCATGTCGCGCAGCGCCAGTTCGCCCGCATACACGGTGCGGTGGAAGTCGCCGTAGAAATCGTAGGCCGAGATGCCGGCGAAGTCGTCCAGGCGCAGGCCGGCGGCGCTGGCCAGCTTGTCGGCGCGGGCGGTCGCGTCGGCCCAGTCGGCGGCGAGGGTCGAGGCGGCCACTGCGGTGCCAGACGCCGTGCCGGCCGCGGCGCAGGATGCGCTCAGGGGCACGACGCCGGGAACGTCCTTCAGCTGGGCCAGCGTCACCTTCGTCTGCAGCTGCGACAGGATCAGCATCTGCTTGCCGTTCAGGGCCATCGCCGCTTCTTTCATCTCGCATGGCCAGTATTCGTCCATGAAGCGCAGGCGCGACAGTTCGCCGAAGTACTGATGGGTGTACTCGCCATAGGACCGGGTTTCGAGGATGTCGCGGTCCCAGCGCTTGGCGGCGTCGGCGGGCACCGAGCTGCCCTTCAGGTAGTCGTTCTCGACCACGTAGTGCGGGAACAGTTCGGCGAAGCGCGGCACCGTGTTCAGGGGCATGGTCTGGACGTCGATCGTGTCCTGGTCTTTATAGGTGACGATCTTGTAGGCCGCGCCGTACACCGCCAGCGACGGCGACTGGACGTTGACCAGGTAGTTGCCGCCGGCATCCTGGTGGTCGTTGGTGCCGTTGAAGTGCATGTGGCCGCCGACGTGCAGGCGCAGGCCGGTCGCGGCCACGGCATTGGCGACGGTCTGGTCCGGCACGCGCGCGGTCTGGAAGGCGCCCGACTTGAACACGGCCTTCATGGCCGAGGTCTGGTTGGCGTAGAAGTCCATGGTCGGGTAGTGCGAGAAGGCCATCAGCTGCTTGCCTTGCGCCTTGGCGCGGGCGGCGACCGACTTGATGTAGTCCATCAGGAACATCTTGTGGGTGATGACCTTGTTCCAGCCGGCGTTGCCGGCGCCATCGTAGCCCTTGAAGTCGTGCGGCTTGGCCGGATCGAACTTCGCGTTGGGGACGAAGACGTTGGCGTCGATCGAGAGCAGCCACAGGCCCTTGACCGGCTCCACCAGGTAGGTGCTGTCGATCATCTCGGTGCACTTGGTGAAGGCCTTGCCCAACTTGGCTTCACCGGCCGCCTTGTAGGCGCCGCCCGAACCCTCGAGGCAGATCTCGAACTGGCGGTTCTTCACCGCGGCCTGGGCCAGCGCTTCGTCGTACGTGTATTTTCCGCCGGTGTACTTGCTGAACGGGGTTTCCCACAGCAGGTCTGCCTTGTTCGGCATGAAGCCGAATTCCGCCATCTTCGTCATCAGGCGTTCGGTGCCTTGCTCCATGACCTGGTCGGTGCAGATCACGGTCGGATCCTTGGCGACGCAGGCCGGATTGCCGGTGGCGAAGATCTTCTGTTCCTTGCCTTCCTTGGTCAGGAAGTCGTTCTTGCCGGCTTCGTTGTCGTCGTAGGGCTCGACCGGATCGTGGTTGCCCGGCGCCAGGAAGAAGCGCATGCCCTTGGCCTGGTATTCGCGCATGATGGCGGCGATGCCGTCGACGTTCATCGGCTGGGCGTCGTCGGTATAGTCGCCCGGCAGGGCGACGACGCGGATGCCCTTGGCGTAGGCGTCATCCAGTGCGGCGAAGAAGGCGAAGTAGTTCTCGTTGAACAGGCGGGTCGAGGTCAGCTGCGCGTACATCGTGCGGATGGTCGCGTGCTTGCCGTCCTTGGTCGGGATGCCGGCGAACTGGCTGTTCTTGAAGTCGCCATAGACGTTCTGGAAGTGCACGTCGCTCATGAAGGCGACCGGCGTTGGCGCCGGAGGCGTTGGCGTCGGATCCGGCGTCTGCACCGGCGGCGTGGTCGCGGCGGGGGCGGATGGATCGCTGGGGCTGCAGCCGGCCAGCAGGGCCAGTGAAAGCGCGGCGGCGCAGGAGGCGGCGCCGGTGAAACGTAAACGGGTCATGCAAGTCTCCGGTCGGAAGGATGGCCGGCATGATTGCATTCTTGCATGACCTCCTTGTTACAAGGGCGGCGCGATGAGCGTCACCTTTGCCCATGCTTCGTGACGCTAGTGCAAGGCGATGCTGCCTTCGGACAGGGCGCTGCCGGCGCCGCCCAAAGAGCCAGCGTCGCGGCCGGTCGCGCCGGCCAGTGCCGCGCGGGTGGGCCCGTCGCCGGCCTCACTGTTATCGTAGGCGACCACTTTCTTGCCCGTGGCCCGGTCGAGATGCCAGATCCTGAGCGTGATACGGCCCGGTTCGCCGCCGGCGGCATGCGATGCGGTCGCGGCCAGCGTGAACCGGTAGCCTCCTTCACCATTGAGGGCGCCGCTGCCTTCGAACCGGCCCTGGGCGCCCTGCGTTGCGACCCGCCTGACGTCCTTGCTCACGAAATCGAGGTCGCCGGCATCGAAGTGCAGCGCGCCCGGCGTCGCTTGCGGGAACGCCGCCGTGCTTGCCGGCTGGGCATCGACCGCCGGCGCGATGAAGCTGAAGCTCGCCTTGCCCGTATGGCGAAGGGGCCCCTTGCTGGCCGCCAGCGGCGAGATGAAGGCGCCGGCGCCGGCCGCCATCCCCTTGCCCGGCTGGTAGGCGACGATCTGGCGGCTGACGTCCACGCTGGCGCCGTTGCCGTCGACGACCTTCGCCGTCACCGTATAGATGCCGGGACGGGTATAGCTGTGGGTAGCGCCGGCGCTGGCGGCGCCGCTCGCGGCCGGCGTGCTCGCCGTCCGCGTGGCATTGCCGTCGCCCCAGTGCCAGGTGATGCCATAGCGCGCGGCCGGACGGTCGCCGGCGACGCCGACCGACGCCGTCAGCGGCGCGCCCACCGCCACCATCCCGCTCGCCATGACCGGGCCCACGCTATGCGGGCAGCCGCAGGGCGACTTGCTCACGGGCTTGAGCAGCACCAGGCCGGTATTGCCCACGGCGACGATGTAGCCGTTGTCGGCGATACCCAGCGCGCTTTCGAGCACGATGCCGGGCGGTGCGTGCTTCAGGCGCGTGTTCAGGTCGACCATGCCTTCCCTGGCGGTCCAGACATAGGCATGGACCGGGCCGGCGCCGGTCTGGGCGCCGCCGACCACTTGCCCCTTGTTGTTGGCGCCGCGCCCGGACGAGATGGCGCCGCCGAGCGTGCCCAGGTCGACCAGGCCGCCACCCTGGGTCCAGGTCATGGCGCGCGAACCGATGAAAGGGTCGCCGATCTGGCCGGTGATGCGTCCGCCGGAAGTCATGCCGAAGGCCTCGGTGCGCACGGCGGGCGGGGCGAGGTCCACCATGCCGCTGCCGAAGGTCCAGACGTAGCCGCGCCAGAGCTCGCCGTCGACGTGGTAGTTGCCGGCCACATGGCCGATGGCGCTGATGCCGACCGGGGTCGAGTCGTTGCTGGCATTGGTGTGGATGTCGATCATGCCGGTGCCGAAGGTCCAGAGAAAGGCATGGTAGTCGCTGCCGAAGGCCCAGGAGTCGCCGACGATGATGCCTGCGTCGTTGATCGCGCGGGCATACGACGACTCGGCCGGTCCCGGCGCCAGTACGCCGAGGTCGGTGATGCCACCCAGGGCGCTCCAGCGGAAGGCGCGGTTGAAGCTGGTGGCGGTGTTGTGGGCGATGGCCGTGATCACGCCCTTGTTGTTGATGACCGGCTCGAGGGCTTCGTCGGCCCCGGGCAGGGTGCCGATGTCGGTCATGCCGTCCGCGGCGTTCCAGGTGAAGGTGCGGATGTCGTCGGCGGCATTGAGGGAGACCCCGACCACCTGGCCGGAACTGGTGAGCCCGGTGGCGCGGGCAAAATTGCCGGGACCGGTAAGGCTGCCGATGTTCTGCGAGCTGACGCCATTGTAGAAATAGGCGTTGATGGGCTCGTTGAAGATATCGGTCGTCAGCGAATAGGCGACCTGGCCGCTGGCATTGATCGAGGCCGAGATGACTTCGCCTGCGGCGAGGTTGATGACGCGGTAGGTGGTCTTGGCGGGCGCGGGATGGTGCGGCTTCTTGCCGTCGACCTGGCCGGGCGCGCCCTGGGCGGACGCGGCGCCGATCAACCCGGGTGCGAGCAGGCATAGTAGACAAGACAGGACGGTGTGGAAACTTACGTGCATATCGCCTCCGCTTGGGTGGGTGCATGTCGGGACTTCCATGATCGCGGCGCGATCCGCGGCGTGGCGTGAGGAGGATCAGGCGACGACGGCGCGCACGAATGATGCAGCTCGAAGCCACCTTGCTGGAGCAGGCCCGGCAAGAAAAAAATCCCGCCGCGGCAATGCCGGGGCGGGATTCTTCGGAACGGCAACAGACTGGAAGCTTACTTGCCCCAGCTATCCTTCAGCGTCGTCACGCGGTTGAACACCGGCTTGCCCGGCTTGGAGTCGACGCGGTCGGCGACGAAATAACCATGGCGCTCGAACTGGAAGCGCTGGTCGGCCACCGCATCCTTCATGCCCGGCTCGAGGTAGGCGGTCACGGTCTCCAGGGCGTTCGGATTGAGCACCGACTTGAAGTCCTTGCCGCCGGCGTCGGGCTGCGGATCGAGGAACAGGCGGTCGTACAGGCGCACCTCGGCTTCGAGGGCGCCCGCCGCGCTGACCCAGGTGATATTGCCCTTGACCTTGTAGTTGTCGGCGCCCGGCGTGCCCGACTTCGAATCCTCGAAGTACTTCACGTGCACGGCGGTCACGTTACCGTCGGCATCCTTGTCGTAGCCGGTGCACTCGACCACATAGCCGTACTTCAGGCGCACGCGGCTGCCCGGCTGGTCGCCCACCGGTGGGGTGAAGCGGAAGTAACCCTTGGTCGGGGTTTCCATGAAGTCTTCCTGCTCGATCCACAGCTCGCGCGTGAACGGGAAGGTGCGCTTGCCCAGTTCCGGATGGTGCGGATGGACCGGCGACGAGCATTCCACCGACTCGCCTTCCGGGAAGTTATCGACGATCAGCTTCAAGGGACGCAGCACGGCGATGGCGCGCGGCGCCTTCGGATCCAGGTCGTCGCGCAGCGCGCCTTCCAGCGTGCCCATGTCGATCCAGCCGTCGGCCTTCGAGACGCCGATGCGCTCGCAGAACAGCTGGATCGATTCCGGCGTGTAGCCGCGGCGGCGCAGGCCGACGATGGTGGGCATGCGCGGGTCGTCCCAGCCGGTCACGGTGCCGTCGTCGACCAGCGCGCGGAGTTTGCGCTTGGAGGTGACAACGTACGTCAGGTTCAGCCGTGCGAACTCGTACTGGCGCGGCACCGGCTTCTTGAAGAAGCCGCCTTCGGCCAGGGTCTCGACCAGCCAGTCGTAGAACGGTCGATGGTCCTGGAATTCCAGGGTGCACAGCGAGTGCGTGATGTTCTCGATCGCATCCGAGATCGGGTGCGTATAGTCGTACATCGGGTAGATGCACCAGGCGTCGCCCGTGCGGTGGTGGTGCGCATGGCGGATGCGGTACAGGGCCGGGTCGCGGTTGGTCATGACCGGGGACGCCATCGCATCCTCGCTCATCTTGGCGCGCAGGATGTGCTCGCCGTCCTTGTACTTGCCGGCCCGCATGTCGCGGAACAGCTGCAGCGATTCCGCGGCCGGGCGGTCGCGGAACGGCGAGTTGGTGCCGGGCGTGCCGAAGTTGCCGCGGTTCTTCGCCATGTCCTCGGCGCTCTGGCTGTCGACGTAGGCGTAGCCCTTCTCGATCAGGTACTCGGCCATCTTGTACAGCTGCTCGAAATAGTCGCTGGCGTAGTACAGGTGTTCCTGGCCATCGCGTTCCCACGAGAAGCCGAGCCACTTGACGCTGTCCATGATGGTGTCGACGTATTCCTGGTCTTCCTTCTCGGGATTGGTGTCGTCGAAGCGCAGGTGGCACAGGCCCGCGTAGTCGCGCGCCAGGCCGAAGTTCAGGCAGATCGATTTGGCATGGCCGATGTGCAGGTAGCCGTTCGGCTCCGGCGGAAAGCGGGTGATGACCGGCGGCAGGCCATCGCGCTGGTGGGTGCCAGCGGCCAGGTCGGATTCGACGATCGCACGGACGAAGTTCGACGACGGTGCATTGCCCGACGCCGGGGTATTCTTGTCGTTGCTCATGAAATAGTTCTGGAAGGGTAAGTTGGGGGGCATTTTACCGTACCCGGAGGCGGCTGAGGTTGCCCGTGACGTTGCCCATGTTGCGCGCTGGACGCCAGGGCTCGCGCCACGGCCGGCGTTTTCTATAGGATAATCTCTGTTTACCGTAATTTAAGATAGTTGCCGGGAGAGTTTCTGTTGGAAAATTTATATGCGATCCTCGGCGTCGCGCCGAACGCCAGCGACGACGAGATCAAGAAAGTCTACCGCTCGCTGGCCATGCGCTACCACCCGGACCGCAACAGTGCGCCCGGCGCGGAAGCGCGTTTCAAGGCCGTCACCAAGGCCTACGAGATCCTCTCGGACCGCGCCAAACGCGAGGAATACAACCAGAGCGTGAACCACCGCATCGTGCTGGACGCCGAGGCCGAGGCTTTCGAGCTGTGGCGCTCGCTGTTCGCGCTCAATGGCGTGAACCTGCCGGCGAACTGACCCGGCACTACGGCAACACTGGATGCGGCCGGAGCCGCCGCGTCCCATCAACAGGATAGAACATGAAGAACGTACATCCCGAATTCTCCTTCCAGTCGCGTGAGCTGGAAGGCCAGATCGAGGGCACCCTGGGCGACCCGCCCAACCGCAAGAACTACGACATGATGGTCGGCGCGCTGGTGTCCGAATACGCCGACGGCGGCGGCATCGACGACGTCAACATGATGGCGTTCGCCCTGGTCGACAAGATCCGCTTCCTGGATCCGAAGGGCCTGATGCGCGAAGCGGCCGACTACGCCGACGGCGACCCTGCGCGCGTGTTCGCCATGGCGGAGTGCAGCGGCGACGACGGCCGCGCCATGTACGAGGGCATGACCGCCAACTACCCGGAACTGGCGCGCCAGGCCATCATCACCGCGTTCCTGTTCAAGAACCAGAACCGCTGGGACGACGAGGACCAGTCGCTCGAGCAGCTGGGCCGCGACGACGATGGCGACGATGGCGACGAGGAAGACGGCCCGGCCACCGACGACTTCACCCAGCTGTTCGATGAAGGAGAGCGCGATGAGCGATGACACCATGGATAAAAATGCGTCCAACCTGCCGGCCCTGGTCAGCCAGGTCGGTGAACTGGTGCTGGCCGGCTCGCTGGAGCACGCCGAAGAGGTGTTCTCCAAGGCCGCCGACGAGCACGGCGACTACGCCGTGGCCCAGGTCCTGACCGAGCTGCCGCCGCAAGTCACTGCCCTGCACCTGTCGGGCTTCGACGGCGCCAAGACCTCGCTTGCCACCATGCTGGTGCCGCCCAAGGCCTGGGCCGACAGCCTGGCCTTCATCGCCGCCACCTGGCCCGACAACCTGATCGAGGACGATCCCGAGCGCATCGCCGAGAACCTGTTCAACCACGTGCACGGCGTGGTCTACGCCCAGGACGACGAAGAGCGCCGCAACGAGCTGCTCGAAGCGGCGTCGAGCACCGACCATGGCGCGACCGTGTTCGCCATTCTGTGGTCGCTGGCGCCGAAGGAAATCCTGGAGGTGGCGGGCGAGATCCTGTCGAAAGGCCGCTACGTCAGCGGCCAGACCAGCGCCGACAGCGACATCGTGCCGCTGGCGGTCGACCTGGCCAAGGCCACCGAAGACGGCTGGGAGCGTTCGCTGCTCGAGCTGTTCCCCGAATTCCGCCACAGCGCCGAGATGGCCGAGATCGAGCTGCCCGACGATCCGGACGAAGAGTCCGAATTCATGCAGCGCTCGACCCGCGACCTCCTGCTGCGCCTGCGCAAGCAGGTGCCGTCGGTGCGCAGCATGCCGCGCCGCAGCCCGCGCCGCAGCATGGGCACGGACATCTTCTCGTGACGGGAGCCGCTGTTCCTATGTTGCCAGCCATCGTCATCGAACAACCGCCGCGCCTGATCCGCGCGATCAGGCTGCTGCCGGGCGAAGCCACGCCGGACGAAGCGGCGATCCTGGCCGACGAGCTGTCCGGGATCACCGCCATGGTGGCCGAGAAGTTCACCAACGACCGCACCGCCGAAGGCATCGCGCGCGCGCTGCTGCTGACCGTGGGCGGCGTGTCCCTGGGACTCGAATACCTGATCGAGAGCGCCGACGAGGGCGACCTGGACGCGCTCGACATCCTGGTGGGGGAGGGCGCCGAACACGCCTTCCAGGCGGGCTTCCGCATGATCCGCGAGCTGGCCGCGCTGCCCGAGGACAGCCTGGTGAGCGAGTACGACAACGATCCGGTGTACGCCCAGCGGCGCCTGAAGGAGCTGTTCGTCGACATCTGCACCGCCGATCCGGGCGAATCGTGGTCGGGCTACGAGCGCTTCCTGGGCCAGGTCCAGCAGCGCCAGCAGGTCCAGGCGACCGTCAAGGCCGCCGAGTGGCTGCGCAAGAACCACTACGAGGGCCCGGTCAAGGATCCGGACCTGAACTCGGAGGGCGTGATCGCGCTGGCCATCATCTTTGCCGTCGAGGGCGGCGCGCGCATCACGGCGCGCACCGGCCAGAGCGAGTTCGAGCGCTTCGTGAAGGCGGTGCGCAAGCACCAGCCGGACTTCGAGCAGGGCTGGGCCGAGTTCCTGGCGCGCATCCCGCCGGCCCACCAGGCCGTCGTCGCCGAGCGCATCGACATCTACCGCAAGCATTGCACGGTGCTGGAGCAGATCGGCACGAAAGCCACGATCGCCCAGCTGATGACCGAGCTGGAGAACTACGCCGGCTCCGAAGTGGATCCGGAATATCCTTGAGCACGCCTGCATGAGCACCCCCGGCGCACGCATCGCCGCCGGCAGCCAGGCCTTCCGGCGCATCAACCGCGCGATGGCGTTCGGGGGTTTTTCCATCTTCGCCCTGCTGTACTGCGTCCAGCCGCTGATGCCGCTGCTGGGCCATGACTTCCGGCTGTCGCCGGCCCAGAGCAGCCTGGTGCTGTCGGTGTCCACCGCCACCCTGGCGCTGGCGCTGCTGGGTTCTTCCAGCGTGGCCGAGCGCTTCGGCCGCAAGACGGTGATGGTGGCCTCGATGATCAGCGGCGCGGTGCTGACCCTGGCCTGCGCCTTCGCCGCCAGCTACACGCAGCTGGTCGCCGTGCGCGGCCTGATGGGCCTGATGCTGGGCGGCTTGCCGGCCGTGGCCATGGCCTACCTGAGCGACGAGATCGAGCCGACCTCGCTCGGCCTGTCGATGGGCATGTACATCAGCGGCAGCGCCTTCGGCGGCATGAGCGGGCGGGTGATCTCGGCCTTCATCAGCGATGTCGCGTCCTGGCGCGTGGCGGTCGGCCTGCTCGGCGCGGCCGGGCTGTACGCCGCCTGGGAATTCTCGCGCAGCCTGCCGCCATCGCGCCATGGCGGCGCGCTGCCGGCGCGCGGCCGCGGCTTCGTCGACGGCCTGCGCATCCATTTGCGCGACCCCGGCCTGCCGTGGCTGTTCGCGCTGCCGTTCCTGCTGATGGGGGCGTTCGTCAGCCTGTACAACTATATCGGCTACCGCCTGCTGGCGCCGCCGTTCGGGCTGCGCCAGAGCGCGGTCGGCCTGCTGTCGCTGCTCTACCTGCTGGGCGTCTATAGCTCGATGTGGGCCGGCAAGCTGGCCGACCGCCTGGGCCGGCGCAACGTGCTGTGGCTGCTGATGGGAGTGATGATCGCCGGCCTGCTGGTGACCCTGGTCGATTCGGTGGTCGCAGTGGTGCTGGGCGTGGGCCTGGCAACGTTCGGCTTCTTCGCCGCCCATTCGGTAGCCAGCAGCTG
This sequence comes from Massilia oculi, assembly GCF_003143515.1. Classification (NCBI taxonomy): domain Bacteria; kingdom Pseudomonadati; phylum Pseudomonadota; class Betaproteobacteria; order Burkholderiales; family Oxalobacteraceae; genus Massilia; species Massilia oculi. The sequence continues at coordinate 1,416,155 of NZ_CP029343.1, read as the reverse complement.
GGTCGGACGGCGCGCCCAGCCGCCGCAGGCGCTGGCCTCGGGCATCTACCTGTTCTTTTACTATCTCGGCTCGAGCGTGGTGGGGTGGTTCACCGGCTATGTATACGAGCACTGGGCCTGGCCCGGAGTGGTGGCGCTGCTGGGTGCGATCCTCGGCATCGGCCTGCTGATCGCGCTGCGCCTGCGCACCTTGGCGCCGGTGCCGGTGCGCTGAGGGGCTCCGCTCAATCCGGAAACCGGCCGTTGCGCGGCAGCGGCAGGATCGCCGCGGATACCTGCTGTTCCGGCGTCAGCAGGCGGCACGCATCCGGACTCCGCAGGACGCGCTCGATCACGGACGAAGGGACGTTCTGTGGACTAACCATAAAGGTGCCACAAGCCCCCTATGAGGCGGGCCGATTCTGGCATGTTGTTCTTGCAAATAATGGTTGCCACAATAACCTGGCGAACGGTCTTGCATCGTTCGCTTGCAACAATAAAGTCTGCCACAGTTTGGACAGCGCGTTGAGTGCGCGAGAGTCCGCTATTGACCCTAAGCAGACATAGCTGATTCAGACGTGAGGCTCAAGAGCAGACTAAAGCCAACTCATCTGGGTGCGTGCCTAAAACGGAAAACGCCCATCCGATCGTTGATCGCTCGTTTTCGCTGAGCCAGTTATCTAGCTGATCGATTGCCTCGGCAATCCTCCAATGATCCCTCCCGTAGGAGTATTGATGTCGAAGTTCGTCTGCTTGCAGTGCTTCGAGCGCAGCCACGACGCGATCCTGACGCGGAACCGGTGTCGCTTCGTAGTACGTCCACACGCCTGACCGGTCTGCTTAGGCCAACCAAGTAAGGATTTCAAACACTGCAAAGATCGGCTGCGGCCAACCAAAGGACGGGTTCGTGGCATCAAATCGATCCCAACCGAGCGCGATTCCCTGAAGGTCGACCAACGCGCTATAGTCGTGCTATGCGAATAGCTGAGCAACGTATTGTGGGCTGTATCGCGACATTAGAAGTCTTTAAAAAGGTAGGCTGGGACGACCGGGATAATGCCACCGTTGATAACGGATCGGGAACGTCCGCTTTTGGCCGATTGCGGACCTACTGTGGCGTCCGCTTCCGACCCATTGCGGACGTTGACGGGGCCCTAGCTGGCATCCATACACTCAAGTCTGTTAAGGTACTCGCTATTTGTTGGGATACGGATCGTGGTCGATCGGATGTGCCGTGACATATTCACCACGGCCGTATATTGAATAGTATTTCGTCATTGCTTCGACGTGGGAATTAGCCTCGAATGTCGCGACGAGGAGAGCGCTCTCGCTAAGCGTCGCCCTAAATGCGTCTCCGTCAGGCCCAGCCAAGCACAACGCTTGAAGCATCTGTCCACTCTCATCCGGCTCTTCCCAAACCTCATGCAATAAGTACACCATCCTGGCTCCATAATGAGAATGCCCGCCTCTGACCGACCGCGGCCGGTTGATCCAGCATAGCATTTTGCCATATCGAAAAATCCTGGAATCGTGGCGAAAAGCCGCTTCTTGCCGAACGCGGCCGTTCAGCTGTGCATAGCATTCCGCCACGGGCGAAAAATCGCAGACTGTCACGAAGGACCAGATCCGACCCAAAGCGGACGTGGTGTCGACTTGCTGTCCAGTTTTATTAAGGGAGGGGTTCTTGGGTCACCAAGTACCCTACATCCGCCAGCGCCTGTAGCGTAGCTCCCAGTCTGCACTCAATGACTAGGCCTAATTCAAACGATCTACCACTCACTATCATTTTGGCAAGCTCAGCGAGTGGCATGTTCTTAGCTGCTGGTGAAAGCTCGCGTAAAACCTTCAAAGCGCTCGGTGCCATTTCGCGGCCTCCCCACCGAACGCACACGGACATGGCCGAAGAACGCGACATGTCTTTCATTGTAGGGGAGCAAGTACCATTGGACTCCCAGCCGCAGCCAAAACATTGGTCCACCCGCCGTGAACCGAGCGTTCAACTAAACATGAGCAAACAGGGCAGATAGTCGAGGCAGTCAACGCAGTACCGTAGGGATGAGACACATTAATGAACGTCCGTTTCTGGCCGACAGCGGAAATTCATCGCAGGGGGAAGTCAAGGCCGGCGGCAGTTCTGGCTAACCGACAGGTGCGGCGCTGGCTCATATTTCACGCCCTGCAAACCATCGGCACCTTGGAACAGGAAGTACTTGGCCCGACAATCCTTGAACATTGTCGAGTAACCCTCCGCCCGGAAGCCTTGGCCATCAACCTTTTTGGTCACGGTATTGTCGCGGCTGACCACGGCGAGCACTTTTTCATAGCTGTCCCCCATGTGTACCCCTGGCTCGCCCGTCATGGCGGCCGAGGAGGCGCAGCCGCCCAGCGCTGCTGCCGCCAACACCAATACCGTGCCGTACAGTCCATTGCGTAGGTCGTTCATTCCCTGTTTTCCTTTTGTAAGCATTCTTCTGTCGCAAACGTTGAAGTCCAGGCGCGGTCACCAAAGTCCGCTTCTGGCCGGTCTCGTTCGATAGCGGACGTCCAGAATGGCTCAGTGTAAGCAGTTGTTGCTGCCAGGACAAGCAACTGAAGCCGCTCTGGCAACCGCTGCCATCGTGTCAAAACTTCTTAATATGTGACCAATTTTCTTACATTGTGGCGCACTTTTTTGTCGCGCCACAGGTTCTTGTAATCCATATATCGCTGCGCCTGGGGGGCATCACGCACGGCCAGGATGTTCAGGCCGCGCGCGACGGCGTTCGCGGTGGTTTCAGCACTGCGTCGTTGCCGCATTTGCGTCTCGCCACACCCGTTGCATCACTCCCGTCAGGGGCGGATGGCTCGGTTGGCATCCACGCGTCCCGCGATGATAAGCTGCTGCGAAGACGGTCTGCCGGCCTGTTCATGAAAGTGCGCGCCAATAAAAAACGCCACGCTGTGCGTGGCGTTGCTTGGCGATGAGCCGTACCGATCAGCGGCGCGCCGCGCGGTTCACTGGCGGGCGCGGACCGCTGCCGGTCTTGCCGAGGTGACGGAAGGTGATGCGGCCCTTGCTCAGGTCGTAGGGCGACAGTTCCAGGCTGACCTGGTCGCCGGCGATGATGCGGATGTGGTTCTTGCGCATCTTGCCCGAGGTGTAGGCGATCAGCTTGTGGCCGTTTTCGCAATCGACGCGATAACGCGAATCGGGCAGCACCTCAGCGACGACGCCATTCATTTCGATGAGTTCTTCTTTTGCCATGATGGGGCTCCTGTTAGTTTGAATACGAGTATATCTGGCCGGCCTGGCGCGAAGGCGCCGGGGCAGGCGGGTGAGGCGGCCCACGCAAGCGGGCTGTGTAAGGTGACCGTGGCGGCGCGGCGCAGACGCCATGCCGGGGAATGAAAAAGCCCGCACGCGCGGCCGGCTTCAATTCGATGTCAGGTATGACGGTTACTTCGTTGGGTGCGACGGCCCGCGTTCCGCGTCGCGCTTCAGGACTGCGCTGCTGGCGCAGTAGTCGTCCGCAGGAACACGATATGGGGACGGAATCAGTAATTACCAGAGGCAATCTCGTGTCGCCAGCCCAAAGCGTTAAGTGCAAGAGGCTTGATCGATGCCGCACAACCGATAGTGTAGCACGGTTGGCACCGTGCTGTCCCGGCCCAGCCTTGATGGAGCTATAATCCCAGCAATATCCGTTGCGCCGCGGCTGCACCGCACGCGACGCTTCCATCCCAGGCCATCCCCGTTCCGTCCCTCGTGCGCAGGCGCGGATGCGCGCGAACCGGCCTACAGCCAGGGCTGCATTTCATGAGCGACCGCACATCAACCGGCATTCCCGGTCTCGACGACATTCTGGGTGGCGGCCTGACGCCGCAACGCCTGTACCTGGTCGAAGGTTCGCCTGGCGCCGGCAAGACCACCCTCGGTCTGCAATTCCTGCTCGACGGCGTCGCTCGTGGCGAGAGCGGGATGTACATCACCCTGTCCGAGACCACCGACGAACTGGTCGCGGTCGGCCACAGCCATGGCTGGGACCTGCGCAAGCTGGACATCGTCGAGCTCGCAGGCGACGACGATCTCGACCCGGATTCGCAGCAGTCGGTGTTCCACCCCTCCGAGATCGAACTCGGCGAGACGACGCGCAAGGTGATGAACCGTGTCGATGAGATGCGTCCACAGCGGGTGGTGTTCGACAGCCTGTCCGAAGTGCGCCTGCTGGCCCAGAATCCCCTGCGCTACCGGCGCCAGATCCTGGCGCTCAAGCAGTTCTTCTCGGCGCGCGATTGCACCGTGCTGCTGCTGGACGACAAGACCGCCGAATCCGACCAGCACCTGCACAGCCTGGCCCATGGCGTCATCAGCCTGGAGCAGATCACGAGGGATTACGGCAAGGAGCGGCGCCGGGTCAACGTCCTCAAGATGCGCGGCATCCGCTTTCGCGGCGGCTTCCACGATTACACGCTCGATACCGGCGGCATCGTCATGTACCCGCGCCTGGTCGCCTCCGAGCACGTGCGCGATTTCTCGCCACAGATCGGCTCGAGCGGGTCCGACGGCCTCGATGCGCTGCTCGGCGGCGGGCTGGTGCGCGGCACGAATACCCTGCTGGTGGGGCCGTCCGGCATCGGCAAGACGACGGTGTCGACGCGCTGCCTGCTGTCGGCGCTGCAGCGCGGCGAGAAGGCTTCGTACTACCTGTTCGACGAGGGGCTCGGCACCTTCTTCGCCCGTAGCACCCAGCTCGGCCTCGACCTGCGTCCCTATCTCGACAATGGCCAGCTCACCATCGACCACTTCGATCCGGCCGAGCTGTCGCCCGGCGAATTCGCCCAGAAGCTGCGCGACGCGGTCGACCGGCGCCGCAGCCGCTTCATCGTCATCGACAGCCTGAATGCCTATCTGCAGGCGATGCCGGGCGAGCACTTCCTGATCCTGCAGATGCACGAACTCTTGTCCTACCTGAACCAGCAGGGCGTGACCACGGTGATGATCCTCGGCCAGCATGGCCTGATGGCCGATGCGCGCACCGACGTCGACCTGAGCTACCTGAGCGACAGCACGGTGCTGCTGCGCTTCTTCGAGGCGGGCGGCAAGGTACGGCGCGCGATCAGCGTGATCAAGAGCCGCACCACCGAGCATGCCACGACCATCCACGAGCTGCTGCTGGGCGAGGGCGGGGTGCAGATCGGCGCGGCGCTGGCGGGGTTCGAAGGCGTCCTGTCGGGCATGCCTACCTATCGCGGGGAAACGCCGATGATGGCGCAGGGCGGGCATGCACCGGAATAGCCCGCACGAAGAACGGATACTGATCTTCGCGCCCCTCGGGCGCGATGCCGAGGTCATGGCCTCGGTGCTGGAGCGCGACGGGCTCGGATGCGAGGTCGCCACCGATTTCGGCGTCCTGGCGAGCGCCATTGGCGAGGGGGCGGGCGCCGCCATCCTGGCCGAGGAAGCCCTGCACGGCGTCGACGTCGCGGCGTTGCATGCCTGGCTGGGGCGCCAGGAGCCGTGGTCCGACTTCCCCTTCGTCGTATTGCTTGGCAAGACGATCGGACTGCAGCAGGGGGCGGCGCGCGCCCGCCTGGCCGACCTGGGCAACGTGATCCTGCTCGAGCGTCCGCTCAACGTCCAGACCCTGCGCAGCGCTACCGTCTCGGCGCTGCGCGCGCGTCGGCGCCAGTACCAGGCGCGCGACATGCTGGCCGATCGCGAGCGCACCGCCGCCAGCCTGCAGCAAAGCCGCCAGCAACTGGTGGCGCTGAACGAAACGCTGGAGTCGCGCATCGAGGAGCGCACCCGCGCCCTGGCCCAGGCCAACGACCGCCTGATGAACGAGATCATCGAGCGCGAACGGGTGCAGCAGGCCATGGCGCAATACCAGAAGATGGAAGCGGTGGGACGCCTGACCGGCGGCATCGCCCACGACTTCAACAACCTGCTCAACGTGGTCCAGGGCAGCATGGACCTGATCCTCCTGATGTCGAAGGACGAGGTGGCGAAGGGCCGCGCCGAGATCGCGCGCAAGGCCTGCCAGCGCGGCGGCAAGCTCACGCGCCAGCTGCTGGCCTTCGCCCGCAACCAGAGCCTGGACCTGCGCGAGACCGATATCGGCGACCTGTTCGACGGCGTGCGCGAGCTGGTCACCACGTCGCTCGGTTCGCGCATCGGGCTGCGCTTCGAGGTCGACGCCGATTGCCCGCCGGTGCTGGCCGACGCCAACCAGATGGAGATGGCGCTCCTGAACCTGGCCATCAATGCGCGCGACGCGATGCAGGATGGCGGCGAACTGGTGTTCGTGGCCTCCTTTGGCGAGCCGCCGCCGGGCTTCCTGCCGCCGGGCGACTACGTGCGCATCGCCGTCACCGACAGCGGCGAAGGCATGGCGCCCGACCTGGTGGCCAAGGTGTTCGAACCCTTCTTCACGACCAAGGGCGTGAAGGGCACCGGCCTGGGCCTGAGCCAGGTGTACGGCATGGCGCAGCAGTCGGGCGGCGCCGCGCGCATCCTCAGCGAGCCGGGCGTCGGCACCACGGTGGAAATCTGGCTGCGCACGGCGGACGGCCAGGAAGACGCCGAGCCGGCGTTGCCGGCGCGCATGCCGGCCGTCAGGCAGGCGGCGCGCATCCTGATCGTCGAGGACGACGATTTCGTGCGCGAGTCGATGGTGTCCTCGCTCGAAGCGCTCGGCCATGTGGTGCGCCAGGCGCCAGACGGCGAGTCGGGCCTGTGTGCGCTGCACGACGAGCGGCCCGACCTGCTCATCACCGACTACCTGATGCCGGGCATGACCGGCGCCGAACTGGTGCAGCGCACGCGCGCGATGTTCCCCGGCCTGCCGACGATCATCGCCACCGGCTACGCCGACATGAAGGCGATCGAGCAGGTGATCGGCGATGGCGTGGTGCTGCGCAAACCCTTCCAGCTGGCCGAGCTGGCGATCAGCGTCGGCCAGGCGCTCGACCGCCAGCGCCAGGGCGACGGCGGGGCGGTGGGCATCCACTGACGCGCAAGCGTGCAAGCCACTTTCGCCTGCCCAACTATAATTGCCGCTCATCGGGAGCCGGCAGATCCCGGACCATCCACCCCGAACGGCCCGTCATGACGACTGCATCCGACCACTTCGACTATGAAGCGCACCTCGCCGCCTGCGCGCGCGGCGACCGGCAAGCCCTGCGCCGCCTGTATGACCGGGAAAGCCCGCGCCTGCTGGGCGTCGCCCTGCGCATCGTGCGCGAGCGCCAGGCGGCCGAGGACGTGCTGCACGATGCCTTCGTGAGCATCTGGACCCGCGCCGCCGGCTTCGACGCCACCCGCGGTTCGGGCCGCGGCTGGATGTACACCGTGGTTCGCCACGCGGCGCTGGACGCGGTGCGCGACGGCGCCCGTGAAATCAACGTCGAGGAGGAAGCGCTCGATGCCTTGGGCACCGATGCCTTCGATCCCGGCATGCAGGACGCCTTCGAACTGCGCCAGGACATGGGGCGCCTGCACGACTGCCTGAACCGGCTCGACGTCGCCAAGCGCAACAGCATCCTGCACGCCTACGTCGACGGTTTCTCGCACAGCGAGATCGCCGAGCGCCTCAAGTCGCCGCTGGGGACGGTGAAGGCCTGGATCAAGCGTGGCCTGAGCGCGCTGCGGGAGTGCATGGTATGAACCCGATCCACGACCCCTACGAGCTGGCCGGCGAATACGTACTGGGCACGTTGTCGCGCGAACGGCGTCGCGCGGTGGATGCCATGCTGCCGAACGACGCCACCCTGCGCGCCGCCGTCGCCTATTGGGAAGAACGGCTGTCGCCCTTGAACGCGCTGGTCGAGCCGGTGGCGCCGCCAAGCGCACTGTGGCCGCGCATCGAGCGCAGCCTGGGGCCGGTGGCCGCACCCGCGGCCGCGGGTCCGGGCTGGTGGGAACGCCTGGGCCTGTGGCGCGCCCTGGCCGCCGGCGGCTTCGCGGCCGCCGCGATCATGGCGGCCGTGGTCGGCCTGCGCCAGTTCGAGGTCGCGCAACCGCGCTATATGGTGGTGCTGGCGGCGCCGCAGAACGCGGGGCCGGGCTGGGTGCTGGAGCTGGTGGCCGACGACACGCTGCGCCTGGAACCGCTGGTCACGACCGAGGTGCCCGCGGATCGCGCGCTGCAGCTGTGGACCAAGGCCGACGACTGGGAAGGTCCGGTCTCGCTGGGCCTGGTCAAGCCGGGCGAGACGGTCGAGGTCAAGCTCGCCAAGCTGCCGAAGGTGGTGCCGAACCAGCTGTTCGAGATCACGTTGGAACCGGCCGCCGGATCACCGATCGGCCGTCCGACCGGGCCCATTCTCTACATCGGGCGCGCGGTCAGGATCTAGGCGGCAGAGCGCATGCTGCCGCCTGGATCATCAGCGCAGCCAGATCGCGATATCGCGCACGCCTGGCGTGCCGCTGCCGATCACCGACGTCGCGGGCGATGCCGCGCCGTTGACCGGGGTTGCCGCGCCGGTCGTCAGATTGACGCGGTACAGCGAGCTCGGGCCGCCGGCCGTGGTGCGCAGCGCCGCCAGCACCAGGCCATTCTCGCCGCCACCGATGTCCATGGCGGCGGCGCCCGCCACCGTCACGCCCAGCGGCCCCACGTCGACCAGCGTGCCGTCGTTCGGCGGATTCTGCAGCGCCAGCACCGAACTCGCGCCATCGACGTCGAACAGCTGGGTCGAGGCCGCGTTCGGGATGCTGTTGGTGTAGGCGGCGGCCACGACGCGCGGAGCCACGCCGGCGCGGTTGATGTTGCCGTCGGTGGTGGTGACGCCGGTGTCGACGTTGATGCGCAGGCTCTGGCCGCTGTCGCTGATCACGCGCAGGCGGTCGGCGGCCGGGTTGAAGTCGACCGCGAACGTCGTGCCCTGCATGGCGGTGTAGGGCGCGGTCGTGTCGGCGGCGTCGGCGCTGAGCGTCGCCTTGACGGTGGCGGCGCCGGTCGCCGGGTCGATCGTGACCAGGCGCGCGGTCGAGGTGAGGCCGTACAGCATGCCGTCCTTCGGCCGCACGTCGATGCCGGCCAGGGTTTCGCCCCCGGCCAGGCCGGTGATGGCGACATTGGTGTCGATGGTGTTGGGCGAAGCGATCTTGAAGCCCAGCAGGCGATTGTCGTCCGAGAGACCCAGCACGACCGGCGCCGCGGCGCCGCGCAGCGCGATGCCGCGGATGTCTTCGGTCACGCCGAGCGCGCCGATCAGGGTGGCCGGAGCGCTGGTGGCAGCCAGGTTCACGCCATACAGGTTGCGCGCGCCGCCGACGGTGGCGACCATATACCCCATATTCGTGCGCGCATCGATGTCGAATCCGTTCGCCGCGCCGATGGCGACGCCCAGCGGCACCGGCTTGGCCAGGGTGCCGTCGTTCGGCGGGTTCTGGGTGTACAAGGTCGAATTGGCGCTGTCGATGCCGTACAGCGTGGTCGAACCGGTGCCGGCGAACGAGTTGGTATACGCCGAGGCCGAGATCGCGGTGTTGGCCGCGCCGCCGTTGATGCTGCCGTCGGTGGTCGTGGCGCCGCTGTCGACATTGATGCGCAGGCTCTGGCCGGTATTGCTGACGATGCGCAGGCGGTCGGCCATCGGGTTGAAGTCGACGCCGAAGCTGGCGCCGGCCAGCGCGGTGAACGGTTCCGTGGTGTCGGCGGCGTCGGCGACGAGGCGCGACTTGTTGGTGGCGGCGCCGGTCGCGGCGTCCAGCGTGTACAGGCGGCCGGTCGAGCCGACGCCGTACAGCATGCCATCCGCCGGCCGCACATCGATGCCGACCAGGTTCTCGCCGCTCTGCAGGCCCGTCACCAGCACGTTGCTGCGGATGGTGCCCGGCGTGGCGCGGTCGAACGAGACCAGGCGGTTGCTGGCGGTCAGGGCGACCACGTCGCCGACCGTGGCGGCCGGCGGAGGAGGAGGGGTGGTGACCGGCGGCGCGGCGTGATCGTTGCTGCTGCTGCCGCAGGCGGCCAGGGCGAGGGCGATCGAGGAAACGAGTACGAGCTTGGTGAATTGCGGGTTGGTCATGATGTATCCTCAGTAAGAATTGCTTGTTTGAATTCATTAGGGCGCATCGCCGCCAGGCTGGCTGCAATGTTGGCGCTTGTACTACTCGCCAGATGCAGGAATGGATGCAGCTTGTGAAAAAATATTTTTAGGCTGCTGAGAGATGCATGCAGCTTAGATGTCTGATGGGAAATTGTCTTCTACGCAAAGCAGGCTGGCTGGGAGAAACGGCGCCGCAGCGCTGCGCGTCCATCGCCCGCAGCCACTGGACGTTACGGTCGATCGGCCCGGCGCAGGCGCGCCACCAGTGGCGCCAGCAGCGCCGCCGCCAGTGCGAAGCCCGCCGCCACGTAGCCGACCATCTCCAGCCCGAGCCACGGGATGACGACTCCGCCCAGCATGGCGCCGATGCCGATGCCGGCATTCGCGGCCGACACGTTGGCGGTGCCGGCCAGCGCCTGCGAATGGGTGGCCGCTTTCATCACCCGCACCTGGCAGATCGGGAACAGGCCGGTGTAGGCGATGCCCCACAGCGCCAGCACCGCGCAGAACAGGACCGGATTGCCGGCCGCCGGCACGCACAGCGCCATGCCCAGCGCCAGCAGCCCGGCGAAGATCGCGGTGGCGCGCAGCGGCGCACGGTCGACCGCCTTGCCGCCCAGCCAGTTGCCGATCAGGCCGATCGCGCCAAAGCCCATCAGCCACCAGCCGACGTTGGCGGGCGCGACGCCGGCGATGCGTTCCAGGATGTCGGCCAGGTAGGTGTAGGCGGTGAACATGGCGGTGAATGCCAGGATCGACAGCGCGACGTTGGCCAAAAAGAAGGGTTCGCGGAACAGGCGCGCCTGCGAGCGGAAGTCCACGCGCCGGGCGCGCGCCACGGCCGGCATCAGGCGCCACAGGGCGAGCGCAATGGCCAGCGACAGCGCGGCCAGGATCCAGAAGGCGCTGCGCCAGCCGATGCTGTTGGCGGCAATCGTCCCCAGCGGAATGCCGAACAGCAGGGCCGCCGAAATGCCTAGATAGACCTTGGCCACCGCCTGGCCGGCCTTGCCGGGACCCGCGAGCTCGGCGGCGGTCTCGCTCGCCGTGCCCCAGAATACCGGCAGCGCCAACGCGGGGATGAAGCGCGCCAGCGCCAGCACCCAGATATTCGTGGCCACTGCCGCCAGCGCATTGGACAGCGCGAACACGAGCAGCACCGCAATGAACAGCGCCTTGCGGTCCAGGTGCGACAGCCAGGCCGTCAGCGGCGGGCCGAACAGCATGACGGTGAAGGCGAACAGGGTTACCAGCTGGCCGGCCATCGAGATGGAGATGCCGAGGTCGCGCGACAGGGCCGGCAGCAGGCCGACGATCAGGAATTCGGTGGTGACGACCAGGAAACCGGCGAGCGCCAGGATGAAGATCGACAGGGAGGCCGATGCCGGGGCCGCCGGCTGGGCGACCACGGTGGAAGAAGTTGGATGGGACATGCACTAGTTGATGGATTGATCAGGGCGCCATGGTATTGGAAATGCGTGTTCCTATCTCGGGCATTTATTCCTATACTTAGCGGAATTAAATTCCGGAATCAGCCATGCAAAGCAGTGAACGCCTGAAGGGTGTGGACGTCTTCGTTGCCGTGGCTCAGTCGGGCAGCTTCGTGCGCGCGGCCGCCCGCCTGAACCTGACCGGGTCGGCCGTCGGCAAGGCGATTGCGCGCCTGGAAGCGCGGCTCGACGTGCGCCTGTTCGAGCGCACCACGCGCCGGCTGTGCCTGACCGATGCCGGCACGCGCTTCCTGGCCGCCTGCACCCGGGTGCTGGGCGAACTCGAGGAGGCCGAACTGGCGCTGCATGGCGAAGGCGCGCTGCTGGCCGGGCGCCTGCGCATCGACTTGCCGGCGACGTATGGCAGGGTGATGGTGTTGCCGGTGCTGAGCGCCTTCCTGCAGCGCTATCCGCACATCAAGCCGGTGGTGTCGTTCACCGACCGCTATGTCGACGTGATCGAAGAGGGAATCGACGTGACGGTGCGCATCGGTAGTCCGGAAGCCTGGTCGCCGCTGCTGGGCCACCGTTTCCTGGGCCAGGACCAGAAGGTATTCTGCGCGACGCCCGGCTACCTCGATGCGCACGGCGTGCCGGCCTCGCTCGACGACCTGGACCGGCATGCGGCGATCATGTACGGCAAGGCCGACGGCACGGTCAGCGCCTGGCTGGTGCGCCACGGCAGCGCCCTGGTCGAGCGGCGCGGCGCCAGCGAGCGGATCGTGGCCGGCGATGCCGAAGCCCAGGCCGGGCTGGTCCTGGCTGGTCTGGGCGTGGCCCAGATGTCGACCTGGCTGGTCGGGCGCCACTTGCGTGAGGGCAGCCTGGTGCGGATCCTGCCGCGGCATGCGGTCGCGGGCTTGCCGATCCACGTGGTGTGGCCGAAGGCGAAGGAGGACGTGCCGCGCGTGCGCGAGCTGGTCGGGACCTTGTGCGCGGCGCTGGAATGGGATGGCTTGAATGCCGGCTGGAACGCACCGCCATTGTCCCGCAGAACAGGCGATATCGATGCTTGATAAACCAGGGATCCATCCTAAGCTGGAAGGCTCCAGTGGTTTTTCTTACATCTTTTTCAGGAGGGCATCATGCTGCACACCGCCGAAATCCAGCAACGTTTTAAAAGCATCCAGCAAGTCGTGAACCAGGCCGAGCAGGTCTGCCAGAGCGACCAGAGCGTCCCCAGCGAAATCCGCGATTGCATCCACAAGATCGCCGAGCAAGCCGGGCGCGCGCAAAGCGTCATGCAGTCGAACGACCAGTCGAGCATGATCCAGGCCATCGACGACCTGGAAGCCATGGGCGACGAGGCCAAGCGCGTCTGCACCTCGAGCCGTCCGTCACCGCAAGTGCAGTCCGTCATCGTGCGCGTGCACGACGAACTGTCGAACCTGAAGCACCAGCTGCACTAAGCTTTAAATCACACCCCGCTCGCGCAAGGCCGCGATCTCTTCCTCGCTCCTGCCCAGCACTTCACGCAATACTTCCGTCGTGTGCTGGCCCAGCAGGGGCGGGGCCATCCCGCTCGTCGCAGGCGTGGCCGACATCCGGATCGGATTGCGCACCAGCTTGACCTGGCCCGCGCTGGGATGCGGCAGGTCGATCGCCATTTCTCGCGCCACCACCTGCTCGTTGGCGAACACTTCGCCGACGTCGTTGATCGGCCCGCAGGGCACGCCTTTTTCTTCCAGCAGGGCGATCCATTCGTCGCGCTTCTTGCGCTTGACCATCTCGGCCAGCAGGGGCACCAGCAGCTCGCGGTTGCGCACGCGAAGCGGATTGGTGGAGAAGCGCGGATCGCGGGCCAGTTCGGGCTGGCCGCCAGCCTCGACGAACTTCTGGTACTGGCCGTCGTTGCCGGTGGCGACGATCAGGTGGCCATCCGCGCAGGCGAAGGTCTGGTAGGGCACGATATTGGCGTGGGCATTGCCCCAGCGCCTGGGCGGCTTGCCGCTGTTGAGGTAATTGCTGCCGACATTGGCCAGCATCGCCACCTGCGTATCGAGCAGCGCCATGTCGATGTGCTGGCCTTCGCCCGTGCGGTCGCGGTGGGTGAGGGCGGCCAGCACGGCCACCGTGGCATACATGCCGGTCATCAGGTCTGTGAGGGCGACGCCGGCCTTTTGCGGACCGCCGCCGGGCAGGTCGTCGCGCTCGCCGGTGACCGACATCAGGCCGCCCATGCCTTGGATCAGGAAATCGTAGCCGGCGCGGTGGGCGTAGGGACCGTCCTGGCCGAAGCCGGTGATCGAGCAGTAGACCAGGTCGGGTTTGATCGCCTTGAGCGAGTCGTAGTCGAGGCCGTAGCGTTTGAGGTGGCCAACCTTGAAGTTTTCGAGCACCACGTCGCAATGCAGCACCAGCTCGCGCAGCAGGGCCTGGCCTTCGCTGCTCGCGATATCGACCGTGAGCGAGCGCTTGCCGCGGTTGGCCGACAGGTAATAGGCCGCCTCCAGCGTATCGTTACCCTGCGCATCCTTCGCATACGGGGGCCCCCAGGCGCGGGTGTCGTCGCCGGCGCCGGGGCGCTCGATCTTGATCACGTCGGCGCCGAGGTCGGCCAGATTCTGCGCGCACCAGGGGCCGGCCAGCACGCGCGACAGGTCGAGCACGCGGATGTGGCCGAGGGCTTTCGGCAAGGAAGGGGAAGATGGGCTGGATTGCGTCATGTCTCGCTATTTTTTGTGCTATCGGAAAGCGTTGATTATAGCCATCCCGAAGCACGGCGCTTGCCAGCCGCATCCCGATGAGGCGCCGCGGCGCCTCATCCGTTGGCGATCAGGTCCCGGACTGTGCCGCAGCGATCGTGTCCGCTTCGGCCTGGGTATCCCCACCGGCCACCTGCTGACGGCCTTCGGCCTCGGCCTGCAGCGCGCAGCGCTCGGCCTTGTCGGCATTGCGCAGCTCGACGTAACGCCGCAGCGCATCGTCCAGCGCCGGCAGCAGCGCGCCGCGCTCGCTGTGCAGCGAGGAATACGCCGGTCGCGTCGCCGTGAAGCCGAATTCGGCTGCCGGTTTCGCTTCCAGCGTCGCCGCATCGACGCCCGCCAGTTCGGCCGCGCGCCGCGCCAGCCCGGCCCAGGTCAGCTCGCCCTGGTTGGCCAGGTGCCAGATGCCGGCCTCGCGGTCCACGGCCAGGTCGAGGCAGGTGTGCACCAGGTCGGGCACGTAGGTGGGCGAGATGGTCAGGTCGCTGGCCGCCACGAAGGCGTCGCCGCGCTCCAGCGCATCGAGGGCGAGGGTCACGAAGTTGTAGCCGTCCCAGGGACCGAAGAAGGCGCTGGTGCGCACCACCAGCGCGCCCGGATGATTGGTCAGCACCGCGCGTTCGGCATCGAGCTTGCTGCGGCCGTAGACGTTGAGGGGATTCGGCATATCGGATTCGACGTAGGGCCGCTCGTTGCTGCCGTCGAACACCAGGTCGCTCGAGAAGGTGGTCAGGTGGATGTCGTGGCGCGCGCAGGCGGCGGCCAGGATGGCGGCGCCGTGGGTGTTCTCGCGCTGGCAGCGCTCCATCTCGTGCTCGGCGTCGTCGACCCGCACGTAGCCGCAGGTATTGACCACGGCCCACGGCTTGTATCCGGCCAGCGCGCGCTCGACCGAGTCGGCATCGGCGATGTCCATGTCCTGGCGCGACAGCAGGCGGTAGGCCAGGTTGCGCTTGTCGCAGATGCGGGCAAAGGCGCGACCCAGGGTGCCGGTGGCGCCGAGGATCAGGATCGGCGCGGCGGCCGTGCCCACCAGGCGGTGGCCGTCGGCCGCGATCGAGGTCAGCGCGTCGGGCGTGGCCACCGGCTGCTGGCACAGGAAGCGGCCCGACCGGCGCCACCAGCCCTGGGCGCGCAGCACCGGGTGCGACAGCGGCGCGCCGCTGGACAGCTCGCGCATCATCCTGGCCAGCGCGGTCGGCCGCGGCAGCGGCGAGCGCACGTCGAGCGGGCCCGGTTCGTAGTAGCCGCGGTCGACCGTCACCAGGCTGTTCCAGTCGAAGGAGCCGAGCAGGGCCCACACCGTGACCGCGCGCACGTCGACGCCGTTGTCGCGCGACTGCTGGGCCGCTTCCCAGATCTCGAGCAGCCAGCGCATCTGGTCTTCGCGGTTGGCGTCGATATGGGCTTCGGTGATGGCCAGCGGGATCCCATAGCGTTCCCAGATCTCGGCCAGCAGCGGGGCGATGCCCGGCGTCGGCGTGGCCAGCACGCGCGACGCTTCGATGTCGGCGCAGGGAATGCCGTCGGCCATGCCGCGGTGGTTTTCGGGGAAGCGTTCGGGGCGGTGGTCCAGCCAGCGCTCGCTGGTGACGTAGTAATTGACGCCGATGAGGTCGGGCGGGCAGGGATTGTCGCGGAACCACAGCAGGTCCTCAAGCGTGGCGCCGCTCTTGAGCAGGTAGTTCCACAGCGCGTGCCCGGGCCCGACCATGCCGCACAGCAGGTCCCAGCCCAGCCAGCGGCGCTCGTTGTAGAACTCGGCCACGTGGCTGAG
Source organism: Massilia oculi (assembly GCF_003143515.1). Classification (NCBI taxonomy): domain Bacteria; kingdom Pseudomonadati; phylum Pseudomonadota; class Betaproteobacteria; order Burkholderiales; family Oxalobacteraceae; genus Massilia; species Massilia oculi. The sequence continues at coordinate 1,400,169 of NZ_CP029343.1, read as the reverse complement.
CTCCGGCGTACCGTAGGTCTTGCCGAGGTCGTCGGTCTGCACCAGTTTCGCGTCCGGGTTGACGGCGCGGATGGCGCGCATCGACAGCACGGTGGCGCGGCACTGGTTGAGCAGGGCCTGGATGAAGGTGCGGTCGTCGCGGCCGTGCGGATACCAGACGCCGTACAGGCCGGCGAAGCGCGCCGTGGTGCAGATCTCGTTGACCGGGGTGTAGAACTCGAGCCAGGGGTAGCGCGCGGCGACGGCGCCGGCGTAATCGGCCAGCTCTTGTGCGAAGCCCGGATCGACCAGGCTCGTGTGGCGCGGGCCGCTGCCATGGTGGATCAGTCCGGCGATCGGGGTGACGCCGGCCGCGCGCAGGGCGGCCAGGCGCTCGTCCGGCCAGCGCCAGTCGGCGCCGTCGATGCCGTTGGGGGCGGTGCGTTCCCACAGGATGGGGTAGCGGATGGCGCGGATGCCGAGCGCGGCGAAGCGCTCGATGTCGCAGGCGCGTTCGCTGTGGCCGTTGCGGTCCAGCTGGCTGAAGTAGGTGTCCTGCACGCGGTTGACCGTGCATTCGAGGCCGCCCCAGAGTTCGAGGGGATGTGCTGGGCTGTTCGTGCTCTTGTTCATGGTTGTTCTAATTCCTTAATTTTATGACAACAAAGTTTCGACAATGCGGCGCTACCGACGTTCACACTGCGTGGGGAGAGCCTTGCCTGCCGAGTCACGGTACGGCGAGGGAAGCACTGATTGATTCATTGCGGCGGTCTTGGCACATAAAAAAGCGCCCTGCTGCGTTGCAAATCCTCGCCATACCACGCGGTATGGCTGCGGTTTGCGCCTTGCCGGACGCCTTTTTATGTACCAATCCCATCCGCCAGAATAAATCAGTGCTTCCCTTGCGGTTGACAGCGGCGCGCCAACCTGCAACCATGCGGTCCATGATCTTTTCGAAAGCACATCTCATTCTTGCCTGGTGGCGCCGCTCCTAGCGCGCGGCCCCGGAAATGATGTGCATTTCAGCTAACGCCGCCTCGATTTGGGTGGCGTTCATTCATTGACGCAGGACGATCGAGGCATCTACCAAGGAACCTCGATGACCCTGCAACAAAACACTTCTCCTGATTCTGCTCCAATGAGCCAGATCATCCTCACCGGAGACCGTCCGACCGGCCCGCTGCACCTCGGCCACTTCGTGGGCAGCCTGCGCGATCGCGTGACCTACCAGCACCAATACCGCCAGTTCGTCATGCTGGCCGACTCGCAGGCGCTGACCGACAACATGGATGACTTGAGTAAGGTACACCGGAACGTGCTGGAAGTGGCGCTCGATTACCTTGCCGTAGGGATCGACCCGACCAAGACCACGATCTTCATCCAGTCGCAGATCCCGGAACTGACCGAGCTGACCTTTTATTACCTCAACCTGGTGACCGTCGCGCGCCTCGAGCGCAACCCGACCGTGAAGGCGGAAATCGTCCTGCGCGGCTTCGAGCGCGACATCCCGGCCGGCTTCCTGACCTATCCGGCCAGCCAGGCCGCCGACATCACCGCCTTCAAGGCCGGCGTGGTGCCGGTGGGCGAAGACCAGATCCCGATGATCGAGCAGTGCAACGAGATCGTGCGCCGCTTCAACCGCATCGTCGGCCGTGACATCCTGGTCGAGGCCAAGGCCTTCGTGCCGGAAGTCGGCCGCCTGCCGGGCATCGACGGCAAGGCCAAGATGAGCAAGTCGCTGGGCAATACCATCAACCTGGGCGCCAGCGCCGACGAGATCCGCGCCGCGGTCAAGAACGTGTACACCGACCCGCTGCACCTGAAGGTGTCGGATCCGGGCCATATCGAGGGCAACGTCGCCTTCACCTACCTGGACGCCTTCGACACCGACAAGGAAGGCCTGGCCGAGATGAAGGCGCACTACCAGCGCGGCGGCCTGGGCGACAGCATCGTCAAGAAGCGCCTGGAAGGCATCCTGCAAGACCTGCTGGCGCCGATCCGCGCCCGCCGGGAAGAGTTCGCCAAGGACCCGGCCCAGGTGATGAAGATGCTGCAGGAAGGCACCTTCAAGGCGCGCGAAGTGGCGGCCGCCACCACGGACGAGGTCAAGAAGGCGCTGGGCCTGTCCTACTTCTGATGCGGGCAGGGGTATCGCTGCGCGATACCTGCGGTAGCGCAAGCGGTGCCTCTGATAACTATCAGTAGCATGGAGCCCGCAACGATGGCAAGCTGCGGGCTTGTCCATCGCCGAGGAGCGCTTCATGAGCAAGGGCTTGCGCCTGACCGAACAATGGATGCAGCGGGCCCTGTGGCTCGTCGCCTTCGTCTTCGCGGGGTTCCTGATCGGCCTGGGCGGCCTGGTCGTGCAGCAGCTGCGCGACGTCGAAGCGCCGCTGACGGTCGAAGAGTTCATGAACCCGGCGCAGGTCGGCAAGCTGCGCGCCGACATGAACAGTGAACGTGCGCGCATCGACGCCGCGCGCGCGCGCCTCGAACAGGCCAGCCAGAAGCACACGGTGGCGCAGTCGAATACGCGCTCGGCGCGCTCGACCTTCGACAACTGGCTCGCGACCCGGCAGGCCACCGCGCGGCCCGAGCAGGACCCCGAACTGATCAAGCGTACCCAGGGCCTGGAGGCCCTGGAGCGCGCTGAACGTGCCGCCCTCGCGGCGGTAGAAGGCGAACAGCAGACGATGCTGGACGCCACCCAGGCCTACGAGCGCGCCAGGCTGCGCTGGGACGCCCTGCAGGAACCGGCGCAGCAGGCCTTCGCCGATGAAGCCGAGGCGCGCGAGCTGCGCGTCTTTCTGTATCGCCTGGCACTGACCCTGCCGCTGCTGCTGGCGGCCGGCTGGCTGTTCAGGCACAAGCGCAAGACGCCCGACTGGCCGTTCGCCTGGGGCTTCATCATCTTTGCCCTGTTCACCTTCTTCTTCGAGCTGGTGCCCTACCTGCCGAGCTATGGCGGCTATGTGCGCTACATCGTCGGCATCGTCCTGACGGTGGTCGCGGGACGTTACGCCATCGCCTGGCTGCAGGGCTACCTGGCGCGCCAGAAGCAGGCCGAGGCGCTGCCCGACGCCGAACGGCGCCAGGGGATGCGCTACGACCTCGTCCAGGCGCGCCTCGCGAAAGGCGTGTGCCCCGGTTGCGAGCGCGCCGTCGATCTCAAGGATGGCAAGAACGACTTCTGCCCGCACTGCGGCATCGGCCTGTTCAACCGATGCGGCAACTGCGCGACCCGCAAGAATGCGTTCGCGCGCTTTTGCTTCGCCTGCGGGACGGCGGCCAACACGACGCTGGCCGACTAGCCGGCCAACGGCTTGCAGCGAGGTCAGTCGCGCAGGTCGGCCGGCACCTTGCCGCCATTCGCAGCCAGCTTGTTCATCACCTGGCGGTGCAGCCAGATATTCATCTTGGCCGAGTCACTGGTGTCGCCGGTGTAGTTCAGCTCGGCGGCCAGCTCCTTGCGCGAGGCCAGGCTGCTGTCCAGGCCGAGCAGCTTGAGCAGGTCGACGATCGAGGTGCGCCAGTTCAGCTGCTGGCCGGACGACTTCTGCATATCGTTCAGGACCTGCTCGACGTCGACCTGCTGCATCGGCGCGGTGACGGCTGGCGCGGCGGCAGGGGCCGCGGCAGGAGCGGCCGGTGCGGCGGCCGGTGCGCCTGGCGTCGGCGCGGCCTGCGGCTGGGCCGGAGCCGCAGCCGTTGTCGCGGCTGGCGCCGCATCTTTCTTACCGGGGAAAATTTTGTGGAAAATATTGCTCAGGATACCCACGGGACCCTCCTTTTCTGGTGATTGTTTACGGATATTGTTTGCCATATAGCCGAGGGCGACCGCCAGGGCGGCGCCGCCGGCAGCCTTGATCAAGGTCGGATGCTCGGCGTAGAAGTCGCTCATACGGTCGACAATGCCGGGATTCTGCTGTTGCGCCTTTTCAGCCAGTTCTTGCACTTGCTCAGGCGAGACTTGCGCCGCCTGTTCCGGTGTTACCTGCGATGGCGCGTTGTTGCCGAAGATCTTGCCCAATGCGCCGCCCGCTACCGAGCCGAGCAAGCCGCCACCAGCGCCGCCCAGCAGGCTGTTGAGCATGCCGGCGCGCTGGTCGGGATTGCTCTGGCCGAACAACTGGCTGACCATCTGGGGGAAGGGCGGGGTCTGGTCCGAGCGCAGGGCGCTGGCGATGCCCTGGGCGATGCTGGCGCGGGGCGCGTTCTGCGCCACCTGGTCGAAGTCGTCGGCAGCCTTGTCATTGTTGGCGCCGGCGCCGGCGCCGCCGACATATTGCTGTAGTAAATTACCCAAATCGAAAGCCATGTCATCTCCTACGTGATGTGATACCTGTGAAGGTTCAGGGTAGATGGTTGGTATCGCGGGCTCTGTTCGATGGCGAACCCAGGCGCGGTATCGAGGGGCAATCGGCTGCCGCATTTGCCCAGTAGACATTTGCGGGGCGGGAGCGGTAAGCTGGCGCCATGCCCTACCTGCCGCTTGTCCTCTTTCTCGCCGTCTACCTGTTCGCCAGCATGGCCTGGGACATGTCCCAGCTGGTCGGTGTCGCCTACCTGACGACCAGCCTGACCTGCTTCGTCGCCTACGCGATCGACAAGTCGGCGGCGCGTACGCAGTCCTGGCGCACGCCGGAAAGCACCTTGCTGATCCTGGGCCTGGTCGGCGGCTGGCCCGGCGCGCTGCTGGCCCAGCAGTGGTTGCGCCACAAGACCAGCAAGCAATCGTTCCAGCGCAAGTTCCAGCTGACGGTGGCGCTGAACCTGGGCGCTTTCGTTTGGCTGGCCTGGCGCCTCGGCGTGCCGGCCTGATCGTCGACAGGAGGCGCGCATGTGGCCCCGTATCTGGCCTCGCATCTGGCCTTACCCCCGTGTCCTGGCCCACCGCGGCGGCGGCACCCTGGCGCCCGAGAACACGTACGCCGGCCTGCGCTGCGGCATGCAGGCGGGCTTTCGGGCGATCGAGTTCGACGTCATGCTGGCGCGCGACGGCGTCCCGGTGGTGATGCACGACCCCGCCCTGGGCCGCACGGTGAAGGGCAGCGGCAGCGTGTTCGAGCACGATGCCGGCGATCTCGCGGCGATGGATGCCGGCGCCTGGTTCGCCCCGGCGTTCGCCGGTGAGCCGGTGCCGCTGTTCACCGAGTTCGCGCGCCTGTGCAAGGAGCAGGGCGTGTGGATGAATATCGAGATCAAGCCGGCGCCCGGGTTCGAAGCGGAAACCGGCGCGGCCGTGGCGGCGCTTGCCGCCGAGCTGTTCGCCGCCGAACTCGCGGCCGCAGACATGGCCCGGGTCCCGCTGCTGTCCTCGTTCAGCGACGCGGCGCTGGCCAGCGCGCGCCTGGCCGCGCCGCAGCTTCCGCGCGCCTGCCTGATCAGCGCGCTGGGGCCGGATTGGGAGCTGCGCGCGCGGGCGCTGGACGCGGTTGCCATCCATACCAATCACCAGCACCTGGGGCCGGAGATGGCGCGCGCGGTGAAGGACGGCGGTTTCGGCCTGTTCTGCTATACCGTCAACGATCCCGGTCGTGCGCGCACCTTGCTGGACTGGGGCGTGGACGCGTTCTGCACCGACCGCATCGACCTGATCGGGCCCGACTTCGCCTGAGAGACTTTCGGCTGAGCAATATATTTCGCGGGCGGCCTCAAGAATGGTCGCCCGGGAGACGTTAAGTACTGACGATCTCTCTGAAGCAGCAAACATGGCACTCTCGACCACCATCATCCCGTTCTCCCCGCACGCCGCAGGCGTCCAGGCCGCCGTCAGCCAATGGCTCGACCGCGTCGGCAAGTCGGTGCAGGCCGGCGCGCGCCGGCGCGAGTCCGATCCGACCGGCGAGGCCCGTGCGCGCATCCTGCAGGGAGCGGCCATGACGATGCTGGCGCCGGTCGAGCCGAGGACGCGCGCGATCTCGCCCCTGCTGCGCTGAATCCACTGTTGCTGGCAAGTTGTCAATATCAGTCGGACCGATATTGACGGCGGCGGCTAGGCTATAATCGTTCCTTTATATGGCACGCTGCCTCATTCCGCCCTCCAACAGACATGAAATCCTCAGACATTCGCGAAAAGTTCCTGAAGTTCTTTGAATCCAAAGGCCATTCCATCGTGCGTTCCAGCCCGCTGGTGCCTGGCAATGACCCGACCATGCTGTTGACCAATAGCGGGATGGTGCAGTTCAAGGATGTGTTCCTGGGCCTGGATACCCGCCCGTATTCGCGCGCGACCTCGGTCCAGCGCTGCGTGCGCGCCGGCGGCAAGCACAACGACCTGGAAAACGTCGGCTACACCGCGCGTCACCACACCTTCTTTGAAATGCTGGGCAACTTCAGCTTCGGCGACTATTTCAAGCGCGATGCGATCCAGTATGCCTGGGAACTGCTGACGAAGGTCTATGGCCTGCCGGCCGAGAAGCTGACCGTCACCGTGTATTTCGAGGACGACGAAGCCTACGACATCTGGGCCAACGAGATCGGCGTACCGAAAGAGCGCATCATCCGCATCGGCGACAACAAGGGGGCGCGCTACGCCTCGGACAACTTCTGGCAGATGGCCGACACCGGCCCATGCGGCCCGTGCACCGAGATCTTCTATGACCACGGCGCCGACATCTGGGGCGGTCCTCCGGGCTCGCCCGAAGAAGACGGCGACCGCTTCATCGAGATCTGGAACCTGGTGTTCATGCAGTTCAACCGCGACGAAGCGGGCAATATGACCCCGCTGCCGAAGCCCTCGATCGACACCGGCATGGGCATGGAGCGCCTGGCCGCCGTGCTGCAGCACGTGCACAGCAACTATGAGATCGACCTGTTCCAGAACCTGATCCGCGCCGCCGCGCGCGAGACCGGCATCGAGGACCTGGGCAACAACTCGCTGAAGGTCATCGCCGACCACATCCGCTCGGCCTCGTTCATGATCGTCGACGGCATCATCCCGAGCAGCGAAGGCCACGGCTACGTCCTGCGCCGCATCATCCGCCGCGCGCTGCGCCACGGCCACAAGCTGGGCCAGACCAAGCCGTTCTTCTACAAGCTGGTGGCCGACCTCGACCTCGAGATGGGCGAAGCCTATCCGGAGCTGCGCAATGTGAAAGACCGCGTGGCGTCGGTGCTGAAGGCCGAGGAAGAGCGTTTCGGCGAGACCCTGGAAAACGGCATGAAGATCCTGGAAGCCCAGCTGGCCAAGGATCCGAAGAACCTCGATGGCGCCACCGCCTTCACCCTGTACGACACCTATGGCTTCCCGCTCGACCTGACCGCCGACATCTGCCGCGAGCGCAATGTGACGCTCGACGAGGCGGGCTTCGCCGCCGCCATGGAACAGCAGAAGAAGACCGCGCGCGCCGCCGGCAAGTTCAAGATGGCCGCCAACGTCGAGTACGCGGGCGAGAAGACCAAGTTCGTCGGCTACGATTCGCTGGCCCACAACACCCACGTGCTGGCGCTGTACGCCGACGGCGTGAAAGTGGACGAGCTGAAGGCCGGCCAGGCCGGCATCGTCGTGCTCGACACCACCCCGTTCTATGCCGAATCGGGCGGCCAGGTCGGCGACCAGGGCCTGATCGGTAAGCTCGACGGCGCCGCCGGCGCGCGCTTCGAAGTCGAGGACACGCTCAAGATCCAGGCCGACGTGTTCGGCCACCACGGCGTGCTGCGCGAGGGTTCGCTGAAGGTCGGCGACACCGTCGACGCGCAAGTGGACACCGTCAAGCGTGGCCGCACCATCCGCAACCACTCGGCCACCCACCTGATGCACAAGGCCTTGCGCGAAGTGCTGGGCAGCCATGTGCAGCAGAAGGGCTCGCTGGTCGATCCGGACAAGACGCGCTTCGACTTCAGCCACCCGCAAGCCTTGAGCGCCGACGAGATCGCGCAAGTGGAAGCCATCGTCAACCGCGAGATCCTGGAGAATCACCCGACCCAGTCGCACCACATGTCCTTCGACGACGCCGTCAAGCACGGCGCGATGGCGCTGTTCGGCGAGAAGTATGGCGACACCGTGCGCGTGCTGGACATCGGCACCTCGAAAGAGCTGTGCGGCGGCGTCCACGTGACCCGCACCGGCGACATCGGCCTGTTCAAGATCGTGTCGGAAGGCGGCGTCGCCGCCGGCATCCGCCGCGTGGAGGCGGTGACGGGCGAGGGCGCCCTGGCCCTGGTGCAGTCGATCAACCGCAAGCTGGTCGAAGCGGCCGGCGCGCTCAAGACCAGCCCGGACGAGCTGACCGCCCGCATCGCCCAGGTGCAGGACCAGGTCAAGACGCTGGAGAAGGAAGTCGCCGCGCTGAAATCGAAGCTGGCGGCCGGCCAGGGCGACGAGCTGCTGGGCAAGGCAGTCGACGTCAACGGCATCAAGGTGCTGGCGGCAACGATGGAAGGCGCCGACGTCGCCACCCTGCGCGAAGCCATGGACAAGCTGAAGGACAAGCTGCAAACGGCCGCCATCGTGCTGGCCAGCGTGGCGGACGGCAAGGTCAGCCTGATCGCCGGCGTGACCAAGGATGCGACCGGTAAAGTCAAGGCCGGCGAACTGGTGAACTTCGTCGCCCAGCAGGTAGGCGGCAAGGGCGGCGGCCGTCCTGATATGGCGCAAGCAGGCGGCACCGATCCGTCAGGGCTGCCGGCGGCGCTGGCCGGCGTGGCTGGCTGGGTCGGCGAACGCGCCTAAGGTCCGGCGCAGTTGGTCGGATGAATCACGCCACCTCCGGGTGGCGTTTTTCTTGCGCCGTCCGCAACCAGAGCGCAGGTGGTAACACTTTGTTTTCATGGTCATTCGGACTATTGCACGCCCCAATTCGGACCGCATCTAAGGGGCGTGATGCACCGCTGCAGTGCCGATTCGTGAGCATCCAGTACACACTCAATGTCTTCCGGTCAAGGATTTCACATTGCGGTTGCAATCTTGCAACAATGTGTGACTATTTTGGTGCGGTGCGTCATACTCCCCGAATTGGAGTAGTATGCGACTGAAGTTGGACCACTTAATCAAAGCAGGTAATGCGATGAGCGATATCACTTTTGAAACCGACACCGACACCATGGAATTCCAGAGAGACCTGGATGCGCGCGGACTGAACTGTCCGCTGCCCATCCTCAAAGCCAAGAAGGCGCTCGCCGAGATGGAAACCGGCCAGGTGCTGCGCATCGTTGCCACCGACACCGGCTCCGTGCGCGACTTCCAGGCCTTCGCCAAGCAAACTGGCAATGCGTTGCTGGCACATACCCACGAGAATGGCGAGTTCACCTTCCTGATGCGCCGCAAATAATGCGACAGGCTGCAGTCCATGCTGCAGCCGCGTGCGGACCCTGAGACGGGGCCTCCAGCCCCGTCCGCTCCCCCTGTAATAAGCGAGATAGGCCGATTAGGCGTTTTCTTCTAACTAAAAATCGCACGATCGTGCTTTAATTTGGTCCGGAGCGTCGATTTCTCATATAATCTATGCCACTTATTTCGATCCATCCCATTTTTAAAGGCACCCTATGAAAGTCCTGGTACCCGTCAAACGCGTGGTCGACTACAACGTCAAGGTTCGCGTCAAGTCCGACAATAGCGGCGTCGATGTCGCGAACGTCAAGATGTCGATGAACCCGTTCGACGAGATTGCACTGGAAGAGGCAACCCGCCTGAAAGAGGGCGGCAAGGTCACCGAGGTGGTGGCGGTCTCGGTGGGCGTGGCCCAGTGCCAGGAAACCCTGCGTACCGGCATGGCGATCGGCGCCGACCGCGGCATCCTGGTGGAAACCGCCGGCGACACCGAGCCGCTGGCCGTGGCCAAGATCGTCAAGGCGCTGGCCGACAAGGAACAGCCGCAGCTGATCATCCTGGGCAAGCAGGCGATCGACGACGATTCGAACCAGACCGGCCAGATGCTGGCTGCGCTGCTGGGCTGGCCGCAAGCCACCTTCGCCTCGAAAGTCGTGCTGGAAGACGGCAAGGTCACCGTGACCCGCGAAGTCGACGGCGGCCTGGAAACCGTGGCCCTGACCCTGCCTGCGATCATCACCACCGACCTGCGCCTGAACGAGCCGCGCTACGTGACGCTGCCGAACATCATGAAGGCGAAGAAGAAGCCGCTCGAGACCGTCAAGCCAGAGGATTTGGGCGTCGACGTCGCGCCGCGCCTGAAGACCCTGAAGGTCGTCGAGCCGGCCAAGCGCTCGGCCGGCGTCAAGGTGCCGGACGTGGCGACCCTGGTGCAGAAGCTGCGCACCGAAGCCAAAGTCATCTAAGCCAGCCCTCGCACATAATTCATAGGAATCAACATGGTCGCATTAGTCATTGCTGAACACGACAACGGCTCCCTGAAGGGCGCTACCCACCACACCGTGACCGCGGCCGCCCAGTGCGGCGGCGATGTCCATATCCTGGTCGCCGGTTCGAACTGCGGCGCCGCCGCCGAAGCCGCAGCAGGGATCGCCGGCGTGTCGAAAGTGCTGGTCGCCGACGCGCCGCACTTCGCCGACGGCCTGGCCGAGAACGTGGCCGAGCAGATCCTGGCCCAGGCTGCCTCCGGCGAGTACTCGCACATCCTGGCCCCGGCCACCGCCTACGGCAAGAACATCCTGCCGCGCGTGGCCGCCAAGCTGGACGTGGCGCAGATCTCCGAGATCACCAAGGTCGATTCGCCCGACACCTTCGAGCGTCCGATCTACGCCGGCAACGCGATCGCCACCGTGCAGTCGAGCGACAAGGTCAAGGTCATCACCGTGCGCGGCACCGCCTTCGATTCGGCAGCCGGCGGCGGTTCGGCCGCCATCGAGAACGTGACTGCCGTCGCCGATTCCGGCACCTCGACCTTCGTGGGCCGCGAGCTGGCCAAATCGGACCGTCCCGAGCTGACCGCCGCCAAGGTGATCGTCTCGGGAGGCCGCGGCATCGGCTCGGCCGACAACTTCAAGATCCTGGAGCCGCTGGCCGACAAGCTGGGCGCCGCCATGGGCGCCTCGCGCGCCGCGGTCGACGCCGGCTTCGTGCCGAACGACTGGCAGGTGGGCCAGACGGGCAAGATCGTCGCCCCGACCCTGTACATCGCCGTGGGCATCTCGGGTGCGATCCAGCATCTGGCCGGCATGAAGGACTCGAAGACCATCGTCGCCATCAACAAGGATCCGGAAGCGCCGATCTTCTCGGTCGCCGACTACGGCCTCGTGGGCGACCTGTTCGAGGTCGTGCCGGAGCTGGTCAAGGAACTGGGCTGACCGGCTGGCGCGCTCATCGAGACGCGCGCCGCAGGCACCCGCACACGCCGTTCCCGCCCGCGCAGGAACGGCGTTTTTTTTGCATGAGAGACCATCAGGAGACAACAGGTGAGCTATAACGCCCCGCTGAAAGACATGCAGTTCGTCCTCAATGAACTGGCCAACCTCGCCGAGGTCAATGCGCTGCCCGGCTGCGAGGACGCGACGCCCGACACCGTGGAAGCGGTGCTGGAAGAAAACGCGAAATTCTGCAGCGAAGTGATCGCTCCGCTGAACCATGCCGGCGACAAGGAGCCGAGCTACTGGAAGGATGGCAGTGTCACGACGACGAAGGGCTTCAAGGAAGCCTTCCGCGCCTATGCCGATGCCGGCTGGCAGGGCGTGCAGCACCCGCAAGAGTTCGGCGGCCAGGGCTTGCCCAAGCTGGTGGCCACGCCGTGCATGGAAATGCTGCATGGCGCGAACCTGGCATTCGCGCTGGTCGCGCTGCTGTCCGACGGCGCCATCGAGGCGCTGCTCACCGCCGGCTCCGATGCGCAGAAAGCGCGCTTCCTCGAGCCGCTGGTCTCGGGCCAGTGGACCGGCACCATGAATCTCACCGAGCCGCAGGCCGGCTCCGACCTGGCCGCTGTGCGCACCCGCGCCGAGCCGCAGGGCGACGGCACGTATAAGATTTTCGGCACCAAAATCTACATCACCTATGGCGATCACGACATGACCGAGAACATCGTCCACCTGGTGCTGGCGAGGACGCCGGATGCGCCGCCGGGCGTGAAGGGCATCTCGCTGTTCATCGTGCCGAAATTCCTGATCAACGACGATGGTTCGCTGGGGGCGCGCAACGACGTGCACTGCGTGTCGATCGAGCACAAGCTGGGCATCAAGGCCAGCCCGACCGCCGTGCTGCAGTTCGGCGACGGCGGCGGCGCGATCGGTACCCTGGTGGGCGAAGAGAACCGCGGCCTGGAATACATGTTCATCATGATGAACGCGGCCCGCTTCGGCGTCGGCATGCAGGGCGTCGGCCTGGCCGAACACGCCTACCAGCAGGCGGTGGCGTTCGCGAAGGACCGCATCCAGTCGCGCGACGTGGCCGGCTCGAGCGGCCCGGTGGCCATTATCAACCATCCTGACGTGCGCCGCATGCTGATGTCGATGCGCGCGCAGACCGAGGCGGCGCGTGCGCTGGCCTATGTCGGCGCCGGCATCTCGGACCTGGCGCATCACCATCCGGATGAGGCAACCCGCAAGGCCAATCTGGCCGTGTACGAATACCTGGTCCCGGTCATCAAGGGCTGGTCGACCGAGATGAGCGAAAACGTCGCGCGCGACGGCGTGCAGGTGCACGGCGGCATGGGTTTTATTGAAGAAACCGGCGCGGCCCAGCATTACCGCGACGCCAAGATCCTCACCATCTACGAGGGTACGACGGCGATCCAGGCCAACGATCTGGTCGGCCGCAAGACGGTGCGCGATGGCGGTGCGGTGGCCAAGGCGCTGATCGCGCAGATCCGCGCGGTCGAGGCGCAATTGGGTGAGGTGCAGGGACAAGACAGCGCCGCCATCGCGCGCAGCCTGGGCGAAGGCGCCAGCGCGCTGGAACAGGTGGTCGATTACGTGGTCGCCAACGTCAAACCGGACGTGCGCGCCGTGTTCGCCGGCAGCGTGACTTACCTGAAGCTGGCCGGCATCGTGCTGGGCGGGTGGCAGATGGCGCGCGCGGCATTGGTGGCGCAGGGCAAGCTCGACGCGGGCGAGGGCGATGCCGCCTTCTACCGCGCCAAGATCGCTACCGCGCGCTTCTATGCCGACCACATCCTGTCGCAGGCGCCCGGCCTGCGTCATGCGATCGTGGAAGGCGCCGCCGGCGTGCTGGCGCTCGAGGTCGACCAGTTCTAACCGTAGGCCCCGCCCGTCAACAGCAGGTCGAACAGCCGCGCCATCGTCCCGATCAGGACGATGGCGCCGGCCAGCATCGTGATCACCAGCAGCACCGGCAAGGTCCAGTTCGATTGCGATTGCCGGCCGCTGCCGGCGTTGTGTTTCGCATCCCATTTCTCGTCCGGCGTGAGGCCGATCGCCAGCGCCTCGATGAAGCCGGCGATGAATGACACCAGCAGCGGCAGGATCACGTAGAAGGGGTGCGGCTTGACCGCGCCATACAGGATGCCGGTGATGGGGAGCGCGCACAGGTGCAGCAGCCCGAGCCGGTCGGCGCCGCCCTTCAGGTAGAAGCGGTGGACGCCAAGCCCGCCCAGCAGCAGGGCGAGCAGGGTGGCGACGGTCTTGTTCTTGTGCGTAGCGGCCATGTCATGTTGTTCATTAGTTCGGGACAGCAAGAGTATGGTCGAGATTTGCAGGAATGGCACGTTTCACGCGACAAGCTGCGGATTTGGGCGGCTGGCCGGTGGCGGTGAGGTGAAAAATCAGCGATAATGGTTGATTGTGCTGGGACGACAGTTGGTGAAGTCGGCCCTGTTGTCATTAACGCTTGCTGCTGTTCGGTGTCGCGCGCTATAATCGTCGACTTTCTCCGTCCAGAACAACTTTTTCGGAAATATTATGGTCGTTATTCGTTTGGCTCGTGGTGGCGCTAAAAAGCGTCCGTTCTTCAACATCGTTGCAACCGATTCGCGCAACCGTCGCGATGGTCGTTTCATCGAGCGCATCGGCTTCTACAACCCGATGGCTTCGGGCGCCGAAGTTGGCCTGCGTATCGCTGCTGACCGTCTGGCTCACTGGCAAGGCGTTGGCGCACAACTGTCGCCAACCGTCGCTCGTCTGGTCGCCCAGAACAAGCCAGCTGCTTGATTTAAGCAAGCAAGGTTGGTGTGAACGATTCAGCAGTAGCGAGCGGGGTGCAAGTCCCCGGTGACCTGACCCCGGTCGGTTATGTTTCCGGTGCGTATGGCATTGTGGGCGGCATCCGTGTCTCCCCGCATTCGCCCGAGGCCGATGCGCTGCTGAGCGTGAAAACCTGGTGGCTCGACAAGCCGACCCTGCACGCCGTCACGGTACGGAGTGCAAAGCTGCACGGTGGCGATGTTGTCGCCACCCTGGTCGGCATGCGTGACCGCGATGCGGCCGAGGCGCTCAAGGGCGCAACGGTGCAGGTCGCGCGCAGCGAGTTTCCAGCGCTCGAAGAGGGCGAGTATTACTGGTCCGACCTGATCGGCCTGGATGTGGTCAACCTGCAGGGCGAAGCCCTGGGCAAGGTGACCGACATGATGCACAACGGCGCGCAATCGATTTTGCGCATCACTCCGGTCGCTGATCCAGCGTCCGAAGGCAAGGCGCAAGAGCGCCTCGTGCCGTTCGTGGACCAGTTCGTCAAGACCGTCAGCCTCGAGCAAAAACTGATTACCCTGGATTGGGGTCTCGATTTTTGAGCCCGTTCCTGAGAGGAGCAAGTCGCGATGCAGTTTGACGTCGTCAGCTTGTTCCCTGAAATGTTCGCCGCATTGACGCAGTCGGGAGTGACCCGGCGCGCCTTCGAGCAGCAGCGCTGGGGCCTGCAGATCTGGAATCCACGCGATTTCACGCAGGACCGCCACCGCACCGTGGACGATCGCCCTTACGGCGGCGGCCCCGGCATGGTGATGATGGCCAGGCCGCTCGAAGCGACGATCAATGCAGCGAAGCAAAGACAAATCGGGCTCGGCCTGCCAAGTCCGCGCGTGGTGTTCATGTCGCCGCAAGGCAAGCCATTGACCCACGAACGCGCGATGGCGCTCAAGGACGAGCCGGGTCTGGTGATCCTGTGCGGCCGCTACGAAGCGGTGGACCAGCGCCTGCTGGACCGCTGCGTCGACGAAGAGATTTCTCTCGGCGACTTCGTGCTGTCGGGCGGTGAATTGCCGGCCATGGCCTTGATGGATGCGGTGGTGCGCCTGATTCCCGGCGTGCTGGGCGACGATGCCTCGGCGGTCGAAGACAGCTTCGTCAACGGCCTGCTCGATTCGCCGCATTACACACGGCCGGAAGTGTATGAAGACATGCCGGTGCCGCCGGTCCTGATGGGCGGCAACCACGCCGAGATCGTCAAGTGGCGCCGCCAGCGCATGCTGGAAGCGACCGCGACGAAGCGGCCCGATCTGCTGGAGAAGGCGCGCGCCGCCGGCCAGCTGAGCAAGAAAGACGAACAGTTTCTGGCAGGGTTGGTCGAACCTGCAAGTTAAAGAATATGTGCCGGCATTAAAGGCGCATGCAACGGCGGACGCGTTGTCCGTCGTTCAACCCCATCCTCTACTGGGCGAAGGTAGTGCCAGCAAGATGGTTTTTGGAGTCATAAAAAATGAACCTGATTCAACAACTCGAGCAAGAAGAAATCGCGCGCCTCGGCCGTGAGATCCCTGATTTCGCACCTGGCGACACCGTTGTCGTCAGCGTCAACGTCGTCGAAGGCAACCGCAAGCGCGCCCAGGCATACGAAGGCGTCGTGATTTCGCGTCGTAACCGTGGCCTGAACTCGAACTTCATCGTTCGCAAGATCTCGTCCGGCGAAGGCGTCGAGCGTACGTTCCAGCTGTACTCGCCGCTGATCGCTTCGATCGAAGTGAAGCGTCGTGGTGACGTCCGTCGTGCAAAGCTGTACTACCTGCGCGAGCGTTCGGGCAAGTCGGCACGTATCAAAGAAAAACTGCCACAGCGTCGCGTCAAGACCGTCGCTGCTGCCGAGTAATCGTACTCGTGCTCAGAAAAAGGCATCCGCAAGGATGCCTTTTTCTATTCCGGGCGGAGTATTGCAAAGGATTCAGTTTGGCCAAATTCGTTTTCGATCCGACCCAGTTGCCGGTTGCCAGCCTGGCCGGCGAGGCGCCGGTGGCGCCCGAGCGCCTGATCCCGGCCGCGCTGCGCGCACGCTTTGCGCAAACCCTGCCGTGGGAAGAGGAAGCGTCGGACGAGGGCCGCGGCATGACGGGCGCCACCTTGCGCCGCGCATCCGTGCTGGTGCCGCTGGTGGCGCGTCCCAAGGGTGTCACCGTGCTGCTGACCTTGCGCACCGACCATTTGTCCAGCCATGCCGGCCAGATCAGTTTCCCCGGCGGCCGGGCCGAAGAGCTCGATTCGTCCCCGATCGAGACGGCGCTGCGCGAAACGGAAGAAGAAGTCGGCCTGCACCGCCGCCATATCGAGATCATCGGCGTGCTGCCCGATTACACCACCGTCAGCGCCTATCGCGTGACGCCGGTGGTGGCCCTGGTCCAGCCGCCATTCGAGCTGCAGCCCGATCCGGGCGAAGTGGCCGAAGCGTTCGAAGTGCCCCTCAGCTTCCTGATGGACGGCTTGAACCACCAGCGCCGGGTATTCGAATTGCCGCAAGGGGCGGGCCGGCGCGCCTTTTATACGATGCCCTACGAGCAATATTTCATTTGGGGCGCGACCGCCGCCATGCTGCGCAACCTTTTTCACTTCCTGCGCGCGTAACGCTTTATTTCAGGTCTGGATTTGATTCTGGCAGGCTTCTCCGCTATCGTAACGGGGCAGTCGTATTGCCATAACAAAAAAGGGTTCCTGAATGACATTCTTTTCCATCCTGTGCGCACTGCTCATCGAGCAACTGAAACCGCTGCGCGCCGATAACCAGGTATATGGCGGCGTCAAGTCGCTCGCCATGCGTATCGAGACCTGGTTCAATGCTGGCGAGCAGAAGAATGGGCGCATGGGCTGGATCCTGATGATGACCGCGCTGATGCTGCCGACCTGGCTCGTCTACTGGTTCTTCATGCATTACAACCTGGTCTTCTTGGCATTTGCCTGGAATGTCCTGATCGTCTACCTGACCCTCGGTTTCCGTCACTACAGCCATTACTTCACCTCGATCCAGTTCGCGCTCAATGCGGGAGATGACGCCAGGGCGCGGTCCCTGCTGGCCGAATGGACGAGGCTGGACACCGTCGGGATGGATAGCACCGAGATCACCCGCATCGCGGTCGAGAAGGCCTTGATCACGACCCATCGCAACGTGTTCGGCGTGTTCTTCTGGTTCCTGATGCCGCTGGGGCCGGCGGGCGCCGTGATGTACCGCGTGTCCGAATACCTGTCGCGCGCCTGGAACGAGCCCGACCATATGCGCAACGAAGCCTTCGGCCAGTTCGCCGCCAGGGCTTTCTACTGGATCGACTGGGTGCCGGTGCGCCTGACGGCGGTGGCCTTTGCCGTGGTCGGCAACTTCGAGGACGCCATTTATGCCTGGCGCAACTTCGCCAACCGCTGGGCCGACGAGGCGCGCGGCATCATCCTGTCGGCCGGCGGCGGTGCGATGGGTGTGCGCCTCGGCACGCCGAACGAAAATGCGCCACAATTGCTACCGGCGGACGCCGCCACGGTGGACTTGAGCGAGAGCGATGTGGACGTGATGCCGGGCGAGGAGCCGAACGTCCGCGCCCTGCAGAGCACGGTCGGACTGGTGTGGCGCGCCCTCATCCTGTGGATGATCCTGCTGCTGCTGACCTCGAGCGTGGCCTGGCTGCGCTGAGTGTGGCGCGCCGGGTCTCGTCCTCAAGTCTTCTATAAGATATAATACTGCCTGAACTCAGTGTCCTCGTTCAACGAACCGTCAGTTCAGGACACTGGCAACGCTGTATTGCACTGAGCCGCATTTGCTCTCACCCACGCAGTATTTTCTGTCTGAGCCCGTAGGACTATGACCGACCAAGCGCCATCCAAGGATGATGAACTCTCTGGCGAGTTTTTCATCCTGGGCATCACGAATAAAGGCAAGACGTTCCGCCCGAGCGACTGGGCCGAGCGGCTGTGCGGCGTCATGGCCTGCTACTGCCCCGGCTCCGGCGGCCCCAATGCCCACCTGAAGTTCTCGCCCTACGTCTACCCGACCGTGGTCAACGGCACCAAGGCCGTCGTGGTCAATCGCAGCCTGCAGAAGATCGAGCCGATGGCTTACCATTTCGTCTGCAGCTTCGCCAAGGACAACGATATGCAGGTGGTCGACGCCTGTTTCGTGCCCTTGCCTGGCGAAAAGAAACCAGGCGCCGCCTGAACGTTCCTGCAAGCTTGCCGCTACTGGCGCTTTGATCGAAATCAAAGCGCCAGTTTTGTTTCGGCCTAGCCTCACACGGATCGGAGCCGGGGAGGGGCGATCATGCGCATCGGCGATATTTGCACCAGCGACACCATCTGCTGCACCCGCGACGAGACGGTCCAGGGCGCCGCCATGCTGATGCGGCGCCACCACGTCGGCGACCTGGTCGTGGTCGACACCGGCGGCGGCGGCAACGTTCCCCTCGGCATCCTGACCGACCGCGACATCGTGCTGGCCGTCATCGCGCCCGGCCTCGATCCGGCCAGCCTGCTGGCCGGCGACATCATGAGCGACGACCTGCTCACCGCCAGCATATCCGACGACGTCTACGAGACCATCGAGCACATGCGCCTGCGCGGCATCCGCCGGGTGCCGGTCGTGGATGGTCAGGGCAATCTGAGCGGCATCGTCAGCGCCGACGACCTCCTCGAGTTCCTGGCCGAAGAGATCAGCGAGCTGTCGCGCATCGGCTCCTGGCAGCAATCGCACGAGCGCCGCGTGCGCCAATAGCTGCCTGCCGGCAAGTCCTGTCGACTGGATGGGCGTATAGGTCACCGGAAACACGCCCGTCTGCTACCATCGTGGAGCAGGCGGGACGGCTGGCGTCCCGCCGAGTAGACGGGACACCATGGATTCGAGATTTCAGTTGCGCGGGATGGCCGCGCATGTAGCAGCGGGCTGCCTGGCCCTGGTCATGATCGCGCCGGCCACCGCCGCCGCCCCTGTAACCCCCAGCGCCGGCAAGTCCACCGCCGGCGCGGCGCTTCCCAAGGGCGTGACCCTCGGCCCATCGGTCGAAGGCATCACCGAATACCGCCTGGCGAATGGCTTGAAAGTGCTGTTGTTCCCGGACGCCTCGCGTCCGACCGTGACCGTGAACGTCACCTACCTGGTCGGTTCGCGCCACGAGAACTACGGCGAGACCGGCATGGCCCACCTGCTCGAGCACCTGTTGTTCAAGGGCGCGAAGAACAACCGCGACATCACCAAACAGTTCTCCGAGCGCGGCATGCAGTTCAACGGCACCACCTCGCTCGACCGCACCAACTACTATGAGGTGTTCCAGGCGTCGACGGAAAACCTGGACTGGGCCTTGCAGATGGAGGCCGACCGCATGGTCAATTCCTTCGTCTCCGCCAAGGATCTCGCTTCCGAAATGACCGTGGTGCGCAACGAGTACGAAGCCGGCGAGAACGAACCCGGCAACGTGCTGTTCAAGCGCATGCAGAGCGTCGCCTACGACTGGCACAGCTATGGCCGCTCGACCATCGGCAACCGCAGCGACATCGAGAACGTGCGCATCGAGAACCTGCAGAATTTCTATCGCACCTACTACCAGCCCGACAATGCGGTGCTGCTGGTGGCCGGCCAGTTCGACCAGCGCACGACCCTGGCCAAGATCAACCGCCTGTTCGGCGCGATCCCGAAACCGAAGCGCACCTTGCCTGCCTTCTGGACGGTGGAGCCGACCCAGGACGGCGAGCGCAGCTTCGCCGTGCGGCGCCAGGGCGATATGCAGTTCGTGGCGGTCGGCTACAAGATCCCGTCCGACCTGCATCCCGAGGCCGAGGCGCTCGGCTTCGCTTCCGAAATCATGGGCGACGCGCCGAACGGCCGCCTGCACAAGCTGCTGGTCGAGACCGGCAAGGCCAGCCAGGTGTTCAGCTTCGGCCAGACCGGCTATGCGCCGGGGCTGCAATTCTTCGGCGCCGTGGTCAAGCTGGGCGAGCCGATCGAGCCGGTGCGCGAGGCGCTGATCGGGGCGGTCGAGGAACTCGCCACCAAGCCGCCGACCGCCGAGGAACTGGAACGGGTGCGCCGCTCCTGGCTGAACACGATCGAGCGCAGCCTGAACAATCCGCAGGCGGTGGGCGTGGCCCTGTCCGAACCGATCGCCCTGGGCGACTGGCGCATGTACTTCGTGAGCCGCGAGCGCGTGCAGAAGATGACGGCCGAACAGGTGGCCGCCAGCGCCGGGCGTTATTACCTGCGCAGCAACCGCACGGTCGGCACCTTCATCCCGGAAGAAGCGTCGAAGCGCGCCGAGCTGCCGCCGGCGCCCACGGTGGCGGAGGCGATGAAGGACTTCAAGCCGGCCGTCTCGAACCTGGTGTCGGAGAATTTCGAGCCGAGCCAGCAAAACATCATGAAGCGCACCACCTTGACCACGGCCGGCGGCGTCAAGCTGGCCCTGCTGCCGAAGAAGAACCGCGGCGAGACCGTGACGGTCGACCTGCGCCAGCACTTCGGCGACGAGAAAAGCCTGTTCGGCAAGGGCACGACCCAGGCCCTGACGAACTTGATGCTGATGCGCGGCACGACCCGCTATACCCGCGCCGAACTGGCCGACGCCTTCGACAAGCTCAAGATCGCCGGCAGTCCGACCCATTTCCAGACCACGCGCGCCAACCTGGCGCAGGCGCTCGAGCTGGTGGCCCATGTGCTCAGGGAGCCGGCTTTCCCCGAATCCGAATTCGAGCAATTGCGCCAGCAACTGCTGGTCGGCATTGAAGCGGGCCGCAACGAGCCGCAAAGCGCGGCCGTGCGCGCGCTCAGCCAGCACTTCAACCGCTATCCGCGCGGCGATATTCGCTACTCGCCGAGCCTGGAAGAGCAGCTTGCAGAAGCCAGGGCGGCGCGCCTCGAAGACGTCAAGGCCTTCCACCGCCAGTTCTACGGCGCCGATCCGGCCGAGATGGCCATCGTGGGCGACTTCGATCCGCAGGAAATCACGCCGCTGGTCAATACCCTGTTCGGCGCCTGGCGCGCGCCCCAGCCGCATGCGCCGGTGCTGGTCGCGCATGCCGAGGTGGCGCCGGTGACGCGCACGCTGAACACCCCGGACAAGGAAAACGGCTTCTATATCGCGCGCCTGAACCTGGACCTGAACGTCGACGATGCGGACTATCCGGCCCTGCTGCTCGCCAACTACATCTTCGGCGACGGCGGCCTCAAGTCGCGCCTGATGGACCGCATCCGCCAGCAGGATGGCCTGTCGTATGGCGGTGGCTCGGACGTGTCGCCGGGCACCCTGGACCGCGCCGGCAGCTTCACGATCAATGCGATCGCGGCGCCGCAGAACCTGGCCAAGCTCGATGCGGCGGTGCGCGCCGAGCTGGCGCGTGCGCTCAAGGATGGTTTCACGGCCGAGGAACTGGCCGGCGCCAAGTCGGGCCTGATGCAGCAGCGCCTGCAATCGCGCGCGAACGACGGCGCGCTCGCCTCGGGCTGGACCTCGTTCCTGTACCGCGGCAAGACCTTCGAGGCCTCGGCGGAGCTCGAGCGCAAGCTGCAGGCGGTCACCTTGCCTCAGCTGAATGCCGCATTTCGCAAGGCGATCGATCCGGCTGAGCTATCGGTATTCATGGCAGGCGACAAAATCAAGGCAAGCGGTCCGGCGACACCCGTAGTTACTATGCCGTAACTACAACAGTTTCCTGACAAAAACTCTCTGGATTGTGACAATGCACGAAGCCATGCGTTAAAATGTTTCTTTTCGGAAGCAAAAGTTTCATCCAGGGAGCATCATGAAGGCCATCAGCAAGCAGCAGCCGGCAGGCGGTTTGTCGTTCACCGGCAAGGTCGTTTTGGTCACCGGGGCCGCCAGTGGAATCGGTCGCGCCATCGCCCTGGCGTTCGGCCGTGCCGGCGCCAGCGTGGTCGTGGCCGACGTCTCGATCGACGGTGGGCACGCCACGGCGGCGATGATCGTCGAAAACGGCGGCAAGGCGCTGTTCGTGCAAAGTAATGTCACCCGCGCCGGGGACGTCGAAGCCCTGGTCGACAAGACCATCAATTACTATGGCCGGCTCGACTTCGCGATCAACAATGCCGCGGTCGAGGAAGAGCGCCAGCCACTGGCCGACGCCGACGACGAGCAGTTCGACCGCATCATGAACGTCAACGTCAAGGGCGTCTGGCTGTGCATGAAATACCAGCTGCGCCAGATGCTCAAGCAGGGTCATGGCGCGATCGTCAATATGGCCGGCATCGCCGGCCTGGTCGGCAGCCCGAACCACGCGATCTATGGCGCCAGCAAGCATGCGGTGGTCGGCCTGACCAAGAGCGCCGCCGCCGAGTACGCGCGCGAAGGCATCCGCGTCAACGTGCTGTGCCCGGCCGCGGTCAAGACGCCGATGCTGGCGCGCGCCTTCGAGCGCGATCCGGGCATCGAGAAGAAGCTCAAGGCGGCGCATCCGATGGGGCGTTTCGCCGAGGCGGGCGAGGTGGCGCAGGCCGCCCTGTGGTTGTGTTCGGACATGGCGTCCTACATTAACGGCCACGAAATGGTGGTCGATGGCGGCTTTACCGCTGTGTGAGAATTTTATGCCTGTCGGAAATTCTTACACTCCCGCCGGGCAGTTGGCGCTTCAAAAAACTAAGTCCTTGTTTTAACTCATTTAGTTCTCATTGGCATGAGTTATGCTTATTGGTTGCCAGTCGCCGTATGCAACCAATGCATTTCTACCCCAGTGAGATCAACTTGAAAAAGACTTTCGCCGCTCTGGCCCTTGCCGCCGCCCTGTTCCCCATCGCTGGCGCCCAGGCCGCCGTGATCAGCTTCAATAACAGTATTGGCGCCACCGAAACGGATTGGTCCGAGGCGCTGCGTTTCAACAAGTTCGACACGAAGCTGGGCACCCTTAATTCGATCAAGTTCGACCTGAGTGGCGTGGTCAGCGGCGCCGGCTTCGCCGAAAACCGGGGCAGCAGTGCGACCAAGGTCACCCTGACCTTGGGTTCGACCATCGAGCTGACCCGCCCGGATGGCACCACGCTGGTCGTGGCCAACCCGGTATTCGACCAGATTTACAGTCTCGGACGCTATGACCGTGTTCTCGATTTCGCCGGCACCTCGGGTATCCACACCGGTGAAGTCCAGGCAAGCCGTGCCGAGTCGTTCCTGAGCAGCAGCGCCAGCGATTTCGCCCTGTTCTCGGGCAAAGGTTTCATCGAACTCGGGCTGAGCGCGCTGGGCACCTCGTTCGCAAAGGGACCTGGCAATGTGACGACCGGATTCGACACCTTCGCATCGGGCGCGGTGCAGGTCTCGTATGACTACACCCCGTTTGCCGAAGTCCCGGAGCCGGCCACCCTGGCGACGCTGCTTGCAGGACTCGGCCTGATCGGCGCTGTGCGTCGCCGCCGCTCGGGCAAGCAGGCGTAATTCAGGTACGCCGCCGGCGCGACGCCGGCAATGGAAAAACCGTCATTGCCGCCTTGCTCGGCATGACGGTTTTTTCATGGGCGCCAACTTCAGTTGTGGATGTACCTGGCGAATACGTCGCTGAAATCGCGCCTGGTGTGCGTATCGAGCATGGCCGTGTTCAGCGCTTCCAGCAATTCGCCGTACTGGCTGACCAGGCTGCCGGCGCCGGGGGCGATATTGAGCTTGTGGACCGAGGCGGTGGCGTCCAGCGTGCGCAGCGCATTGTCGCGGCATAGCGCGTCGCGGCGTTGCTGCTTGCCGATCGTGATCAGGGCTTTATAGATGTCCTTCAGTTGCTCGATGAAGGATTTCTTGACGTCGATCGAGAACTTCGTGTCGTCGATATTGAACTTGAGCTCGATGTCCATGTCCAATGTGCCGGCTGTTTCGATGCTGACATTGGTGATCAGGGTCGACGCATATTCGTAGCGCTTGATCGAACGCTTCGAGGACACGGCCGAATCGCCGTCGACATGGATCAGCGCGAGGTTGGTGAAGCAGTACTCGTCCTTCTTGCTCTTGATGAGGAAGAAGATCTGCTCACCGTCCTCGTTGAACAGGTAGTCGTCCGCATCGACCTTGCTGTAGTCCGCCGGTCCGACGATGACGCCGATATCGCTCAGCCCCAGTGCTTCCGCCGCCATTCTCTTGAACATGGTTGTCCTCGCGTGGTGAAAGCTGCCAGATTACCATCACTTACTTCAGGCGGCGTTCAATTCGGCCACGAAATCATAGGTATCGCCGCGAAAATACGAGCGGCAAAACTCCACCGCGCGCCCGTCACGCAAAAAGCCGAGCCGTTCCACGCACAGGCCGGCATCGCCCTCGCGCGCATCCAGCAGGCGCGCCTGTTCGGCGCCCAGCAGCAGGGCCGACAGGCGCTGCAGCGCGCGCACCGGACGGTTGCCGGTCGCCGCGAGCGCCTCGTACATCGAGTCGCCCACGGCGTCGAGCGAAGGCAGGGCGAAGGCGGCGATGGTCGCGTATTCCAGGCACATCGGCGCATCGTCGGCATAGCGCAGGCGGTTGAAGCGGTACACCGGCGTGCCCGGCGAGAGCCGCAGGCGCAATGCTTCCTCGGGCGTGACCAGGCCTTCCGAACGCTTGAGCCAGCTGCTTTTCGGCACCCGTCCACGGGCGCGCATGTCTTCCGAGAACGAACTCAGCTTGGCGAAATTCTTTTCGATCCGCGTGTTGAGAAAATTGCCGGAGCCGGCGCGCCGCACCAGCAGGCCGTCGTCGACCAGGCTGTCGATCGCCTTGCGCACCGTGATGCGCGAGATGCCCAGCTCCAGCGCCAGCTGGCGCTCGGCGGGCAGGGCGCCCGAGGGGCCGTAGACACCGTTGTCGATCGCCTGGCGCAGCGCGCGCTGCAGTTGCTGGTAGAGCGGCAGCTTGCCGGCGCCGGCGGCGAGGCTGGCCTTGGCGAAGTCGTGCATCAGCTGGACGAGGGGATTCATGCGTTTTGCGTGGTCAACGGACCGGAAATGATACCGCAGGCCGGGCAGGCGGTCATTTCGGACGCGGATTCTTCAAGGGCTGGCTGACCACGGCGACCCGGCCGGCGCGCACCTCGCGCACGGCGGTGGCCACCGCGCGCGCCACGTTGCGCGTCTCTTCCTGCACCGCGGTGTCCTTGTCGAAGGTCTCGTGGCTGTCGGCATACGACTCGTAATAGCCGATGTAGCGGTCGAGCTGGCCGAAGCTGCCCGAGTTGATCAAGCCCATCCATTCGAGCCAGTCCGACAGCGAGCGCCGCGTGCCCTCGATGCCGGCCACGTCGCCGTGCACCAGCAGCCCGAACGCGCGGCCGGCCAGGTGTTTCGGATAATTCCAGCCGTCGCGCTCGATCTGCTTGGCCTGTTCGGCGTCCTTGCCATGGGTCGACGTCGGGTCGGGATTGCCGCCATCGGCGCATACCAGGCGGTCGATCATCAGTTTCAGTACCGCCGGGGCCTGGTACCAGTAGACCGGGGTGATGATGATGACGCCATGGGCCAGCACCCAGCGTTCGTAGATCTCGTTCATCCAGTCGCCCACCTGGCGTTCGGCATGGTTCGGGTAGCAGCTGCACGGCCAGTGGCACAGCGGCATCGCCGTCGACACGCAGCCCTTGCAGGGGTGGATGTGACGGTCGTAGTCGGAATTGAGCAGGGAGAGGTCGAGCACGTCGGCTTCGAAGCCCTGGTCTTCCAGCACATCCTTGGCCAGCTGGGTCATGCGCCAGCTCTTCGAGATTTCGCCGGGACAGGTGCCGTCGTTGCGGGCCGAGGCGTTGATCAGGAGGACGCGGTTGCGCGAGCCGGGATCCTTCTGATGCCGCTCGGCGCCGAGCAGGCGGTCGCGCGCTTCCTTCCACTCGACCGACAGGTCGTAGCCGGGATCGACGAAATCGGGGCCGGCCTTGACCGTGTGCGGGGCCTTGCGGCCGTCCTGATAGGCATCCCAGGCCACGTCCTCGATCGCCGCCAGTTCGCGGTCGAGCGCTTCGTAGCCAGGGTCCTGGAAGGCCCTGCGAAAGCGCAGGTGGAATTCGTTGCGTCCCAGCTTGGCGGGCGCCTGGCCCTTGCGTACCGTCGTCATGTCGCCTCCGATGCAAATAAGGCAATTATCGAGCGATGAGCGGCGCGCTAATGTACGGCCCCGCACGTTCCAGGAGCAAAACCGGGCGGCAGCGGCGGGACAGCATGACCCGCCATGAAAAAAGCGGGCCGGGCGGCAAGCCCGGCCCGCTTTCGCGGGTCCGTCGTCAGACGAAGGATTATTTCTGGTTCAGGTGAACGATCCAGTATTTCGCCAGGTCGCCGGCGCCGCCGCCGCCCTTGACGGTCTGGAAGGTCTGGATGGCTTCGGCTTTCTTGCCGGCCAGCGCCTGCGCCATGCCCAGGCGCAGCTTGGCTTCTTCAGGGTTCTTCAGGCCGCCCTTGGCGATGCCTTGCTGGATGAAGCCGACACCCTTGTCGCCCTGGTCCATGGTGGCGTAGGCCCAGCCCAGGTTGACCAGGCCGGCGCCGGTCTTGGCCTTGGCGGCCGAGGCTTCGCCGGCGGCGATGTTCTTGGCATCGTCGGCCGCGCCCTTGGTCGCCTTGTCGCGCAGGGCGGCGTGGGCCTTGGCGTTAGAGCCCTGGCCCAGCACGCCGGCGGCGTAGCCTGCGTCCATGGCCTTCTTGGCTTCGCTCGGGAAGCCGTCGCGCAGCGCCAGTTCGGCCAGGTCGACGTATTCTTCCGGCGCCATCTTCTTGACGGTGGCCGCTTCGAGGCGGTACACGTTGATCATATTGGTCTGCGCATCGAAGCCAGACTTACGCGCCACGCCGCGGTTCAGGACGTCGGTCCAGAAGTCGTCGTTCGGGTAGTGGGCGACCAGTTTTTCCAGCGCGGTCAGGTAGCCCGCGTCGTCCTTGACCTTGTTGGCCGACGAGGCCAGCAGGCGCAGGTCTTCCTCGCTCGGCTTCTGGCCGGCTTTCTCGGTCGCTTCGATCGCCGGCAGCAGGGCCGCCTTGGCGTTGGCGAAGTCGCCGCCCAGATAATAGGCGCGGATCAGGGAAGGCGCGACTTTTTCAGGGGTCGAGCTTTCCTTCTGATAGCGCTTGAACCACTCGATCGCCTTGGTGTAGTCCTTGGCGTTGTAGTGCATATTGCCCAGGGCCAGGATGAAGTCGGCCTGTTCCTGGCCTTGCAGGCGGCCGGAATTGATCACGGCTTCGAGCGCCGGCATGGCGATCTCGTTATTGTTGGTCGCCGAACCCAGCGACAGCTTCATGCGGTTGACGACGTAGTCTTCGTACGGGGTGCGGTTCGGGAAGGCTTCGGCCTGCTGCACGCGGTTCTGCACTTCGGCGTAATTCTTTGCGTCCATCAGCGGCTTGATCGCGGCCGGGTCGAGCAGCTTGAACAGCTCTGGGCGGACGGTGTCCTTCGGCGCTTCGGCGGCAGGCTTCTCTTGCGCGTGGACGGCGGTGGTCAGGGCCGGGGCCGAGAGGCCGACGGCGGCCAGCATCAGGCAGAGGCGGGCAAGACGGAGTTGGGACATTGTGTATCCTTCTATCTAGACAAAAAATCGACGAAGCGCACTGTCCGCGCGCTGTTCGCCAAGCAATTTCAGCAATATAGCAAAAATGCCAATCTCGGACAAAAACGGCATTGTCCCATAATCGGCCATCGTCTGGCTCGCCAATTGTGCCGTAGAGCTCGCGCGCGCGCCCAGCGTCGTTACATCGCGTTACCTCGTCGCTGGCGGCGCCGTGTCAGGTCCGGTCGAACCCAGGAACCGGGCAGGTGCCCGGCGCGTCGACTTCTCCCGCCAGCCAGGCCACGGCCGCTTCCAGGGCGGGTGGGGCGAAGCCATAGCTCATCAGGGCCGGGGCCGGGAAGTCCAGCGCCTGGTAGGGGTTCCACAGGGCCAGGTGCAGGTCGGGGCGCCAGCCGGCGCGCGCGTTGGGGCCATAGCGGCGGCGCGCGGTCGAGGCCAGGATCGTGAAGCGCCCGTCCTGCGGAAGAAGCGACCAGTCGAAGCTTTCGCTGTCGGCGAAGGTGACGAGTTCGACGTCGTACAGGGCGCCCAGCGCCTCGGCGATGCGGGCCGCCGGCACGCCGGCTTCCGAGATGCCGTCGCTGACCACGTCGGCGCGCGCCACCAGGCGCACGCGGCTGCCGCGCGCGGGCCGTTGCGGCTGGCCGAGTTCGGTCAGGCCGGCGCGCCAGGCGCGCGCCATCAGCGCGCGGTCGTCCTGTTCGCGGGCATAGGCGATGGGGCGCGCGGGATGCGCATCGGCCAGCTTCGCAAGACGCGCCAGTTTCGCCTCGACGTCAGGCAGCGGCAACGCGCCGTCGCGGATCGCCGCGGCGATCGCGTGCACGGTCTCGACCTGGGTCTCGCGCGTGCCGATCGCCATCACCATGTCGGCGCCCGCGACCAGCGCATTGACGGCGGCTTCGCCGGCGCCGTAGCGGTGGGCGATCGCATGCATGTCCATGCCGTCGGTGATGATCACGCCCTGGTAGCCGAATTCCTCGCGCAGCACGCCGGTGAGGATGGCGCGCGACATCGTGGCCGGGTTGAGCGGGTCCAGGGCGGGATAGACGATGTGGGCCGTCATCACCGCCGGCGCCGGGGTTGCCGCCCTGGCTGCGATGCGGAACGGCGCGAACTCGAAGCGTTCCAGCTCCTCGCGCGGCTTGTCCACGTGCGGCAGGTCGCGGTGCGAATCGACGTGGGTGTCGCCGTGGCCGGGGAAGTGCTTGACGCAGCAGGCCACGCCTTCGGACTCGCTGCCTTCCATCCAGGCCAGGGCGATGCGGGTGGCCTGCTCGGGGTCGGCGCCGAACGAGCGCTCGGCGATGACGGGGTTGTGCGGGTTGTTGTTCAGGTCCAGCACCGGCGCGAAGTTCCAGTTGAAGCCCAGCGCGCGCACCGCGCGCGCCACCGCCGCGCCGACCTCGCGCGCCAGTTGCGGATCGTTCGCGGCGCCCAGCGCCATCGCGCTCGGCGGCGCCGGCACCCAGGTCGAGCGCACCACGGCGCCGCCTTCCTGGTCGAGCGCCACCAAGGCGCGCGGACCCATGGCGTCCACCAGGGCGCCGGTGAAGCGGGTCAGTTGAAAGGCGTCCACCATGTTCTGGCGGAACAGGCAGACGCCGCCGATCTTGTGGGTGCGCAGGAAGGCGTCGGTGTCGGCATCGAGTTCGGTGCCGAACAGGCGCACCATCATCAATTGGCCTGCCAGGTCGAGGTAATCAGTCTTGGTGCTGGACATGGGATTCGTGGTCAGTTGGTCTTGGTGACCTTGCTCAGGTGGCGCGGCTGGTCCGGATTCATGCCGCGTGCGGCCGACAGCTTCGCCGCCATCGTATAAAAGGCCTGCACCGCCGCGATCGGGTCGAGGTCGGGAATGGCGGCGGTCGGCAAGGTCAGGTCGCGGCTGGCGACGTCGCCCGGCGCCGCCAGCAATACGCGCGCGCCGCGCCCGCGCATCTCGTCGGCCAGGGCCACCAGGCCGGCCTGGGTCGGGCCGCGGGTGGCGTAGACCAGCAGCGGGTAGCCTTCCTCGATCAGGGCCATCGGACCGTGCTTGATCTCGGCGCCGGAGAATGCTTCCGCCTGCAGCGCCGAGGTTTCCTTGAACTTGAGCGAGGATTCGAGCGCCAGCGGGAAGCTGATGCCGCGGCCCACGACCATGATGTTGCGGGCCGGCGCCAGCACCTCGATCGCGGCCGACCAGTCCACTTCGGTCGCAGCGCGCAGCGCGTCGGGCAGGGCGGCGATGCCGTCCTTCAGTTCCTTGCTGTCCTGCCAGTCGGCGACCAGGCGCGCGCCGGCCACCAGGCTGGCGATGAAGCTCTTGGTCGCGGCCACGCTTTTCTCGGGTCCGGCATGCAGCGGCATGGTCCACTCGGCGGCGTCGGCCAGTGGCGAGGCGGGGTCGTTGACCAGGGCCACGGTGGTGGCGCCGCCGTCGCGAAAGTAGCGGATCGGCTCGACCACGTCGGGACTCTGGCCCGATTGCGAGATCGCCACCGCCAGCGTGTCGCGCGCGACGATCGGCGATTTGTACAGGGTGATGAGCGACATCGGCAGCGAGGTCACCAGGCGGCCCATGCGCGCCATGATCAGGTAGGCCAGGTAGTTGGACGCGTGGTCCGAGCTGCCGCGCGCCACGGTCACCGCGCTGTGCAGCTGCGTGGCGCGCAGCTTCGCCCCCAGCTCGGCGTAGCGCTCCACGTCCTGGGTCAGCTGGTGGGCGATGCAATCGGCGGCCGACAAGGCCTCCTGCAGCATGAGCGAGGGGGCGGCTTGGGAAGTGGCGGCGGTGGTCACAGGACTTCTCCTTCGATATGGACGGCTTTGATGTTCAGGTCGCGGTCGAGGACCACGAAGTCGGCATGGCAGCCCGGCGCCAGGCGGCCGCGCAGGGTTTCGCCGAGGTAGTCGGCGGCATTGGTGGAGACGCGGCGGCTGGCGTCCTCGATCGACAGGCCGATGCCGACCAGGTTGCGCAGCGCCTGGTCCATGGTGAGCGTGCTGCCCGCCAGGCTGCCGTTGGCCAGGCGCACGCCGCCCATGCATTTATGGACCACCTGGCGACCCAGCATGTATTCGCCGTCGGGCATGCCGGCGGCGGCGGTCGAATCGGTCACGCAGAACAGCTTGGGGATGCAGCGCAGCGCGGTCTTGATCGCGCCCGGGTGCACGTGCAGCAGGTCGGGGATGATCTCGGCGTATTCGGCATGCGCCAGCGCCGCGCCGACCATGCCGGGATCGCGGTGATGCAGGCCGGGCATGGCGTTGAACAGGTGGGTGAAGCCGGCCGCGCCATGCGCGAGGGCGTCGACGCCGACCTCGTAGCTGCCGGTGGTGTGGCCGATCTGGACCCGGATGCCGGCGTCGGCCAGCAGACGCACCAGCTCCATGTGGCCGTCGATCTCGGGCGCCACCGTGATCAGCTTCATCGGCGCCTGGGCGTCGAAGCGTTTGACTTCATCGAGGCTGGCTTCGCGCGCATACGGCGGCTGGGCGCCCAGCTTGCCGGAATTGATGTACGGGCCTTCCAGGTGCACGCCCAGGATGCGCGCTTCGCCCTTGCCGCGCGCGGCGCAGGCCTGGCCGATGGCGGCGAGGGCGCGGTCGATGTCCTCGACCGGTGCGGTCATGGTCGTGGCCAGCAGGCTGGTGGTGCCGTGTTTCGCGTGCAGGGCGGCGATCACGTGCGGGGCGTCGCCGCCTTCCATCATGTCGCGCCCGGCGCCGCCGTGCACGTGGACGTCGATGAAGCCGGGCAGGATGTAGTCGTCGCCGTTGGCGTCCGGGTCGGCCTGGCTGCCGTCGATGGCGTCGACGTGCGCGCCATAGCGCAGCGTGCCGTGGATCCAGCCGTCCGGAGTGAGGATATTGCCTTTGATGGTAGCGCTCATGCCTGGGAGTCCTTCAGGTGCAGTTCGATCATGCGCAGCGCGCCCAGGGCCGAATCGCCATGGGGTGGGCTGCAACGCGCCAGCGTCTCGGCCGGCAGGTACGGGCGCAGGGTCTCGCCCAGGCCACCGCACAGCGATAGCGGCAGGGTCTCGCCGGGGTCGAGTGCGCGCGCCATGGTGGCCACTTCGCGGCCCGCCTGCTCCAGGATGGCGCCGGCGACCGGGTCGAACGCGCCATGGGTCACCACGAAGCGCGCCAGGCTCGCGTAATCGGTCTGCGAAGCCTTGCCGAGCCAGACCTGGATGGCGTCGCGCCCGCCGCCGCAGGCTTCGATGACGTCGCGCGCCAGCGCGCCGCCCTCGGCGCGGCCGTCGAGCACCTGCTGGACATGGGCGATCGCGCGCAGGCCCATCCAGGCGCCGCCGGCTTCGTCGCCGGAGGGGAAGCCCCAGCCGCCAACCTCGACCCGCGTGCCGTCCTCGCGCAGCGCTTCGCCCACGCTGCCGGTGCCGATCGCGACGATGGCGCCAGGGCGGCCCCCATGGGCGCCCATCAGGGTCGAGAAGCCGTCGGTATCGAGCCTGAGTGCGGCATAGCCGGGATTGGCGGCGCGAAAGGCGGCCGCCCATTCCTTGTTGTGCACGCCCGCCAGGCCCAGGCCGATGGCGCACGACTGGCGGGGAATCGCGTCGATGCCGATCGCGGCAAAGGCCCTGGCGGCGGCCTCCTCGACCGCGCGCCAGGCATTGTCGATGCCATGGACGAGGCCCGAAGCGCCGCTGCGGCCGGTGGCCAGTTCGGCGCCGTCGCGCCCGGCCAGGCGCACCCGGGTATTGGTGCCGCCGCCGTCGACGCCGATGAGATAGTCGATCATGGTAGGTGAGGGAAATTGGGTCAAGGCACTATAGGCAGGGCCTATCTGGATGTCAACAGGTATTTAACTGGTATGCGTGGATGCGGACCAAATGCAGGTATAGCCTGCGCTCATGCTGTCGAGAATGATGGCGATGGATGGCGGGATTGGTATTGTCATTGGTATTGCATGGAGCGTGATGGCGATGCCGCCGCCGGCGCGTCGGCGTGGACGGCGCAGGTGCGGGAGTGGTGGAAGGGGGCGGACAGAGAGAGGATGTAGCGCCGCGACCGTACTGCGGGCCCCGGCGCAAGGTCAAGGCGACATGCCTTGAACAGCGGGCGTTGTTGGCGGTCTACTGCGGCGTCTGGCTGCTGCCGCGCCGGTCGACGACCAGCAGCCGGCCGTTGCCGCCCGCCGGCGCCTCGTCCGCGCCTTCGGTCACATGCACCCGTGCCGTGCCGGGGCCGCTGACCGCGATGTCGGCGCGGTCGGCCGTCAAGCGGTTGCCGTCCAGGCTCCCCGAGCCGCTCAGGCGCGCATGGACCATGTCGACCTGGCCGCTGATCCGGGCGCCGCCCGGGCCGTCCGAGGTCAGGACCAGGCGCTTGCCCTGGATCGCCGACGTCAGGCTGCCCGAGCCGCGCAGTTCCGCCTCCAGCGTGTCCGAGACCTGGGCCAGTTCGATGCCGCCCGGGCCACGCGCCTTGAGCGTGGCTTTCGTGACCGTGAGGTCGCGGGCGTCGAGATCGCCCGAGCCCGACATCTGCGCTTTCAACTCGCCCACGGTGCCGGCCAGCCGGGCGTCACCCGGTCCATGCAGCCGCAAGCTGGCCGCCTGCGCGCGCAGGCCGAGCGCGGTCAGCTTGCCCGAGCCGCCGATCTCGGCGTCGAGCTGGGCGATGGCGCCGCCCAGGCAGACGTCGCCGGGACCGCTTTGCAGGGTGCTGGCGCGTCCGGCCGCCAGGTCGCAGGCTTCAAAGGAGCCGGAGCCGGTCACTTCGGCGCGCACGTCGCCGCTGGCGCCCCGCAGCACCATGTCGCCGGGACCGGAGAGGCGCGCCTCCAGGCGCGCCAGGCGCAGGCCGTCGGCCTCGAGGTCGCCCGATCCGCTGATCCTGGCGTGCAGGGAGCCGTCGATATTGGCCAGCCGCACGTCGCCGGGACCGGACATCGTCAGCGCCACGTTGCTGGCCCGCAGCCGTTGCAGGCTGGCGTCGCCGCTGCCGCTCACGGTGAGCGCCAGGTCGCGCACCGCGCCGGAGACTTCCAGGTCGCCCGGGCCGCTGAGGTCGAGCGCGAAACGCTCGCCGCTTACCTGGTCCAGCGTGGTATCGCCGCTGCCCGACATGGACAGGCTTTTCAGTGCCGGCGCGCCGATGTGGATGACCACAGCCTCGCGCCGCTTGCCGAGGCTGAAGCCAAAGTTGAACAGCTTGCCCTCCCTGGGCCGCACCACCAGGGTGTCGCCGCGCACGAAGGTCTCGACCTCGTCCAGACGCTCGCGTTCGCCGCGCAGGCTCAGGCCGGCCCGGCCCTGGGTGTCGATGGCGACCTCGTATGGGCCGCTCAGCTCGATGGCGCTGAAGGCGGCGACGCTGCGCTGTTCGGAGACCGCCTCGGCCGGCGCAGCGGCCCGGCTGTCGCCGATCGACAGGAAGGCGGCGCCGAGGGCGACGGCCAGCAGGGTGGTACTTTGCGCGATGTGCATATTGTTCCTGGCCTCGAGTAGATGGGAGCCTGAACGATACGCCGGCGGCGCGTGCGGGGCACGACAAAACCGACGAAACGGTCGATTCCGGGGTTCAATGGCGCCTGCGTGCGATGAACCGTGCGCCAGGCGCGACAATCCGCGGCGCCCGCCGCGGCGTGCAATGTCATAATGTCGGGATCGTCGAAATAAGGATGTCCATGATTCGCCACCCAGGGCTGCAGGTCAAGACCCGCTCCATGCTGCGCGCCTTGCCGCTGCTGGCAGGACTCGTCTGCTCCGGCGCCATGGCGGCGCCGTCGACCTTCGGCCCGGTGATCGGCAGCGCGCTGCTGTGCCGCAGCCAGCTGGACAACGCCTATTTCCACGCCTACCTGACCCAGGCCTTCGGTCCGGCCTACAAGCGCGAGGGCGGGGCTTACTGGTTCAAGACCGAGGCTTCGCTGTGGGGCGCCCAGGTGAGCGAGGTGATGGTCAGCGACGACACCAGCAACCTGGTGTTCGTCGCCGCCATCGTCGACAGCAAGCCCGAGGAATTCGAAAAATCGGTACGCGCCGGCGCCGGCGTCGCCTTCAAGCCGGTGGACGCCTCGCGCTACCCCTTGCGCAAATCGAACCCGGGCAGCACGATCGCCTACGCCAGGGACAAAAGCAAAATATACTGCGCGAAGTTCAAGCCGCAGCCTCCGGGCCGCTAGCCGCGCCACATCGTACGGTCCAACGCATGTACAACCATTATTTCCAGCTGAAGCACGCCCCGTTCTCGATCGCGCCCGATCCGCGCTACCTGTTCATGAGCGAGCGGCACCGCGAGGCGCTGGCTCACCTGCTGTACGGCATCGGCAGCGGCGGCGGCTTCGTCCTGCTGACCGGCGAGATCGGCGCCGGCAAGACCACCGTGTGCCGCTGCTTCATCGAGCAGATTCCCGACAACTGCCGCCTGGCCTATATCTTCAATCCGCGCCTGAACGCCGAAGAGCTGTTGCAGACGATTTGCGACGAGCTGCACATCGCGCTGCCGCCCGGGGTGAGCGGCGTCAAATCTCACGTCGATGCGATCAACCGCCACCTGCTCGAATCGCATGCCCAGGGACTGAACAATGTGCTGGTGATCGACGAGGCCCAGAACCTGTCGAGCGAGGTGCTCGAGCAGCTGCGCCTGCTGACCAATCTCGAGACCAGCGAGCGCAAGCTGCTGCAGATCATCCTGATCGGCCAGCCGGAGCTGCGCACCATGCTGGCGCGCCCGGAACTGGAGCAGCTGGCGCAGCGCGTGATCGCGCGCTACCACCTGGGGCCGCTGTCCGAGCAGGAAACCGGGGCCTATATCGCGCACCGGCTGGCGGTGTCCGGGGCGGCCGGGATGCCGTTTCCCCCGGGCCTGACGCCCGTGGTGCACCGCCTGACGCATGGCGTGCCGCGCCGGATCAACCTGCTGTGCGACCGCGCGCTGCTGGGCGCCTACGTCGAGAACAGCCCGCAGGTCACGCGCGCCATCCTGCTCAAGTCGGCCGAGGAAGTGTTTGCCGGCGAGCCGGCCGCACGCAAGCCGCTGCGCTGGCCGCTGCTGGCGGGCGGGGCGCTGGCCGGGGTGGCGATCAGCGCCGCGGCCTGGCAGATGCTGCCGCAGCAGCAGGCGCGGCCGGCCACCGCGCAAGCGGCGCCGGCCGCCGTGCAGCAGGTGGCGGCCAGGCCGGCGCCAGCGCCGACGACGGCGCAGATCAAGGCCGCGCCCGCGGCCGGCGCCGATTTCGCGGCCGGCAAGAGCGAGAACGATGCGCTGCGCGCGTTGGCGGCCTTGTGGGGACCGTCGTTCGCCGGTATTGCCGGCTCCACCCCGAAGGCGACCTGCGAGGCGGCCCAGCGCGCCAACCTGCGCTGCCACCAGGGCCGCGGCGGTCTGTACGAGCTGCGCCTGCTGGACCGCCCGGCCGTGGTCACCCTGCACGACGGCCCGCGCACCGGGTATGCGGTGCTGGCCGGGATGGACGAGGGCAGCGTGCTGCTGGCCGTGGACGGGCGCCGCGAGCGGGTCGCCATTCCCGCCTTCGTCGCGCGCTTCGGCGGCGAGTTCACGACTTTCTGGCGCATGCCGGGCGCATTCCGCGACGTCGTGGGGCAGGGCGACCGTGGCCCCGATGTCGACTGGATCGCCCAGCGCCTGGCCGGCCTGAACAAGACGACCGCGCCGGCGCTCGACCAGCCGCTGGATGCGCGCACCCAGGAATGGCTGCGCGCCTTCCAGGCGGCCCAGGACCTGAAGGCGGACGGCGTGGCCGGGCCGCGCACCTATATGCGTCTCAACCAGCTGTCCGGCGTGGCCGAGCCGCGCCTGCTGGCCGCTGCGGCGACGGGGAACTGATATGTCGTACATTCTCGAAGCGCTCAAGAAGGCCCAGGCCGAACGCCAGCTGGGCAACGCCCCGACCATCCATGCGCCGCCGCCGACGTATGCGGCGCCGGATCGGGCCCGGGGCGGGAACCGGCGCAATCTCATGATCGGCCTCGGCCTCGGCCTGGGCGTGCTGGTGGCGGCGGCCGCCTTGCTGTGGGTACGCCACGGGGGCGAACAGCCGGTGCGGCTGGCGGCGGCGCCGGTGACCGTGCCGACGCCTGTTTCCGCACCCGCACCCGCATCTGCTCCTGTGCCAACGGCGGCTGCCGTGCCGCCAGCCGCACCGGCACCGGCACCGGCACCGGCACCAGCACCGGCGCCGCGCGAAGCCGCGCCGGTGGTCGCGAAGCAGGCGCCGGCCAAGGTAGCCGCACCGGCGCCGCCAGTGCGCGTGGCCGAAGCGCCGGTTTCCGCAACGCCGGCCGCTGTGGCGCCGGCGCCCGTGGCGGCGGCCCAGCCGGCCGGCGAGGACAACCTGCGCACACTGCAGCAATTGCCCGAGGCGGTCAGGCGCGAGATCCCGCAAGTGAGTTTCGGCGGCTACATTTATTCGCCGACGCCGGGCGAGAGCTTGCTGCTGGTGGACAAGACGCTGCGCCGCGAAGGCGAGGAAGTGGCGCCCGGCCTGGTGCTCGAGCGCCTGATGCCGAAGGCGGCGGTGATGAACTACCGGGGAACCCGCTACCGTGTCGCGTACTGAAGCGCCGCGGATGGTGCAGGGCCCGGGCCCGGGTCCGGTCCTGGGCGTGGTGGGCTGGTCGGGCAGCGGCAAGACCACCTTGCTGGAAGGGCTGGTCGCGCGCCTGGCGCAGGACGGCTTGCGGGTCAATATCGTCAAGCACAGCCACCATGACATCGAGCTGGAGCCGCCGCGCAAGGACAGCGCACGCCTGCGCCAGGCCGGGGCGGCCGAGGTGATGATCGCCTCGCCTTACCGCTTTGCCATCATGCGCGAGTTGCGCGCGGAGCCGGAGCCCGGGCTGGACGAGTTGCTGGCGCGGCTGTCGCCGGCCGACCTGACCCTGGTCGAAGGCTATAAATGGGAATCCCTGCCCAAGATCGAGGTGCACCGTCCGAGCCTGGGCAAGCCGTCGCTGTGCCAGGACGACGCCACGATCCTGGCCGTGGTCTCGGATGCGGCGCGGCCGCTTGAGGCGCGCGCCGGACTGGCTTGGCTCGACTTGAACGACCTGGAGCGGGTGGTGGAGTGGGTCTGCGGCTGGTTAAAAAGCCGCCCTCAAGTTCTGGTCGATGAGGCCGTTAAAGACTGACAAGTCTTTTTCTGGAGAGGTGTATGGACGTCGCGAACATTGCCAAGCTTGCAACCAGCATGGCCGAAACCGGTATTCGTCAGGAAGTGGGCGTCACGATGCTCAAGAAATCCATGGACATCCAGGCGGCATCGGCCGCCCAGCTGCTCGACGCGCTGCCGCAAGCGCAAAACCTGCCGCCACACCTGGGCAATACGATCAATACCAAAGCTTGAATTCCAAGCCTGAACCCAGGGCGTGCATCCGGCGCGAACTTTAGCGCGAAAGCCGGATCGAAGATCAGACAGGATTGCGTATTGCGTTTTGAAACCCGGCGGCCACGCCGGGTTTTTGCTTTCGTCCTTAGTGGAAGGCGCGCAGGATGCGTTCTTCGCCCGACCGGTCCTTGTAGCGGTCGTTGGCGGCGCGGGTGGCGGCCATCATGCGTTCCAGTTGCGCATCCTCGAAGCGGGACAGTTCTTCATTCGCCGCTTCCAGGGCGAGCGACAGCTTGGCGCGCGCATTCTGGTACAGGGCGCTGGAATAATGATCGGTATTCTTGAGCAGTTCTTCCGCGTTTTCGATCACGAGGCGCAGGTCGCCGATCAATTGCTCCTGCGTTTGTGCATGCTGTTCCGGGGTTTCCATCGCCTTCACCTCTAAGCCGTATGATTGACGTCTTAAAATATAAACAAGGAAGCCCCGCTCTGTTTGTTAGTGCGCAAACATAAGAACGTCGTTCTGGCGCTCAATTTCTTCGCACTATAAGCCCGGGTCGCGGTCGCCAACAGCCTACTGCACGGTGATGCGCAAGTCGCCAACCGAGACGATCTGGCCACTGCGGATCTTCGCCGTCTTGCGCAGCTCCTGTTTACCATCGACCGACACCACGCCGCTGGCGACCATGTTCTTGCCGGCGCCGCCGCTGTCGACCAGGCCGACCAGCTTCAGCAGCTGATTGACCTCGACGAATTCTGATGTCAAATCGAAAACTATTTTTTGCATTCTATCCTCGGGTTGGTGATGGCGGCGTACGATTGATGAGGCCGCTCGGCATGGGCGCAAACCATGGGCGCAAGGGTTGGCGGCGACGCCAACCCCGCGTGACCTCGTCGGATCACACCGGATCCGGACGCGTCATGTCGATCGGCACGATCCACTGGTCGAACTGCTGTTCGTCGACGAAACCGCTCTGCAGGGCGGCCTGGCGCAAGGTCAGGCCGTCCGTCGATGCCTTCTTGGCGATCTGCGCGGCGCGATCATACCCGATGTGCGGCGCCAGCGCAGTCACCAGCATCAGCGATTTTTCCATCAGCTCGCCGATGCGGGCGCGATTCGGCTCGATTCCCTGGGCACAATGCTCGTCGAAGGAGCGCATGCCGTCGGCCAGCAGGCGCGCGCTTTGCAGGAAGTTGTGCACGATCATGGGCTTGAACACATTGAGCTCGAAATTGCCCTGGGAGCCGCCGACCGTGATGGCGACGTCGTTGCCGAACACCTGGCAGCACAGCATGGTGAGCGCCTCGCACTGGGTCGGGTTGACCTTGCCCGGCATGATCGAGCTGCCCGGCTCGTTCTCGGGGATGGTGATCTCGCCCAGGCCCGAGCGGGGGCCGGACGCCATCCAGCGCACGTCGTTGGCGATCTTCATGAGGGCCGTGGCCAGGGTCTTGAAGGCGCCGTGGGCGGCCACCATCGCGTCGTGGGCGGCCAGGGCCATGAACTTGTTCGGCGCGGTCTTGAACGACAGGCCGGTGCGCGAGCCGAGCTCGGCCGCGATGCGCGGGGCGAATTCGGGGTGGGCGTTCAGGCCGGTGCCGACGGCGGTGCCGCCGGCGGCCAGCAGCAGCAGGCCGGGCAGGGCGGACTTGAGCTGCTGCTCGGCATATTCGAGCTGGGCCACGTAGCCGGAGAATTCCTGGCCCAGGGTCAGCGGCGTCGCGTCCTGCAGGTGGGTGCGGCCGATCTTGACGATCGGCTCGAAGTCGCGCGACTTGCGCAGCAGGGTGCCGCGCAGCTGGGCCAGCGCCGGCAGGACTTCCTTGGCCAGCGCCCAGGCGGAGGCCACGTGCATGGCGGTCGGGAAGATGTCGTTCGACGACTGGCCCATGTTGACGTGGTCGTTCGGGTGCAGCAGGCGGCCTTCGCCGCGCTCGCCGCCCAGCAGCTCGGAGCCGCGGTTGGCCAGCACTTCGTTCATGTTCATATTGCTCTGGGTGCCGGAGCCCGTCTGCCAGACGGCGAGCGGGAACTCGGCCGGGTGGCGGCCCTCGAGCACCTCGTCCGCAGCGCGGATGATGGCGTCGGCCTTGTCGCCGGGGAGCTTGCCGAGCGAGCGGTTGACCGCCGCCGCCGCGCGCTTGACCTGGGCCAGCGCCGCGACCAGCTCGGGCGCCATGCGTTCGGTCGAGATGTGGAAGTGGTGCAGCGAGCGCTGGGTCTGCGCGCCCCATAGGCGATCGGCTGGCACCTCGATCGGGCCAAAGCTGTCCTTCTCAATCCTGTTTTCCATAGACATTCCTGTTATGCAAGGGGCTGGGATTAAAGAGTTTATCGCAATGTCCGTTAATTACGCTTGGGCCTCTCTCTTGTTATTCCTTATGGCTAGCCGCCTCCCCCTGATCATCACTTGCGCGCTACTCTCTGGCGCGGCCGGCGCGGCCGGCGCGGCCGAACTGGGCGAAGCGCAGGTGCGTTCGTATATCGGCCAGCGCCTGGTGGCCGATATCGAGCTGACCATGCTCGACGCCCCGGCCACCCCCGTGCAGGCGCGCCTGGCGCATCCGAACGTCTACCGCGGCGCCAATATCGGCATGCCGCACGTGCTGTCGACCCTGGCCATGACTGTGACGCAGCGCGAGGGCCGCCAGTTCCTGCAAGTGACGTCGCTGGCCCCGGTTGAATCAAACCGGCTGCACCTGTACCTGGAACTGACCGATGGCGGCCAGCGCGACGTGCGCCTGGTGACCTTGTCGATGGCGCCGGATCCGAATCCGCCGCCACCGCCGGCGCCGGTCAGGATGCCGGCGCCGGTCGTGGCCGACACGGCGGCGCCCGCGCCCGTCGTGGCCAAGCCGCCGCCCAAGCCGCGTCCGCCTCCACCGCCCAAGCCGGTCGTTGCGAAGATCGCGCCGAGGCCGGAACCGGAATCCAGACCGGAACCGAAACAGGAAGCCCAGCCGGCACCGGCAGCCGAGCCGAAGCCGGCCCCCAGGGCGCTGCCCCTGCCACTGGCCGCCCCGGCGGCGCCGGCCGCTTGCGCGCCCGCGCCCGACGTCGACCGCTCGACCGTGTGCGCCGCGCTGGACTACAAGAATGCGCAGTTGCGCGAGCAGATCGGCCAGCTGGAAGACAAGGTGAAGGTATTGCAGGTGGCGCTGGGCGCCAGCCCGGCGGCCGTCAGCAAGCCGCGGCCGCTCGACCCGAACAAGCCGCATCCGGCGCGGCGGCGTCCGGCGCCCGAGCCGGAGGCGCCGACGCCCTGGGACTGGATCGCCGGCGGCCTTGGCGCCGTGCTGGCGCTGGCCGTCGCTGCGATCCTGATGGTGCGGCGTCGCAAGCGGGCAGGGCGGATCCAGCCCATGCCGGGTATGCCCTTGATGACCCGCCTGCGCCAGCGTTTCGCGCGCAAGAAAGCGAGCCAGGAGCCGGTCGAGCCGAAGCTGGACGAGACTGAACAGGAAATGTCTACACAAGTTTGATTTTGCGTTATACTGGACTTGTGATCGACGAGGTCACAGACGGCACAGGGTCTGCGCAGCCACCACCGATAGCGTGGCGCGACAACAGACGACCGTTGATGAAACGCCTGTGACCGGAAGCAGTCCACTTGCCTGCAGCGGCGGTGGGCGCCGGGAGCAACCGGCAAGAGGCGACGCCAGCAGATAGCTGGGGTTCGTCCTCCACCCGATTCGCGGTCGAGCCCCTGGCTCGATGGCATCCAAGGCGCCCGATGGGCGCTTTTTTTTGGCGCTGTACCCGTTAGATATGGATGAGCATTGAACTGCTGAGCTGACCCGCGGTCCAACCCCGGTCGTCATCGATCGGGAGCGCGCAATGAAAGCGCCGGAGTTTGCGAAGCTGTTCAACGGGCTGCCGCTGCTGAACCAGTGGCAGCGGCAGCAGGTGCTCGCCGTCCTGCATCCGGCAGCCGGGCTCGACCGAGTGATCGCCCTCATCGGCGAGATCCGGTCAAAGGAGCGCTGCTGCCCCGACTGCGGCTGCGAGCGTTGTCACCACCATGGCCAGGCCAACGACTTGCAACGCTTTCGCTGCCGCGCATGCGGCCGTACCTTCAACGACCTGACCGGCACGCCGCTGGCGCGGCTGAGGCACAAGGACAAGTGGCTCGATTACCTGGACACGATGCTCGATTCCCGCACGGTCCGCTCTGCGGCCAAGCGGGTAGGCGTGCACCCGAACACGACGTTTCGCTGGCGCCACCGCTTCCTCGACCGGGTCAAGGACGACCGGCCCGAGCGCCTGGCCGGCATCGTCGAGGCCGACGAGATGTTCCTGCTCGAATCGCAGAAGGGGGCGCGCAAGCTCCATCGCCCTCCGCGCAAACGCGGTGGCAGGGCCGCCTTGCGCGGCATTTCACGTCACCTCGACTGCATCCTGGTGGCGCGCGACCGCAGTGGACAGACCATTGATGCCGTCACCGGCCGCGGCGCCTTGAAAGTGACCCAACTGATCAAGCACCTGCTGCCGAAACTCGATTCGCAAGCGCTGCTGGTCACCGACGCCAACGCCGCCTACCGCGCCTTCGCCCAAGTCCATGGCATTGCGCACCAGGCCGTCAATCTCAGCGCCGGCGAGCGGGTGCGCAGCGGCGTCGAGGGCGCGATCCATGTTCAACATGTGAACGCTTATCATCGGCGCTTCAAGGAATGGCTGGCGCGCTTCCATGGCGTGGCGTCGCGCTGGCTACCCAACTACCTTGGCTGGCATTGGGCGATCGATGGTGGGAGGGTCACTTCCGTCGAGCAATTGCTGCGTATCGCATTCAAGGTCATCAACAGATAACGATGACAGCGCCTTTTCTTTGGCGCTTCGCTCCCTCGCGCCGCAGTCGGTCTTTATTCCTGCAACAAAAAAGGCACCCGCAGGTGCCTTGGTTCAGTATTCGCCAGGAATCAGTGCGCCTGCAGCGCGCGGTCCAGCTGGCCATCGAACGGCTCGGTCACGTCGCGGATCGCGCGGTCGTTGGCCATCAGCTGCTTGAGCAGGTCGATCTTGCGCAGGCGCTGGGCGCCCTCCAGGGCCGGCATGCCGGCGGCGGCGCTGCGCGC
Source organism: Massilia oculi (assembly GCF_003143515.1). NCBI lineage: Bacteria > Pseudomonadati > Pseudomonadota > Betaproteobacteria > Burkholderiales > Oxalobacteraceae > Massilia > Massilia oculi. The sequence goes on along the minus strand of NZ_CP029343.1, from coordinate 1,357,322 downwards.
TTCGACCTTGGCTTCCACGTTCAGGTTGGCAAACTCGTTCCAGTCTCCGGCCTTGGCGGCTTGCGACATCTGACGGGTCAGGCCAGCCAGGTTTTCGTACATCGCGAGGACTTCGTTTGCGTTCATGTTGCCACCAAAACAATGAAACTCCGGCCGGATTGCCGGTTGTCTGGTTCTTTTACGGCAGGGATTTTGGGAACTTTAGGGTTTTTTTGAATTTTTTTTGAATTTTTTTCCCGGGGCCGCCAGCTGGCATACTGTCGACATGGATCATCAGAACAATCACAGTCACGAGGCGCACGACGACATCGCCCGCCGGACGCTCGCGCATTACGAGCGCAATGCCGACTCCTTCTTCGCCGGCACGATCGACCACGACGTCAGCCAGAACATCGCCGCCCTGCTGGATGCAATCGAGGCGCCGGCGCCTTACACCATTCTCGACCTGGGCTGCGGACCGGGGCGCGACCTCAAGACCTTCAGTGCGCTCGGCCACCGCGCCATCGGCGTCGACGGCAGCGAGCGCTTCGTGGCCATGGCGCGCGACTACAGTGGCTGCGAGGTATGGCGCCAGGATTTCCTGCACCTTGATCTGCCTCAAGCGACCTTTGACGGCATCTTTGCCAATGCCGTGTTGTTCCATGTACCGAGCGCCGCCTTGCCGCAGGTGCTGGTGCATCTGCACGCCGCGCTCAAGCCGGGCGGGGTGCTGTTCAGTTCGAATCCGCGCGGCGACAACCGGGAAGGCTGGAACGGCCCGCGCTATGGCAGTTATTACGACTACGCCACCTGGGAACGCTATCTGCTCGCGGCCGGCTTCACGGCCCTGCATCATTACTACCGGCCGCCCGGCTTCCCTCGCGACCAGCAACCGTGGCTGGCCAGCGTCTGGCGTAAGCCTGTTTGTTAAGCGACGAACAGAACTGCCTGGAAGTTACTCCTATTCTTAAGGCTCATCCACGGACCAGGCAAGGAGACTGCAATGAACAAGGATCAAGTCAAGGGCAAGGCGAAGGAAGTCGGCGGCAAGGTGCAGCAGAAGGTCGGCGAAGCCGTCGGCAGCCGCCAGCAGCAGAGCGAAGGCCTGTCGAACCAGGCCGAGGGCAAGGCCCAGAAGAAGATCGGCGACGTGAAGGAAATCGCCAAAGGCAATCGCTGATCTGCCTTCTGCACCATGACAAAGCCGCGCAATCGCGCGGCTTTGTCGTTGGCGCCCACGGTTTCAGCGATGCCGTGGCGCGCCGCGCCGTCAATGCGGCGCGCCGGCGCTAGCTTGCCCCTTTCGCCGGTCTGTCCCCCAGCACGTCTTCTATATAGAGCATCCTGACCAGTACCGCCAGCACGGCGGCCAGGGGCGTGGCCAGCGCCACGCCGGCGAAGCCGAACAGGGTGCCAAAGATCAGTTGCATCACGATCACTAGCGCGGGCGGCAATTCGATCGCCTTGGCTTCGATCATCGGCTGCAGCACATAACCTTCGAGCATATTGATCGCCGCGAACAGCAACAGTGCATACATCGCCATTTCCGGGCTGATCGACAGCGCCAGCAGCACGGCCGGGATGCCGGCCATGATCGGGCCGAGGTAGGGAATGAAGTCGAGCAGACCGGCGATGATGCCCAGGATCAGCGCCAGCGGTACGCCCAGCAGGGACAGCCCGATCGCGGTGGTGGTGCCCACGATCAGCATCGACAGCGCCTTGCCGAGCAGCCAGCTGGCGAGCGAATCGCTCATCTCGTCGATGACCTCGCGTGCGCGGCCGCGCTTGTGTTGCGGGATCAGGCGGATGAAGCCGCCGGTATAGACGCCCGGCGTGGCGGCGAAATAGATGCCGACGAAGATGATGATGACGACGTTGCCGAGGGCGCCCAGGACGCCCGAGAAGAACAGGCCGGCGTTCGGTACCAGCGAACTCATTTGCTTGACGATGTCTTCCGGCGGCGGCAGCTCGTCCACCACACGCTTGAGCAGCGGATGCTGTGCGACTTCGCCCTGCAGACGCTCGATGGCGGCCGGGATTTCCTCCGCCAGCTGGGTCGACTGCTCGGAAATCTGCGGCGCCATGGCCCAGCCGCCCAGGCCGATGATGGCGCCGAGCAGCAGCACGACGATGCCGAGCGCGAGCTTGCGCCGCATGTGGAAGCGCCGGTGCATGATCTCGCTCAATTTATAGAGCAAGATGGCGAACAGGATGCAGGCAAACACCAGCAGCAGCGCATCGGCCGCGAGCACGACGGCGGCCAGGCCGAGGATGAACAGCACGGCGATGCCATTGACGAGGGTCACGCGGCGCGCCAGGCGGCGCTGGGCCTGCGGAGCTTCGTGGGTTGCCGGGACGGCGTCGGTATTGTTGTTATTCATGGAGAATTCTCTTCTTGAGCGGCGGGCCGCGTTGCAAGAAAAGATTAGCATTTGAGCTACAAAAATGTCGCGCGGGTGGGGACGGATCGCTGTGTGCGTGCGCTAACAGATGAGCAGGTGCGGATGGACTATTCTGTACCCATCGCATGGCCATCCAGGCATGCATTACTCAAGGAGAACACCATGAACAAGGACCAAGTCGAAGGCAAACTGAAAGACATCGGCGGCAAGATTCAGGAAGGCGCCGGCAAAATGGTGGGCAGCACCGAGCAGCAGGCCAAGGGCCTGGCGAACCAGGCCGAGGGCAAGACCCAGGAAGCCTATGGCGACGCGAAAGAGGTCGTGAAGGATGCCGTGGACGAAGCAAACCGTCCAACGCCACGTCCGTAAGCCACACCGCGCTTTGACAGCGCAATGAAAAACGGCCGCGTCGATCGACGCGGCCGTTTTGTTTTGGAAAGCAACGATCAGTTCGGCTGCGTGCCGCCCAGCTGCTTCTTGAAGTAGGACTCGATCAGGCCATACACGTGGCGCTGGTTGGTGCGGCCCGACATGCCGTGCTTGGCGCCCGGATAGGTCATCAGGTCGAACTGCACATTGCGCTTCACAAGCTCATCGATCAACAGGGTGGTGTTCGAGAACAGGACATTGTCGTCGGCCATGCCGTGGATCAGCAGCAGATGCGATTTCATGCCGTCCAGGTGGGCGAACACGCCGCTGCGCTTGTAGGCTTCCGGATCGCCCTTGGGCGTACCGCCAACGTAGCGCTCGGTATAGTGGGTGTCGTACAACGCCCAGTCGGTCACCGGCGCCACCGACACGCCCATCGCGATCTTGTCCGACGCTGCGGACAGCAGGCGCAAGGTCATGAAGCCGCCATAGCTCCAGCCGAACACGCCCACGCGTTTCGGATCGACGAAGCTCTGCCTGGCCAGCCAGTCGATGCCGGCCACCTGGTCTTCGACTTCGTGCTTGCCCAGGTTGTTGTGCAGTACGTCGGTGAACTGTCGCTCGCGGCGGCCCGAGCCACGATTGTCGAGACGGAAGACCACGAAGCCCTGCTGCGCCATGTACTGATCAAAATAATTGCCCCAGGCACGGGTCACGCGCTGCGAATGCGGGCCGCCATAGGTGAACAGGAACACCGGGTAACGTTTAGTCGCATCGAAACCGGCCGGCTTGATGATCGAATAGTGCAGGGTCTGGCCATCGGCCGCCTTCAGGGTGCCGAACTCGGTCGGCAGGTGCGCATCGAGGTGGCGCGTGTATGGATGGTTGGCATTGAGTTCGTTTTTCTCGATCCACTCGACCATGCTGCCGTCGGCGCGACGGATCGACACTTGCGGCGGGGTGTTCGGATTCGAATAGGTGTCGACGAACAGCTTGCCGTTGCCGGCGAACGAAGCCTCGTGCCAGCCGTCGCCCTGGGTAATGCGGGCCGGCTTGTCGGCGCCGCGGCCATCCAGCGACAGCGCATAGGTCTGCTTGTCGATCACGGCGTCGCGGTTCGACGAAATATAGATCTTGCCGGCGCCTTCATCGACGGCCAGGATATTGTCCACGCCCCAGTCGCCGCGCGAGATCGGGTGCAGCAGCTTGCCGTTCAGGTCGTACAGGTACAGGTGCTTGCGGCCGGTGCGCTCGGATGCCCAGACGAAGGCCTGGCGGTTCTTGAGGAAGCGCAGGTCGTTATGGACTTCGACCCAGGTGCTGGAGGTTTCCGAGAACAGCGGACGCTGGGCCAGGGTGGCGACGTCGACCGCCACCAGGTCGAGGCGCTTCTGGTCGCGCGTCTGGCGCTGGTAGACCAGGGTCTTGGCGTCGGCGCTGAAGTCGGCGCGCACCAGGTAGATGTCCTTGTCCTGGCCGAGGTCGATCTTGCGCTGCTCACCGGTGGCCGGATTGACGACCATCAGCTCGATCGCCACGTTCGGATCGCCCGCGGCAGGATAGTGCTGGTCGATCACCTCGGTGCGGTCGGCGAAGATCTCGAAACGGCGCACCACCGGCACCGGCGCGTCGTCGTAGCGGCGGTAAGCGATGTGCGAGTCGTCCGGCGCCCAGTAGTAGCCGGTGGTCTGGCTCATCTCTTCCTGCGCGATGAATTCCGCTTCACCATTGTGCACGGTGCCCTTGCCATCGGTCGTCAGCTGGCGCTCGGCGCCGGTGGCGAGATCGATCACCACCAGATTCTGGTTGCGCACGAAGGACACGTAGCGGCCGCGTGGCGAGATTTTCGGATCGATGACGTTGCCCGAGGCGACCTTGCGCGCGGCTTCCGGTTTGGCGGCATCGACGAGATACAGGTCGCCGCCGATCGGCACCAGCAGGCGCTTGCCGTCGGGCGACCAGTAATAGTTGAGGATGCCCGACAGGCCGGCGGTACGCGCGCGTTCGCGGCGCGCCTTTTCTTCGAGCGACAATTCCTCGTTCGGCACCAGCTGCTTGGAATCGACCAGGCGCTGCGTGGCCTTGCTCCTGGTGTTGTATTCCCACAGGTCGAGACGGTACTGGTCGTCGGCGCGCGGGCGCAGGAAGGTCACGCGCTCGCCATCCGGCGACACGCGCAGGTTGCGCACGCTGGCGCCGGCCAGCGAGGCTTCACCGTAGATGCGGTCCAGTGTCAGTTTTTCGGCCATGGCGGGCGTGGCCGCGAGGGCGGCCAGGAGAAGGAGGAGAGGGCGCATTGATGTCTCTTGAGGATTATTAATTTACAGCAATCGCGAGACGATACCAGAGTCAGCGGGGCTGCGCCATCGCGCCGTCGCGGATACGCTGGCGCGCCAGCTTCTCGAACTGCCAGGTCAGCAACACCGCCGCCACCGTCAGCGCCACCACCAGGCCGATCCAGAAGCCGGTGGCTTCCATCGGCGCGGAGGGCGACCACGGGAACCAGGCCGGCGCCAGGCCGAGGATGCAGCCGAGCGGCAGCGACAGGCCCCAGAACGACAACAGCTGGATCACCATCGGCGGGCGCGTCACCTGGTAGCCGCGGATGGCCGAGGCGGTCGCGACCTGGGTCGAGTCCGACAGCTGGAACAGCGCGGCGAACAGCAGCAGGTTGGCGGTCACCTGCTGCACCGCCGGATCGGAGGTGTACATCGCCGCGATCTCCCAGCGGAACAGGGCGATGCCGAGCGCCGCCACGACGCCGAAGCTGACCGAGACGCCCACGCCGACCCAGCCGACGAAGCGCGCGCGCACCGGGTCGCCTTCGCCCATGGCCTGGCCGACGCGGGTGAGCATGCCGATCGCAAAGCTGAGCGGCACCATGAACACCAGCGACGCGAAATTGAGCGCGATCTGGTGCGAGGACACCTGCACCACGCCGTAACGTGCAACCAGCAGGCTGATCAGGCCGAAGGCGCTGACCTCGGCGAAATAGGTGACGCCGATCGGCAGCCCGAGGCGCAGCTGGGCGACGATCTCGCGCGCATCCGGTCCTTCGTAGCGGTCAAAAGGGTAAGTGAGGCGATAGGCCGGCGCGCGCGTGACCCACCACAGCATGGCGCCCAGCATCAGCCACAGCGCGCTGGCGGTGGAGATCGCGCAGCCGACCGCGCCCAGCTGCGGGAAGCCGAATTTGCCGTACACCAGCACCCATGCGACCACGGTATTGAACACCAGGCCGAGGATGGCGATCCACATGATCGGCTTGGTCTGGTTGATGCTGGTGGTGTAGCCGTACAGCGCGCGATACACGCCGAAGGCCGGCATGCCGACGCTGATCACGTGCAGGAACAGCGATGCGCGGTCGGCCACGTGGGCCTCCATGCCGATGTGGTCGAACAGCAGCGTGCACAGGTTGGCGAACAGGCAGCCGACCAGGCCGACCAGCAAGCCCTTCCACATGGCCTGGCGCACCGAGTGCGGCACCCGGTCGTGGCGCGCGGCGCCGATCTCGTGGGCGACCACGGTGTTGATCGCCATCATCGTGCCCATCACCGTCACCAGCACGATCGACCACACCGCCGTGCCCAGCGATACCGCCGCCAGCTCGTCGGCGCTGACGTGGCCGGTGAGGGCGACGTCGGCCACGCCCATCCCGACCGTCGCCAGCTGGCCGACCAGCACCGGCCACGACAGGCGCCACAGGGTGGCGATTTCGGTGCGGACGGGTGTGGCGGTGGTAGCGGTGGCGGTGGTCATGATGGGGCGATAAGGCGATATGGACCCGTGATTTTACTGACTTATTGTCAAGTCAGGAAATTGCGCCGCCGCAAGACAGGCTGACGCGATCTGCACCACCGTAGAGCGACAGCCCGAGGAGCTCTTGATGGACGAACTGTTGCCGTATTTTGAGCGCGAACTGGTCTACCTGAACACCGTCGGCCGCGAACTCGCCCACCAGTATCCGCGCCTGGCGGCCGAGCTGGGGCTAGGGCCGGAGGGCAGCGAAGACCCGCATATCCGGCGCCTGATCCAGGCCTGCGCGCTGCTCAATGCGCGCACCGCGAAAAAGCTCGACGACGACTATCCGGAACTGACCGAAGCCCTGCTGGGCAGCCTGTATCCGCACTTCCTGCACGGCCTGCCGAGCTGTTCGATCGCGCAGGTGGACGGCGGCGACCAGCTGGCGCGGGCCGGCAAGATCGAGCACGTGCAGGCGGTGCCGCGCGGCACCGAGATGAGTTCGCTGAAGGCGCGCGGCGCGCCCTGCGTGTTTCGCACCACGGCCGAGCTGGCGCTGGCGCCGGTGAGGGTGGCGCGCGCCTGGTTCGAGCCGGTGGCCCACGTCCCGCCACGCATTCGGTTGCCGCCGCGCGCGGCGAGCCGCATCGGCATCGCCTTCGACAGCGCGCTGCCGGCGCGCATATTGCATGGGCGCGGCCTGCCGCGCCTGCGCCTGCACGTGGACGGCGACGGCCTGCTGGCGGCGGCGCTGATCGACGCCCTGGGCATGAACGTGGTCGAGACCTGGGTCGAGGCCGAAGGCATGGAAGGCTGGCGCCGCCTCGACGGCGCCGTGCTGCAGCTGGGCGGCCTGGAGCCAGAGGAGGCGCTGGTGCCGGAACAGGACCACGCCCATCCGGCCTACCGGCTGCTGACGGAGTACTTCGCCTTCCCCGACAAGTTTCACTTCCTGGACGTCGACCTGGCCCGGCTGGCGCCCTTGCTGCCGGCCGGCGCGCGCCGCTTCACCCTGCATTTCCTTCTCACCGGCATGCACGCCGAATCGGGCCCGGCGCGCATCCTGCGCGCGCTGTCGGCCGCCAACCTGCTCACCGGCTGCGTGCCGGTGGTGAACCTGTTCCGCCAGGCGGCGGCGCCGGTGCGCATCACGCACCGTTCGGCGATGTACGACGTGGTGCCGAGCCGGCACGAGGAGGGCGTCGAGGTTTACAGCATCGACGCGGTACACGTGCTCAGGACCGAGGACGGCAAGACCGCCAGCGTCGAGTACCGTCCCTATTACGGCCTGCGCCATGGCGAAGGGGGCGAGCATGGCCAGCGCTACTGGTTCGCGCGCCGCGACGACCGCGGTGACAGCCGCCACCGCATGAAGATCGCCTTCACCGACGACGATTTTTCGCGGTTGGAAGAGGACGCCAGCGTGGCCTCGATCGACCTCACCTGCAGCAACGGCGCGGCCGCCTGCGGCGTCGGCATCAAGGCGCCGGGCGGCGACCTGGCCAGCGAAACCGCGACGAGCGGCCTGCCGATCCGCCTGCTACGCAAGCCCTCCGCGCCGCTGCGCTTCGGCAACCGCAACGGCACTCACTGGCGCCTGGTGACGCAACTGGCGCTGAACCACCGCTCGCTGGCCGATCTCGACGCCTTCCGCGAGACCCTGGCCCTGTACGACCTGCCGCGCTCAGGCGCCTCGCAGCGTCAGATCGCCGGCGTCAGCGCGATGGCATCGATCCCGGCCACGGCCTGGCTGCTCAACCGCTACGGCGCGAGCCTGGTGCATGGCATCGAGGTGCGCATGACGGTGGACGAGGATGCCTTCGCCGGCAGCAGCCTGTTCGTGTTTGCCCAGGTCGTGAGCCGGTTCCTGGGCCTGTATGTGCACCTGAACAGCTTTACCCGGCTGGTGCTCGTGTCCGGGCAGAGCGACAAGGAGTTGCTGCGATGCGAGCCCCGCAACGGCAGCCTGGCGCTGGTGTGAACGCGAATGTGCCCCCGGCCAGGCGTACCGGCGCCATCGTCGACCTGCTGCGGCAGCCGCAACGCTATGAATTCTTCCAGGCGGTGCGGCTGCTGGTGTGCTGGCTGGCGCACCAGGGCATCGCGCCCGAGCACGCCCTGGGCGGCCTGATCCGCTTTCGCAACAGCCTGGGGCTGGCCTTTCCGGCCAGCGAGATCGAGACCATCGTGCCCACCACCGAGGGCGTGCCGGCCGTGAGCGTCACGCCCACGCTGATGGGGCTGCTCGGCGTGATGGGAACCTTGCCGCTGCATTACACCGAACGCTTCGCCGCCTGGGAGCTCGCGCTGCGCGACGAGGGGCCGCGCGCCTTCCTCGACCTGTTGTCGAGCCGCCAGGTGGCGCTGTTCTACCGGGCATGGTGCAAGTATCGGGTGCGTCATGCGATGGAACCCGAGGTGGACCGCTTCCTGCCGCTGCTGCTGGCGCTGGCCGGCGTGCCGGCGCGCACGGACGGCGCGCATGACGTGGAGGCCGCCAGCCTGGCCTGGTTCGCCGCGCCGCTGCGCAGCCGGGTGGTCAGTGCCGAGTCGATCGCGGGCGTGCTGCGCGCCTATTTCCGGGTGCCGGTGCGGGTCGAACAATTTACCGGACGCTGGGACGTGCTCGCGCCGGGGCAGCGCACGCGGCTGGCGTGCGGCAATTGCGTGCTGGGGGATGGCGCCACCGCGGGCGCGCGGCTGTTGCGGCCCGAGCTGGGCATCCGCATCCGGCTCGGGCCGGTGGATGCGCGCGCCTTCGAGCGCTTCCTGCCCGGCGCCGAAGGGGCACGGGCGCTGGCCGCCTTGCTGGACCGCTTCGCGATCGAGGTGCCGTATCGCGAGCTGCAGGTGGTGCTGCGGCGCGAGGACGTCGACGGCGCCTGCCTGGATGGCGCGGCGCGGCTCGGGCTGGATGGTTTCCTGTGCACCCGGGCGGGCGGACGCGACCGCGATGACGTGTGCTATCTGCTGGACTAGCATCCGCGTGGAATGCGTGCGACATGGCGGCGGGCATGCGCGCGCCGCGGACGCGGCAGCCGACCTACAATCGATGCAAATGAACCGCATTGCACAAGGAGGTTTTATGCAACAAGTAGCGAACATGCAGCCGGCGGATCACGTGGAGCCGGCCGCCACCCAGTCCCTGCAGGGGCGGCGCGTCGCGGTCCTGATGACCGACGGCGTCGAGCAGGTCGAATACACCGAACCGCGCCGCTTCCTCGAGGGATTGGGAGTGAAAGTGACCCTGGTTTCGCCGAAGAAGGTGGGCGAGGAGATCCAGGGCTTCAATCACCTGACGCCGGACCAGAAATTCAAGGTCGAACTGAGCGTGCAGGACGCCAAGCCGGGCGACTACGACCTGCTGCTGTTGCCGGGCGGCGTCGCCAACCCGGACAACCTGCGCATGAGCCCTGAATCCATCGACTTCATCAAGGCTTTCGGCGACGAGGACAAGCCGATCGCGGCGATCTGCCACGGCCCATGGCCGCTGATCGACGCCGGCGTGGCCGAGTCGAAGCACCTGACCAGCTGGCCGACCCTGCAGCACGACCTGCGCAACGCGGGCGCGGAGTGGACGGACGAAGAAGTCGTCGTCGACGGCAAGCTGATCACGAGCCGCAAGCCGGACGATATTCCGGCGTTCAACGAAGCGATCCAGAAGCAGCTGATGGTGCAGCAGCAGGCGGGGAGCGATCCGGGACCGACGTCCTGATTCTTGCTTGCCGCGGCGGCGTCACTGCAGGTGTTCGTACAGCGTGACGCTGCCCACCGCGATCAGCACCAGGCCGCCGAAGATCTCGGCGCGCTTGCCCACCACGGCCCCGATGCGGCGGCCGATCAATAATCCCAGCGTCACCATCGTCAGCGTCGCCAGCCCAATTGCCAGCGCCGGCCACAGGATGCCCGTATCCGCAAACGCCAGACTGACCCCGACCACCATCGCATCGATACTGGTGGCAAACCCGGTCAACGCCAGCAGCCAGAACGGACGGGCGGGATCGTCCGCTTCGTCATCCGGCTCGCCGCAACCCTCGATGATCATCCGAATCCCCAGGCCGCCGAGCAGGATGAAGGCGATCCAGTGGTCCCAGCTTTCGACGTAGGACGCGGCAATGCTGCCGAGGGCCCAGCCGACCAGCGGGGTGACCCCCTCGATAACCCCGAACAGCAGGCCGACCTTCAGTGCATCCTTGAACAGGACGTGGGCGCGTTGGGAACCCATGGCGATCGCGACGGCGAAGGCGTCGGTGGACATGGCGAAGGCGAGGATGATGATTGCAGCGAGAGACATGACAGCTTTCCGATCGGGCACGACACAAGGCATGCCGCGCGGCCCGATCGTCGCGCGAACATGCCAATGGTCTTGCCAACCAGAAGGCTTGCGCACCATGACGTGGAGACGTCAAGTATGTTGATGCGGAAACTTCCGTTGCGGAAGTAGGCTACTCCCCAAGGGCGGCGCCATGGTAACGCAAGAAGGGCTTGAACACAAGAAACACGCTTGCGAGCGTGCATGGCCCCGGGCTGGTCCGGTTGCCAATTTGTTCATCGAAATTGTCTTGCAGTGAGTGCTTGATCGCCCGTCGTGACCGGGTATCGCTCTCGGTCAAGGCAATAAAATAGAGTCCATGCAAGCATCGCATCCACGACATGCTTCTTGTGTGGCTGTCCCACCGTAATTGTGCGCCGCCTGGGGCACCAGATGAGTACGATGACGAAAACCTTTGCGGAGGTGCGCGTGGAGTATAAGGACTATTACAAGACCTTGAACGTTGACAAGACCGCGTCCCCGGAGGACATCAAGAAGGCCTACCGCAAGCTCGTGCGCCAGTACCATCCGGACGTCAGCAAGCACGACGACGCGACCGAGAAGACCAAGGAAATCAACGAAGCCTACGATGTGCTGGGCGACGCCGAAAAGCGGGCGGCCTACGACGACCTGGGCCGCCGCGGCCGGCAGACCAGCGAAGGATTCCAGCCGCCGCCGGACTGGGCTTCGCAGTATGACTTCTCCGACGCCGGCGCCGGCACCGACGATTTCCTCGCCGATCTGTTTGCGCACATGGGGCGCCGGGGGCGTGCGAGGAGCGGCGGGGGCACGGGTGCTGGCGGCGCAGGCTTCCAGATGCACGGTGAAGACATTCACGCCGCGATCACGATCGCCCTGCGCGACGCCTATGCCGGCGCGACGCGCAACATCGGCCTGCGCGTACCGGTACAGGACGCGCAGGGACAGGTGAGGATGCAGGAAAAGACACTGAGCGTGAGCGTTCCGAAGGGCGTCACGCCCGGCCAGCAGTTGCGGCTGGCCGGTCAGGGCCAGCCCGGGATCGGGGGCGGTCCGCCGGGCGATCTGTACCTGGACATCCAGTTCGGAGAAGACCCGCGCTACCGGGTGGAGGGCGCGAACGTGTACGAGACCGCGCCGGTGGCGCCATGGGAGGCGGCGCTGGGCGCGAAAATATCGGTGCCGACGCCCTCCGGGACGGTCGAAGTGTCGGTCCCCGCGGGATCGCAAACCGGGCGCAAGTTGCGCTTGAAGGGCCGCGGGATCCCGGCAGCCGCGCCGGGCGACCTGTACCTGATCCTCGAGGTGGTACTACCCCCAGCCGATACGCCACGTGCAAAAGAGCTTTACGAACAAATGGCGCGCGAGATATCTTTCAATCCGCGTGCGAACATGGGAGCCTGAGCGATGCAACAGCCACAGACCCTGACCGGCGTGCTGCTGGAAGAAATGGCCCTGAGCCTGGACGAACTGGCGCGGGCGGCGAACGTGGAACCCGAATGGGTGGTGCGCCATGTGCAGGCCGGCGTGCTGGGTTGCGACCCGGTGGTGCAGGCGACGAGCCTGCGTTTCGGCAGTAGCGATCTTGCCCGCGTGCGGCGCTTGCTCAGCATCGAGCGCGATTTCGACGCCAACGAACACATCGCGGCGCTGGTGATCGACCTGAGCGACGAGGTACGGCGTTTGCGCACGAGGATGCGCGTGCTGGGGCTCGAGTAAGGGGGGCATCGCTCAATGCGTGGTGTGCGCGGCCGGCGCCTGGGCAGGCTCGGACCCTGCACGCAGTTCTTCGGGTTCGCTCCCGTTACCGGTGCGCGCAAAAAAGAAAACCCGCTGACGAATCAGCGGGTTAGCGGAATTTTTGGTGGAGGCGGCGGGAATCGAACCCGCGTCCGCAAGCACTCTACAGACAGTTCTACATACTTAGCACTATCATTTGATTTGACCTGGACAACGGGGATGTGCACCCTTTGGACAAGCGAGTTACCTTAAATTTCGGAAGCAACCAAGTAACCCGATTGATTCCTAGCCTCTGTAAATGACTCTACCAGTCTTGCGACTCACCCCAGAGGCGAGGTGTTGTAGAGCTAGCAGCAATTAAGCTGCTTGTGCGTACGAGTTATCGTTTGCAGTTATTGATTTCTGGATGTATTTACGAGGTAACCAGTCCTCGGTATGCCCTGCGCTGCTTTGCAACCCACGTCGAAACCAGGTCGCCCCCAACGTCAAGAACCTCTATTGTACTCCAAGCGCCGAGGATGTACAGCGCCGTTCCTTAGTGCCTGCTTAAAGTCTGTCACCATAAAAAACCTACAATGCATAGCTAAATTGCAATATGCTGATGGGATTCGAGATGCTGACGAGAACCGACATGACGTGCATCGTTTGTGGCAACACCCAGGTGGCTGGCCTGGCCGGATGGCATGCAACCTGCCCGGCGTGCAACTATGAAAGCGCCGCCCTGAGCGTTGCCATCAATGCCCACAGCGGTCCCGCCGTGGACGAGGCCGAGCGCGAGGCTGGCCTGAAGGCGCTGCGCCTGGAGAACTTCCGCACCATCGTCGCCTGGGCCCGCCGGCACGTCGGCGTCAGCCGGCCGCGCCTGCTCGACGTCGGCAGCGCCCACGGCTGGTTCCTCGAGACGGCGCGCGAGCAGTTCGACGTGCTGGGCGTGGAGCCGGATGCGGTGGTCGGCGCCCGCGCCGCCGCGCGCGGCTTGCCGGTGCGTTCCGGCTACTTCCCGGACGTGCTCAGGGAGGGCGAACGCTTCGACGTCATCGTGTTCAACGACGTGATCGAACACATTCCCGACATCCGCAGCGCCCTGGCCGCCTGCCACGCGCGCCTGCACGACGGCGGCATCCTGATCCTCAACCTGCCGAACAGCGGCGGCTTCTTCTACCGGCTGTCGAAGCTGATCGCGCGCCTGGGCTGGCGTGGGCCGTTCGAGCGCCTGTGGCAGAAAGACCTGCCTTCGCCGCACGTCCATTACTTCAATCCACGCAATCTGCGGCAGCTGGTGGCGGGGCAGGGCTTCGAACTCACCGAGGCGGCCGAGCTGCCGGCGCTGCGCGCCAGGGGCTTGCTGGAACGCCTGCGCTGCGCCGGCAACGTGCCGACCCTGTCGCTCTACACCCAGTATGCGGCGATCATCTGCGCGATCCCCGTGCTGCGCATGTTCCCGAGCGACATTATCGTCGGCGTGTTCAAAAAAAAGGCCGCAGACTGAAGGTCCGCGGCCAAGGGGAGAAAGCAATAAGTTAGTGCTTGCTTAGCGACCGTTGCGGTTGGCGATTTCGTTGCCGATGATGCCGCCGCCGATCACGCCGGCGACAGTCGCCAGCTTCTTGCCGTTGCCGCCGCCGATCTGGTTGCCGATCAGGCCGCCGATCACGGCGCCGGTACCGATGCCGACATAGTTAGGTTGCTGGGCCGGGGCCGGCGCTGGCTGCGAATAACGCGGTTCTTCATAGCGCACCGGCTGCGGCTTGGCGTGCACCACGCGGGTTTTCTCGACCACTTTCACCACCGGCTTTTCCTTGATGATCACGGTCGGCTCGGGCTGCACCTGGGCGACCGGCTGGGCATATGCCACCTGCTGGGCCGGGACCATCGCGGGGACCATCGCCGGCACCAGTTGCTGGCCGTTAGCCGCCACCGGCGCCATCTGGCCAGGCTGGGCGACGTAGCCGTTAGGCTGCACCTGCATGCCCGCCTGCGGCATGGCGTAGGGCGACGTGGCTGCCAGCGGCATGCTCGGCTCCGATGCGCTCTTCGAGGTCGGCAGCAGACCGGTGATCGCGGCGGCGCCAGTCAGGCTGACGACGATGACCGACGCGGCTGCAGCGGCCATCAATGGGTGAATGCGGTTGGTGGTCGTGGTTTCCATGATCTGCTCCGTAAAGTATGGCGTGTTCGTATGGGAGTAGATTACTGGCGAGCCGGACCGAGAGATAGACGTGACCCTGTATCAATCGTAAACAGATGTAAGCACAGCGCCACAAAGAAAAACGGCGCCGTGAAAGGCGCCGTTCAACGAACCAGCCAGACGATCAGGCCGCGTGCTCGGCCTGTCGCGCCGCCTCCGACACCTGCCCCAGCAGCGCCAGCAGCTCGGCCGGCGTATCGAGCAGGTAGTCCGCACCCCAGGTCGACGGCTCGATCGCGCCACAATAGCCCCAGGCGCAAGCCACGGTGACCATGCCCGCCGCGCGTCCGGCCTCGATGTCGCGCAGGTCGTCGCCCACGTACCAGCACTGTTCTGGTGCAAGGCCCAGGCGGCGCGCGCCTTCCAGCAGCGGGGCGGGATGGGGCTTGGCGAAGCCCGTGGTGTCGCCCGAGACGATGCAGCCGGCGTGCGCCAGCGCGATCTGCGGCACCAGCGGGTCGGTGAAGCGCGACGGCTTGTTGGTGACGATGCCCCAGGCCATGCCGGCGTCCGAAATGCCGTCCAGCAGCTCGGTAATGCCGTCGAACAGCGTCGTATGCAGCGACATCGCCGACTGGTAGCGGTCGAACCAGGCCAGGCGCAGTTCCTCGTAACCGTCGTCGCCCGGCGCCAGGCCGAAGGCGGCGCCGATCATGCCGCGCGCACCGCTGGATGCGGTCGGGCGCAGCACCTCGTACGGGGTCGGGTCCAGGCCGCGTTCAAGGCGCAGCCAGTTCACGGCCGCGGCGAGGTCGGGCGCCGTGTCGGCCAGCGTGCCGTCGAGGTCGAACAGGATGGCACGCGGTGCCGGCATCACGGTCGGAAAAGTCATGTCGTTCAGAGCGGTTTGCTGCACGCCACCATGTAGTTCACATCGGTGTCGTTGTTCAGCGAGTAGATTTTGGTCAGCGGGTTGTAGGTCAGGCCTTTCAGGCCGTCGACCTGCAGGCCGGCCTGGCGTACGAACTGCGCCAGCTCGGCGGGCGTGATGAACTTGCCGTAGTCGTGGGTCCCGCGCGGCAGCATGCGCAGCACGTATTCGGCGCCGATCACGGCGAACAGGTAGGACTTGGGATTGCGGTTCAGGGTCGAGAAGAACACGTGGCCGCCCGGCTTCACCAGCTTGGCGGCGGCGCGCACGATCGAGGCCGGGTCGGGTACGTGCTCCAGCATTTCCATACAGGTGACCACGTCGAACTGGCCGGCTTCCTGTTCGGCCATCTCCTCGGCCGCGATATGCTTGTAGCGCACCTCCACGCCCGATTCCAGGCTGTGCAGGTCCGCGACCTTGAGCGCCTTCTGGGACAGGTCGATACCCGTCACCTTGGCGCCCTTGCGCGCCATCGATTCGGATAGCACGCCGCCGCCGCAACCGATGTCGATCACGTTCTTGCCGCTAAGTGGCGCGCGCGCGTTGATCCACTCGAGGCGCAAGGGGTTGATTTCGTGCAGCGGACGGAATTCCGAGGTCGGATCCCACCAGCGGTGGGCCAGCTCGCTGAACTTCTGGATTTCTAATGGGTCTGCGTTTGTCGTCGTCATGGCTCGAATAATAGCGGAATAATGCAATTTCGGCGGCGCAAAAACGTCGTCCCCGCGAAGGCGGGGACCCAAGTTTGCAAGCGTTTCGATCACGCTAGCAGAAATTGGGTCCCCGCCTGCGCGGGACGACGTGCTTACGGCAGTGGCTTACAGCCGATTACTTGTTGACGGTACGGGTACCGACGACTTCGATTTCCACGCGACGGTTCTGTGCGCGGCCTTCGGCGGTCTTGTTGTCCGCTTTCGGCTGGCTTTCGCCCTTGCCTTCGGTGTAGATGCGGGTTTCTTCGATGCCTTTGCCTTTCAGGTAGGCCTTGACGGCTTCGGCGCGGCGGATCGACAGCTTCTGGTTGTAGGCATCGGTGCCGATCGAGTCGGTGTGGCCGACGGCAATGATGACTTCCAGGTTCATGTCGCCCAGCTTGGCGCTCAGCTCATCCAGCGAGGCCTTGCCGGCTGGCTTCAGGATCGCCTTGTCGAAGTCGAAGAAGGCGTCGGCCGAGTAGCTGACTTTTTCCGAGGTCGGCACCGGTGCGGCGACTGGTGGAGGCACTGGAGTCGGTGCCGGCGCTGGCGGCGGCGGCGGAGCGACGCACTTGCCGTTTTCGAGTTTCTCAGGCTCCACGCACAGCGGCGCGTCGCAGCCTGGGACCGCATCGGCCGGGGTCCAGTAGCCGGTGCGCCAGCACAGGCCGAAAGGATTGCGCGCGATCACGCCGCGAGCGTCTTGCACATAGGCGCTGTACGGGGTACGGGCCTGGATGTCGGTGGTCAGCGGCGCGTAGGGAGGAGCGCTTTGGGCGGAGGCGACGCCCGCAATCGCGGCCGACGCTGCGAGCAGAACAGTGATCAGTTTCTTCATATTCTTTTCCTTTCGGTTAAATCCGTAGCGATTCAGACGGGCTCCATGTGTGGTCATAAGATTAACACGGCGGCCGCTCCGTCTGTTTCGTATTGTGAAACAAGCAATTGACTTCCTGTCCATTTTGCCACATGCACCAAAATCGCACGACTGCACCCAAATCAAACATCAAGCATTAACTGCTTGACGTTGTTACGCCGCAACATTTTCCCAAGCGGGGCCGGCCGGGGACGACAATGCTGGAAATTTGGCGCCCATTCCATCGTCCCACTCTTGAGTTCCGGCATCCAGAGTGGGTCGGCCGGAATTGAGCAACTGCTATCTGTCGCATGGTAGAATCGTCCGTTGCAACTTATAACCATCGCCTGAAAGCAGTCGACCCGCCCAATGGATCAATTCGCAAAAGAAACAGTCCCGATTTCCCTCGAAGAAGAGATGCGCAAGAGCTACCTCGATTACGCCATGAGCGTGATCGTGGGCCGTGCGCTGCCGGACGTGCGCGACGGCCTGAAGCCGGTGCACCGCCGCGTGCTCTACGCGATGCACGAGATGAACAACGTGTGGAACCGTCCCTACCTCAAGTGCGCGCGCGTCGTCGGCGACACGATGGGTAAATTCCACCCGCACGGCGACTCGTCGATCTACGACACCCTGGTCCGCATGGCCCAGGACTTCTCGCTGCGCTACACCCTGGTCGATGGTCAGGGCAACTTCGGCTCGATCGATGGCGACAGCGCCGCGGCGATGCGTTACACCGAGTGCCGCCTCGACCGCATCGCGGGCGAGATCCTGGCCGACATCGACAAGGACACCGTCGACTTCCAGCCGAACTACGACGGCAAGGAGAAAGAGCCGACGGTCCTGCCGACCCGCATCCCGAACCTGCTGATCAATGGTTCGTCCGGCATCGCGGTCGGCATGGCGACCAATATCCCGCCGCACAACCTGTCCGAAGTGATCGCCGGCGCGATGCACGTGCTGCGTCATCCCGACTGCACCATCGACGAGCTGATCGAGCTGATCCCGGCGCCGGACTTCCCGACCGCCGGCATCATCTATGGCGTCTCGGGCGTGCGCGACGGTTACCGCACCGGCCGCGGCCGCGTGGTGATGCGCGCCAAGACCCACTTCGAGGAAGTGGGCCGCGACGGCAACCGCACCGCGATCATCATCGACGAGCTGCCCTACCAGGTAAACAAGAAGTCGCTGCTCGAGCGCATCGCCGAGAACGTGCGCGACAAGAAGCTCGAAGGCATTTCCGACATCCGCGACGAGTCCGACAAATCGGGCATGCGCGTGGTGATCGAACTCAAGCGCGGCGAAGTGCCTGAGGTCGTGCTGAACAATCTGTACAAGCAGACCCAGCTGCAAGACACCTTCGGCATGAATATGGTGGCGCTGGTCAATGGCCAGCCGAAGCTGCTGAACCTCAAGCAGATGCTCGAGTGCTTCCTGTCGCACCGCCGCGAAGTGGTCACCCGCCGCACCGTGTTCGAGCTGCGCAAGGCGCGCGACCGCGGCCACATGCTGGAAGGCCTGGCCGTCGCGCTGGCGAATATCGACGATTTCATCGCCATCATCAAGGCCGCGCCGACCCCGCCGGTCGCGAAGGTCGAGCTGATGGACCGCGCCTGGGATTCGTCCCTGGTGCGCGAGATGCTCAACCGTACCGAACTGGGCGAGTCCGGCGGCATCGCGGCCTTCCGTCCGGAGCACCTGCCGAAGCACTACGGCATGCAGCAAAGCGGGCTATACAAGCTGTCGGACGAGCAGGCGCAAGAGATCCTGCAGATGCGCCTGCAGCGCCTGACGGGCCTCGAGCAGGACAAGATCGTCAACGAGTACAAGGAAGTGATGGCCCACATCGCCGACCTGCTCGACATCCTGTCCAAGCCAGAGCGCGTCACCACGATCATCGTCGACGAGATGGCCGCCATCAAGGCCGACTACGCCGACAACGGCAAGGACACCCGCCGTTCGACCATCGAGCACAATGCCAGCGACCTCGAAACCGAAGACCTGATCACCCCGCAGGACATGGTGGTGACCCTGTCGCACGCGGGCTATATGAAGGCGCAGCCGATTTCCGAATACCGCGCCCAGAAGCGCGGCGGCCGCGGCAAGCAGGCGACGGCGACCAAGGACGAAGACTGGATCGACCAGCTGTTCATCGCCAATACCCACGACTACATGCTGTGCTTCAGCAACCGTGGCCGCATGTACTGGCTCAAGGTGTGGGAAGTGCCGCAAGGCTCGCGCAACTCGCGCGGCAAGCCGATCGTCAATATGTTCCCGCTGCAGGACAACGAGAAGATCACCGTCGTGCTGCCGCTGCAGGGAGAGAACCGCACCTTCCCCGAAGACCACTACGTCTTCATGTCGACCTCGCTGGGCACGGTCAAGAAGACGCCGCTGCGCGACTTTTCCAATCCACGCAAGGCCGGCATCATCGCGGTCGACCTCGATGAAGGCGACGTGCTGGTCGGCGCCGCGCTCACCGACGGCAAGCACGACGTGATGCTGTTCTCCGACGGCGGCAAGGCCGTGCGCTTCGACGAGAACGACGTGCGTCCGATGGGCCGCACCGCGCGCGGCGTGCGCGGCATGAATCTCGAAGAAGGCCAGCAGGTCATCGCGCTGCTGGTGGCCGAGAGCGAAGAACAGACCGTCCTCACCGCCACCGAGAACGGCTTCGGCAAGCGTACCCCGATCACGGAGTACACCCGCCACGGCCGCGGCACCAAGGGCATGATCGCGATCCAGACCAGCGAGCGTAACGGCAAGGTGGTGGCCGCGACCCTGGTCGAGCCGAGCGACGAGATCATGCTGATCACGACCGGCGGCGTGCTGATCCGCACCCGCGTGTCCGAGATCCGCGAGATGGGCCGCGCGACACAGGGCGTGACCCTGATCGCGGTCGAGGATGGCACCAAGCTGTCCGGCCTGCAGCGTATCGTCGAGACCGACCTCGAAGAAGTCGAGCTCGAACCGGCGCCGGAATAATGGCGCCCCGGGGCAAGTGCTGCGCATCGGTATGCATGCGCTTGCCCCTTTCGTTCAATGCAATGGGCGCCAGCGCCCGCCTGGAAAGCCAATGAAAAAAGTCCTCCTCGCCGTGACCTGCGCCGCCGCCATCGCCGGTGTTTCCCCATCCGCCCTGGCGCAAAGCGCCGCTCCTGCTGCGCCGAGCGCGCAGGGGAGCGAGCAGGAGCGCGCCGCCGTCAAGGAACTGCTGGCGGCGATGGATGTGCGCAAGATGATGCTGGCGTCGTTCACCGAGATGGAAAAGGCGCTGCCGCAGATGATGCGCGCGCAGATGACGGCCGTCATCAATGCCGATCCTGCCGCCAGCGACGAGAAGAAGAAGGAAGCCATGGCCAAGGTCGAGCAGGTGCTGCCGGGCGCCGCCGAGGCGATCAACCGCATGTTCCGCGATCCTGCGCTGCTCGACGATATGATGGCCGAGATCGGCCCGCTGTACGCCCGCAATTACAGCGTGGCGGAACTCAAGGAACTGACCGCCTTCTACCGCACCCCGCTGGGCCAGAAGATGCTGGCCCTGTCGCCGCGCCTGGCCGCCGAGAGCATGGCCGCCGGCCAGCGGGTCGTCGCGCCGCGCCTGAACGGCCTGATGCTGGAAGTGATGCAGAACGCCCAGGCTAAATAACATCGTGGAAAGGACCGCATGACCCAGATCTTCAACTTCTCGGCCGGCCCCGCCGTCCTTCCGAAAGAAGTGCTGCTGCAGGCAGCGAGCGAGATGCTCGACTGGCATGGCAGCGGCATGTCGGTGATGGAGATGAGCCACCGCGGTCCAGAATTTTCCAGCATCCACCGCCAGGCGCTCGACGACCTGCGCGAGCTGCTGGACGTGCCGGCCAATTATAAAATCCTGTTCCAGCAGGGCGGGGGACTCGGGCAGAACGCCATCGTTCCTCTCAACCTGGCCCGTCGCCGCAATGATCCGGTGATCGACTTCGTCCACACCGGTTCGTGGTCCGGCAAGTCGATCAAGGAGGCGGCGCGCTATGCGCGGGTGAACGTCGCCGCCTCGAGCGAGGCGGAGGGTTTCTCCCGCGTCCCGCCGCGCGAGTCGTGGAACCTGTCGCAGGACGCGGCCTATCTGCACATCTGCACCAACGAGACCATCGACGGCGTCGAGTACCCCGACGCGCCCAGGATGGATCCAATGAGCGATCCCGATGTGCCGATCGTGGCCGACATGTCCTCGCACATCCTGTCGCGCAAGATCGACATCCTCAAGTATGGCGTGATTTTCGCCGGCGCCCAGAAGAATATCGGCCCGGCCGGCCTGACCCTGGTGATCGTGCGCGAAGACCTGCTCGACTACGCGTCGCCGCAGTGCCCGTCGGCCTTCAACTGGAAGACCTGCGCCGAGCACGATTCGCTGTACAACACGCCGCCGACCTATGCGATCTATATCGCCGGGCTGGTGTTCGCCTGGCTCAAGGCCAATGGCGGCGTGGCCGCCATGGAGGCGCGCAATATCGAAAAGGCGAAGCTGCTGTATGAGGCGCTCGACCGAGACGATTTCTACGCCAACCGCGTGGCGCCGGAATTCCGTTCGCGCATGAACGTGCCGTTCTACCTGCGCGACGAATCGCTGAACCAGTTATTCCTGACCGGCGCCTCAGGGCGCGGTCTGCTGCAACTGAAGGGCCACAAGTCCGTCGGCGGCATGCGGGCATCGATCTACAACGCGATGCCGATCGAGGGCGTACAGGCCCTCGTCGATTACTTGAACGAGTTCGCCGGTCGTTGAGACCCGCCCCGGCATGCCGGGGCTTTCAGGCGTGGAGCAGCGGTCAGGCGAACCAATCGACCACACAGCATAACGATGACAGACAAACTCAAACCCCTGCGCGAACGCATCGATGCGATCGACGCGCAAATCCTCTCGCTGCTCAGCGAGCGCGGCAAGGTCGCGCAAGAGGTCGGCCACGTCAAGGCCGAAACCAACGCCCCCGTATTCCGTCCCGAGCGCGAAGCGCAAGTGCTGCGCGGCGTCGCCGACCGCAATCCTGGTCCGCTCAAGGACAAGGACGTGCAAACGATCTTCCGCGAGATCATGTCTTCCTGCCGCGCGTTGGAGAAGCGCGTGACGGTCGCCTACCTCGGCCCGAGCGGCACCTTCAGCGAGCAGGCCGTGTTCCAGCAGTTCGGCACCGCCATCGAGACGCTGCCGTGCGTGTCGATCGACGAGGTATTCCGCGCCACCGAGGCCGGCACCGCCGATTTCGGCGTGGTTCCGGTCGAGAACTCGTCCGAAGGCGCGATCAACCGCACGCTCGACCTGCTCCTGGCCACCACCACCATCATCAGCGGCGAGGTATCGATCGCCGTGCACCACAGCCTGATGAGCAAGACCGGTTCGATGGATGGCGTCAAAGTCGTCTGCGCGCATTCGCAGGCGCTGGCCCAGTGCCAGGTCTGGCTCAACCTGCATCATCCTCACCTCGAGCGCCGCGCCGTGGCCTCGAATGCCGAGGCGGCCGTGCTGGCGAGCCAGGATCCGACGGTCGCCGCGATCGCCAGCGAGATGGCGGGCGAGCAGTACCAGCTGGGCGTGGTGCAGGCCCACATCCAGGACGACCCGCACAACCGCACCCGCTTCGTGGTGATCGGTCAGCTGCAGACCGGCCCGTCGGGCAAGGACCGCACCGGCATCGTGCTGGCCGTACCGAACAAGGCCGGCGCCGTCTACAACCTGCTGGCGCCGCTCGAAAAGCATGGCGTGTCGATGACCCGCTTCGAATCGCGCCCGGCGCGCATCGGCACCTGGGAATATTACTTCTACGTCGACATCGAGGGCCATGTGCACGACGCCGCGGTCGCGCGCGCGCTCGAGGAACTCAAGGACAACGCCGCCTTCTTCAAGGTGCTCGGGTCCTACCCGCAAAGCCTTTAATCAAACAGAGAGAGACACCATGTCGAAATTCGGTCCCGAATACGTCCGCGCCATCGCCCCTTACCAGGCCGGCAAACCCATCGCCGAAGTCGCCCGCGAGTTCGGCCTCGACGAAGCGACCATCGTCAAGCTGGCTTCCAACGAAAACCCGTTCGGCCTGCCGGAATCGAGCCGCGCC
This sequence comes from Massilia oculi, assembly GCF_003143515.1. Classification (NCBI taxonomy): domain Bacteria; kingdom Pseudomonadati; phylum Pseudomonadota; class Betaproteobacteria; order Burkholderiales; family Oxalobacteraceae; genus Massilia; species Massilia oculi. The sequence goes on along the minus strand of NZ_CP029343.1, from coordinate 1,334,101 downwards.
GCGATGCTCGAAGCCGCCGCCGATCTCGGCCGCTATCCGGACGCCAACGGCTTCGAACTCAAGACCGCGCTGTCGCAGCGCTACGACGTGCCGCTCGAGTGGATCACCCTCGGCAACGGCAGCAACGACATCCTGGAGATCGCCGCCCACGCCTTCGTGCAAAAGGGCGAGGCGGTGGTCTATTCGCAGTATTCATTTGCGGTGTACGCGCTGGCCACGCAGGGCGTGGGCGGACGCGCCATCGTGGTCCCGAGCGTGGACTACGGCCACGACCTGGATGCGATGGCGGCCGCGATCGACGCCGACACGCGCCTGGTCTATGTCGCCAACCCGAACAATCCAACCGGCACCTTCATCCCGGCCGAACAGGTCGAAGCCTTCCTGCAGAAAGTTCCAGGCAACGTGATCGTGGTGCTGGACGAAGCGTATAACGAATACCTGGCGCCGGAACACCAGTTCGAGTCGAGCGCCTGGGTGCGCAAGTACCCGAACCTGATCGTCTCGCGCACCTTCTCCAAGGCCTACGGCCTGGCCGGCCTGCGCGTGGGCTTCGCCATCGCCCAGCCGGAAGTCACGGACCTGATGAACCGCATCCGCCAGCCCTTCAACGTCAACTCGCTGGCGCAGGCCGCCGCGATCGCCGCGCTGAACGACAAGCCGTTCCTGGAAAAGGGGGCGAAGAACAACGCCGAAGGCTACCGGCAGATGGTTGCCGCATTCGAGGAGCTGAAGCTCGAGTATGTGCCGTCGTTCGGCAACTTCGTGCTGGTGAAGGTCGGCGACGACGAAGGCGCCGGCGCGCGCGTGAACCTGGCGCTGCTCAAGCAGGGCGTGATCGTGCGTCCGGTCGGCGCCTATGGCTTGCCGCAGTGGCTGCGCATCTCGATCGGCTTGCCGGAAGAGAATGCGGCCTTCATCGAAGCCCTCAAGCGAGCGCTCTCGACGGAGAGCGCGAGCGCGCGAGGCTGAATGCTCGCTAAAGTCGTTATCGTCGGCGTAGGCCTGATCGGCGGCTCGTTCGCGCTGGCGCTCAAGCGCGCCGGCCAGGTCGGCGAGGTGGTCGGCATCGGCCGCCACCCGGAAGCGCTGGCGCGCGCGCTGGAGCTGGGCATCGTCGATCGGGTGACCGAGGACCATGCCGACGCGCTGCGCGGCGCCGACCTGGTGCTGCTGGCCGCGCCGGTGGCCCAGACCGGCCCGATCCTCGAAGCGCTGCTGCCGCACCTCGAGCCCCATACGGTCGTGACCGACGCCGGCAGCACCAAGTGCGACGTGGTCGCGGCCGCGCGCGCGGTGATGCGGGACCGGGTGCACCGGTTCGTGCCGGGCCACCCGATCGCGGGCAGCGAATCGAACGGTCCCGACGCCGCGCTCCCCAAGCTGTACCAGGGCAAGAAGTGCGTGCTGACGCCGCTGCCGGAGAACGCCGCGCAGGACGTCGAAACAGTCGCCGCCGCCTGGCGCGCCTGCGGCGCCGTCATCCACACGCTCAGCCCTGAGGACCATGACCGCGTGTTCGCCGCCGTCAGCCATCTGCCGCACCTGCTGGCCTATGCGCTGGTGGACGACATCGCCGCCAGGCCGCATGCGGACCTGCTGTTCCAGTACGCCGCCAGCGGTTTCCGCGACTTCACGCGCATCGCCGGTTCGTCGCCCGAGATGTGGCGCGACATCAGCCTGGCCAACCGCGCTGCTCTGCTGACCGAGCTGGATGCATATCTGGCACAATTGACGTCGATGCGGGCCATGCTCGCGGCCGCGGACGGCATCGGCTTGCAAGGAATCTATGCGACCGCCCAGCGCGCCCGCCGCGAATGGCAAGAGGCCATCGAAGCCGGCTCGCCCGAACGGCGTTCGCCCAATCAGGAAAACACATGACGCAGCAAAAACACTATCCGCAGCATATCGACCTCGAGCCCGTGCTTCATGCGCAGGGCACGGTGCGGCTGCCGGGTTCCAAGTCCATCTCGAACCGCACGCTGCTGCTGGCGGCGCTGTCCGAGGGCGCGACCACGATCCACGACCTGCTGGCCTCGGACGACACCATGGTGATGCTGGGCGCGCTGCGCTCGCTGGGCATTCAATGGGATGAAGTCGACGAGCGCACCGTGGTCGTGCACGGCAATGGCGGCGAGCTGCCGAACCATGAAGCCGATCTGTTCATGGGCAATGCCGGCACCGCGATCCGTCCGCTGACGGCGGCGCTGGCCGTGATCGGCGGCGACTATACCCTGCACGGCGTGTCGCGCATGCACGAGCGTCCGATCGGCGACCTGGTGGACGCGCTGAACGAGGTCGGCGCCCGGATCGAGTACACGGGAGAACAGGGCTTTCCGCCGCTGCGCATCCGCCGCGGCCGCGTCAACCCGCAACGCATCGCCGTACGCGGCAATGTGTCGAGCCAGTTCCTGACCGCGCTCCTGATGGCGGCGCCGCTGATGGCCAAGACCCATCCGGTGGCGATCGACGTCGTCGGCGAACTGATTTCGAAGCCGTATATCGAGATCACCCTGAACCTGATGCGCCGCTTCGGCGTCGAGGTCGAGCAGAACGGCTGGGCCTCGTTCACCGTGCATCCGGGCCAGCGCTATCGCAGCCCGGGCACCATCCACGTCGAGGGCGACGCGTCGTCGGCGTCCTACTTCCTGGCGGCCGGCGCGATCGCCGGCGGTCCGGTGCGGGTGGAAGGCGTGGGCGAGCACAGCATCCAGGGCGACGTGCGCTTCGCCGATGCGCTCGAACGCATGGGCGCCATCATCACCCGCGGCGACAACTGGATCGAGGCGAGGTCGAACGGCGTGCTGAAAGCCATCGACGCCGACTTCAACCATATTCCGGACGCGGCGATGACGATCGCGGTGGCGGCGCTGTACGCCGACGGCCCGAGCACCCTGCGCAATATCGCCAGCTGGCGCGTGAAGGAAACCGACCGCCTGGCGGCCATGGCGACCGAATTGCGCAAGGTCGGCGCCGAGGTGGAGGAGGGGCCGGACTATATCCGCATCACCCCACCGGAGGAACTCAAGCCGGCCACGATCGACACCTACGACGACCACCGGATGGCGATGTGCTTCTCGCTCGCCTCGCTGGACGGCAAGGCGCGCCGCGGCAACGCGATGCGCATCAACGATCCGAAATGCGTCGCCAAGACCTTCCCCGATTATTTCGAAGCGTTCGCGGGCATCGCCCGCGACGAGCTGTTCTAACCGATTGCCAGGATCCGCATGCCGAATTCGAACGTACCAGTCATCACCATCGACGGCCCCACCGCATCCGGCAAGGGGACGGTCGCCAGCCGGGTCGCCGAGCGCCTCAGTTTTCACTTGCTCGACTCGGGCGCCCTGTACCGCCTGACGGCGCTGCAGGCGTTGCGCCGCGGGGTGGAATTACGCGACGAGCACGCGATCGCCAAGCTGGCCGAGCACCTGCCGGCGCGCTTCCAGGGAGAGCATATCTACCTGGCGCACGAGGACGTGACGCACGCGATCCGGGCCGAGGAAGTGGGCAATATGGCGTCGAAGATCGCGGCGCTGCCGACCGTGCGCCAGGCGCTGGTCGGGCTGCAGCTGGGCTTTCGCCAGACGCCGGGCCTGGTGGCCGACGGGCGCGACATGGGCACGGTGATCTTCCCGACCGCCAGGCTGAAGGTGTTCTTGACCGCGAGTGTTGAGGCACGTGCGCAACGCCGGTATAAGCAATTGATTGACAAAGGGTTTTCTGCTAATATGAACGACCTCCTGGCAGATTTGCAGGCAAGAGACGAGCGCGACACCAATCGCGCGGTCGCTCCCCTGGCCCCGGCAAGCGATGCGCATCTGCTGGACACCTCCGAAATGGGCGTGGATCAGGCAGTGGACCAGGTGTTGGCCTGGTATGCGCAGAAGTAGCCCGGCAACAGTAATCAAGAAGAGTTTTTTAAAGACTTTGAATGGCGTTTCGATGCTTTCGGCGTAAGCCCTGGGCGTCAAAACGTCATTCCCGCGCAGGCGGGAATCACAGTTCGATGCATACCGTTGGCTCGAGTCATCGCCGTGGTAGGCAAGCAAACTTGGGTCCCCGCCTTCGCGGGGACGACGGTTTTTGGGCTGGTGGCGCCGTTCAGCGGCGCTATCGGCAAGAGATCGCCGTCCTTTGGTGTCTGCAACGCGTTTTTATGTTGCAGGCGTGTTTCAACCCTAACCCAGTTCAGTCCGCATATTGCCGGCCTGCTGGCTAACATGAAATAACACTCCTTTTATGTCTACTGCAACCCAAGATACCGGTATGGAAAGCTTCGCAGCCCTCTTCGAGGAATCGCTGTCGCGTCAGGACATGCGTTCGGGCGAAGTCATTTCGGCTGAAGTCGTGCGCCTGGATCACAACTTCGTGATCGTCAACGCCGGCCTGAAGTCGGAAGCGTTCATCCCGGTTGAAGAATTCAAGAACGACCAGGGCGAACTGGAAGTTCAGATCGGCGATTTCGTTTCCGTGGCTATCGAGTCGCTGGAAAACGGCTTCGGCGACACCATCTTGTCGCGCGACAAGGCCAAGCGCCTGGCATCGTGGCTGGCACTGGAAAAAGCGATGGAATCGGGCGAAATCGTCACCGGTACCGTCAACGGTAAAGTCAAAGGCGGCCTGACCGTCCTGACCAACGGCATCCGCGCCTTCCTGCCGGGTTCGCTGGTTGACACCCGTCCAGTCAAGGACACCACCCCATTCGAAGGCAAGACCCTCGAATTCAAGGTCATCAAGCTGGACCGCAAGCGTAACAACGTCGTGCTGTCGCGTCGCGCCGTCATCGAAGCATCGATGGGCGAAGAGCGCGCCAAGCTGATGGAAACCCTGAAAGAAGGCACCGTGGTCACCGGCGTCGTCAAGAACATCACCGACTACGGTGCGTTCGTCGACCTGGGCGGCATCGACGGCCTGCTGCACATCACCGACCTGGCATGGCGTCGCGTGCGTCACCCGTCGGAAGTCCTGTCGGTTGGCCAAGAGATCACCGCTAAGGTCCTCAAGTACGATCAAGAGAAGAACCGCGTTTCGCTGGGCGTCAAGCAACTGGGCGACGATCCATGGACCGGTCTGTCGCGTCGTTACCCACAAGGCACCCGCCTGTTCGGTAAAGTCACCAACCTGACCGACTACGGCGCGTTCGTCGAAGTGGAACAAGGCATCGAAGGCCTGGTCCACGTGTCGGAAATGGACTGGACCAACAAGAACGTGGCTCCGAACAAGGTTGTCCAGCTGGGCGACGAAGTCGAAGTCATGGTCCTGGAAATCGACGAAGAGCGTCGCCGTATCTCGCTGGGCATGAAGCAGTGCAAGGCGAATCCATGGGACGACTTCGGCATGACCCACAAGAAGGGCGACAAGGTCAAGGGTTCGATCAAGTCGATCACCGACTTCGGCGTCTTCATCGGCCTGCCAGGCAATATCGATGGCCTGGTCCACCTGTCGGACCTGTCGTGGACCGAAGCCGGCGAAGAAGCCGTGCGCAAGTTCAAGAAGGGCGACGAGCTGGAAGCGGTCGTGCTGGCAATCGACGTCGAGCGCGAGCGTGTTTCGCTGGGCGTGAAGCAGCTGGAAGGCGACCCGTTCAACACCTACTCGTCGCTGAACGACAAGGGTTCGCTGGTCACCGGCACCGTGAAATCGGTTGAGCCAAAAGGCGCCGTGATCTCGCTGTCCGAAGAAGTCGAAGGCTACCTGCGCGCTTCGGAAATCTCGCGTGACCGCGTGGAAGACGCCGGCACCCACCTGAAAGTGGGCGACAAGGTCGAAGCCCTGGTCATCAACATCGATCGCAAGGCTCGCAGCATCCAGCTGTCGATCAAGGCGAAAGACAGCGCCGACACCCAGGAAGCGATGAGCAAACTGGCGAACGACAACAGCGCTGCTTCGGGCACCACCAGCCTGGGCGCACTGCTGAAGGCCAAGTTCGATAACAAGAACTAAGCAAGAACTCATCAGTTTTTGACTGGAGCTGCGATGACCAAATCCGAGCTGATCAACCGTCTGGCTGAGCGTTATTCCCAGCTGGTGGCAAAGGATGCGGAGTTCGCTGTCAAGACCATCCTCGATGCGATGACCAACGCCCTGGCGACCGGGCAGCGCATCGAGATCCGTGGTTTCGGCAGCTTCTCGCTGAACAGCCGTCCCCCGCGCATCGGACGCAATCCGAAGTCCGGCGACAAGGTGATGGTGCCCGAAAAACGGGTGCCGCACTTCAAGCCGGGCAAGCAGTTGCGCGAGCGGGTGGATGCGATGGTCGGGCAACCGATCATCAACGATTGAGTCGCCCTGCAGTCCCGAGAAACGGCATCCGCGAGGATGCCGTTTTTTTTCGCCTCTCTCCGATTGCCCATCGGGCCCACGCCCGGTGTTATTTTGAAATATCATGGCGAATATGCGACACTTCGCCCTCACATCATTCTCCAGCGGAACCTGCTGATGAAATTCGTCTCGACCATCGTCGGAATCGTCCTGTTCATCCTGTTCTTCGGCTTTGCCCTGAAGAACACCCAGGAAGTCGATCTGCATTTCTTCCTGCAATATGAATTGCGCGGCCCGCTGGTGCTGATGCTGCTGGCCTTCTTCGTGGCCGGCGCCGCCTTCGGCATCCTGGCCCTGGCCCCGACCGTGTTCCGCCAGCGCCGCGAGAAGTGGCTGAACAAGATCACCATCCAGTCCCTGCAAAGCGCCGCCGGCACCGGCAATGCGGCGCCGACGCCGGACAGCGTGACTCCGCCGCCTGCACCGCGTCCCTGAACAATAAGAAAACTAGAATCCATGGAATTTGAACTCTGGATGCTGCTTGGCATCCCATTCTTTTTTGGCCTAGGCTGGCTCGCTGCCCGGGTCGACATCAATGAACTGGTCTCCGAATCGCGTACCTTGCCGCGTGGTTATTTCAAGGGCCTCAACCACCTGCTGAACGACCAGCCCGATAAAGCCATCGATTCCTTCATCGAGATCGTCAAGCTCGATCCCGAATCGGCCGACATGCACTTTGCCCTCGGCAACCTGTTCCGCCGCCGCGGCGAGACCGAGCGCGCGATCCGGGTGCACCAGAACCTGCTGGCGCGGCCCGACCTGCCGCTCGATGAGAAGGCGCATGCGCAGTACGAGCTCGGCATCGATTACCTGAAGGCCGGCCTGCTGGACCGCGCCGAGGAAACCTTCAACCAGCTGGTCGATACCTCGTATGCGGTCAAGGCGCGCCGTTCGCTGCTCGAGATCTACCAGCGCGAGAAGGAGTGGAAACGCGCGATCGCGGCCGCCGAAGGCCTGCAGGATTCGGGCGCCGGATCGCGCCAGAAGGAAATCGCCCAGTTCTATTGTGAACTGGCCCAGGATGCGCTGGTGCACACGGCGTCCGGCGACGCCATGCAATTGCTCGACAAGGCACTGGAAGCCGACCGCCACAGCGTGCGCGCCACCATCCTGCGCGGCGACGCGCAGCTGGCCCAGGGCGACGTCGAAGAGGCATTGAAGACCTGGCGCCGCGTCGAGCAGCAGAGCGTGCCGCACGTGGCCCTGGTGGCCGCGCGCCTGATGGATGGCTACCGCAAGGTGGGCCGCCCGCAGGAAGGCGTCAACCTGCTCAAGTCCTACCTGGCCGAAGCGTCGTCGATCGACCTGATCGAGGTCGTGTTCAAGGCCGTCATCGAGCTCGATGGCGTGCAGGCGGCCAAGGAACTGGTGGTCGAAGAGCTGCGCCGCAATCCAACCTTGCTGGGCCTGGATAAACTGCTGGAAGCGCGCCTGATGGATGCGCCGGCGAATATCTGGGAAGAGCTGTCGATGGTCAAGAACCTGGTGCAGCGCTATACGCAGAAACTGGCGCGCTACCAGTGCAGCCACTGCGGCTTCAAGGCGCGCCAGTTCTACTGGCACTGCCCGGGGTGCAACCGCTGGGATTCCTATCCGCCGCGCCGCACCGAAGAACTGAATGTGATGAACTGAGCACGATGAACAACCCGACTCCGAGCCGCCTGCTGGCAGCCGACGATTTCCGCCGGGAGGCGGCCCCGCAACTGTCTTCCGTGCGCCTGCTGGTGGTGGGCGACGTCATGCTCGACCGCTACTGGTTCGGCGACGTCTCGCGCATCTCGCCCGAGGCGCCGGTGCCGGTGGTGCGCATCCAGAAGCGTGAAGAGCGCCTGGGCGGCGCCGCCAACGTGGCGCGCAATGCCGCCGCCCTTGGCGCCCACACAGGCCTCCTGGGCGTGGCCGGCGCCGACGAGGCGGGCGACCAGATGGAACAATTGCTGCAGGACGGAGGCATCCACAGCTACCTCAAGCGCGACGAGTCGATTTCGACCATCATCAAGCTGCGCGTGATCGGCCGCCAGCAGCAGATGGTGCGCATCGACTTCGAGGATGCGCCGACCGAGAACGTCCTGCGCGACAAGCTCACCCAGTTCAAGGCGCTGCTGCCGGACTACGACGTCATCATCCTGTCCGACTACAACAAGGGTTCCCTGGTCAATGTGGCCGAGATGATTGCGCTGGCGCGCGCTGCCGGCAAGATCGTGCTGGTCGATCCGAAGGGCGACGATTTCACGCCGTACCGGGGCGCGAGCATCCTGACCCCGAACCGCTCCGAGCTGCAGCAAGTGGTGGGTGGCTGGAAGACCGAAGAACAATTGCTCGAGAAAGCGCAGAAGCTGCGCGAGGAGCTGGGCCTGGATGCGCTGCTGCTGACCCGTTCCGAAGAGGGCATGAGCCTGTTCACGCGGGACGAGGTGCTGCACGTGCATGCCGATGCGCGCGAAGTGTTCGACGTCTCGGGCGCGGGCGACACCGTGATCGCCACGCTCGCCACCATGCTCGGCGCCAAGGCGCCGCTGGCCGAGGCCCTGGTGACGGCCAACCGCGCCGGCGGCATCGTGGTCGGCAAGCTGGGCACGGCGACCGTGACGCGCGAGGAGTTGTTTTCCGCCTGACGCTTGATCGCGCTCAGTCCCCGGACCCCAACAATAGCCGGGGTCATCCGTCTAAGTGAACACCGGCGGCGTCCCGCCGCCGGGAGCATTCACTTACGGAGAACGTTCAATGATCAAGAATCTGATGCTGGCGGCCGCCGCGCTGGTCGCCTCGGCCGGCTTCGCCTTCGCCCAGGTAGACGTCAACAAGGCCGACGCCGCGGCGCTCGATGGCGTGAAGGGTGTGGGACCGAGCATGTCCAAGACCATCCTGGACGAACGCGCCAAGGGCGAGTTCAAGGACTGGGCCGACCTGCAGGGGCGCGTCAAAGGGCTGGGCGATAAAAAGGCCGCCAAGCTGTCCGAGGCCGGCCTGGTGGTCAACGGCAAGGGCAAGGAAGGCGCCGTCGCCAAGCCTGCCGCGAAAGACGCCAGGCCGAACCAGACGGCCGACGCGAAGGCGGGAGCCAAGGCCACGACATGATCGCTTGATGACATGTATTGACTGACATTCCCACGGCCGCGTGGCAAGATGTGCAAGCTCATCTGTTACAGCTTGCACATCAATACCAGAAAGGACACCATGCCTCACGCCCGTGTTTCCACCGCCTTGCTGGCGGCCCTGCTGGCCGCTTCGGCAAGCGCGCATGCAGCCACCCCGGCAGCCACCCCGGCGCAGCCGAACATCACCGCCCAGCAAGCCCAAATCAACAAGATCCTCGGCGAAATTTCTCAGAAGCGGATCGAAAGCCATATCCGCAAGCTGGTGAGCTTCGGCACGCGCCACACGATGTCGGAAACCGCATCCGAGACGCGCGGCATCGGCGCCGCGCGCCGCTGGATCAAGGCCGAGCTGGAGCGCTGCGGCGCCGGCACCCCGCTGCAGGTAGCCTTCGACAGCCACGTGGCCCCCGTATCGGCGCGCATCTCGAAGCCGACCGAGATCGTCAACGTGGTCGCGACCCTGCCGGGCACGCAGGCCGCCTCGAAGGACCGCATGTACGTGGTCAGCGGCCATTACGACTCGCGCGCCTCGGACGTGATGGACGCAACGTCGGATGCGCCGGGCGCCAACGACGACGCCTCGGGCACCGCCGCGATCATGGAACTGGCGTGCGTGATGGCCAGGTACAAGTTCGACGCCACGCTCGTGTTCATGGCCGTCGCGGCCGAGGAGCAGGGGCTGATCGGCGCGCGCCACTGGGCGACCCAGGCGCGCGAAAAAGGCTGGAACGTGGCCGGCATGTTCACCAACGACATCATCGGCAGCTCGCGCGGCGACGACGGCAAGGTCGACGATCGATCGGTGCGCCTGTTCGCCCAGAGCATCCCGGCGACCAAGGAAATGAGCGAGGCCGTGCGCCAGCTGGTGGCCACCGGCGGCGAGAACGATTCGATCTCGCGCCAGCTCGCGCGCCACACCAAGGAGCAGGGCGAGCGCTACGTGAAGGGCTTCAAGGTCAGCGTCATCCAGCGTCACGACCGCTACCTGCGCGGCGGCGACCACATGCCGTTCCTGGAGCAGGGCTATGCCGCGCTGCGCTTCACCGAGCCGGCCGAGAACTTCGACCACCAGCACCAGGACCTGCGCACCGAAAACGGCAAGGTGTATGGCGACACGATCGACCATGTGGACTTCCGCTACGTTGCCAACGTGACCAAGGTGAATGGCGCCGCCATGGCCTCGCTGGCGCTGGCGCCATCCGCACCGCAGGAAGTCAAGCTGCGCACCGCGGGTCTCACCAACGATTCGACCCTGGTGTGGAAGGCCAATGCCGAGCCAGACCTGGCCGGCTACCGCCTCGTGTGGCGCGACACGACCAGCGCGAATTGGGAAAATTCGAAGTGGGTCGGCAATGTGACGGAAGCGACCGTCGACCTGTCGAAGGACAATGTGTTCTTCGGCGTGCAGGCGGTCGACAAGGATGGCAACGTCAGCCCGGCCACGTATCCCTTGCCGCTGCGCTGAACCAGCGTACGTCCTGCCTGTATATTGACGGGGCGGGCATCGGTGGACGGTTCCACCGATGCCCGCCCCGACGCCGTCTTGCTTCTCGGATTAGAATGGCGCTTTGGTATCGCAAGGAATAGAGAAAGCAATGGCTTACAAGACCATCGAAGCCACGATCGGCAATACGCCGCTCGTGCAGCTGCAGCGCCTGCCTGGCGCCGACATCGCGGCCCGCAACAATATCATCCTGGGCAAGCTGGAAGGCAATAACCCGGCAGGCTCGGTGAAGGACCGCGCCGCCATGTCGATGCTGCGCGGCGCCGAACTGCGAGGCCAGATCAAGCCGGGCGACACGCTGATCGAAGCCACCAGCGGCAATACCGGCATCGCGCTGGCGATGGCGGCGGCGATCCTCGGCTACAAGATGATCCTCCTGATGCCCGACAACCTGTCGGTCGAGCGCCGCCAGAGCATGGCCGCGTATGGCGCGCAAATCATCCTGACGCCGAAGTCGGGCGGCATGGAATACGCGCGCGACATGGCCGAGCAGATGCAGAAGGATGGCCAGGGCATCATCCTCGACCAGTTCGCCAACTGCGACAATCCACGCGCGCACTACGAGACCACCGGCCCCGAAATCTGGCGCGACACCGAAGGCCGCATCACGCACTTCGTCAGCGCCATGGGCACCACCGGCACCATCATGGGCGTGTCGCGCTACCTGAAGGAACAGAACGAGGCCATCCGCATCGTCGGCGCTCAGCCCGAGGAAGGCTCGTCGATCCCTGGCATCCGCAAATGGCCCGAAGCCTACCTGCCGAAGATCTACGAAGCGGCGCGCGTCGACCAGGTCGAGAGCGTGAACCAGGCGTCCGCCGAACAGATGGCGCGCCGGCTGGCGGCCGAAGAAGGCATCTTCTGCGGCATCTCGGCTGCCGGCGCCTGCGAAGTGGCGCTGCGCATCGCCCAGACCGTGGAAAACGCGACCATCGTGTTCGTGGTGTGCGACCGCGGCGACCGTTACCTGTCCACTGGCGTCTTTCCGGCCTGATTGTCGTCGGACAAACCGTCCGATCCGCGCAACGGTCTTACTTGATTCAGAGTAAGTACTGTTACACTCGGACCATTCGTCCGTCGTCGCGCCGTTCTCCGGCAACGACGGTCTATCCATGAATGGTCCGACATGTTCACTTTGCAACCCGCCGAGCTTCCCGATCCTGGGCGGCGCACGGTCCTGGTCATCGATGATCAGACGATCAATATCCGCGCGATCTACCAGACCCTCGCATCCGACTATGAAGTGTTGATGGCGACGGGCGGAGAGGCCGGTCTCGCGGCCTGCCGCCAGCACCAGCCCGACCTGGTGTTGCTCGACCTGGTCATGCCCGGCATGAGCGGGCTCGAGGTGGCTGCCCGTCTCAAGGCGGACCCTCTCACGCGCGGTATCCCCTTGCTGTTCGTCACCGCCAGCACCGATGTCGACGAGGAATCGCGATGCTGGGAAGCCGGCGCCGTCGATTTTGTCACCAAGCCGTTCAACCCCATGACGCTGCGGCGCCGTGTCGGGGTCCACCTGGCGCTCAAGCTGCAGGCCGAGACCCTGCAGAAGATGGCCTATGTCGATGGACTGACCGAGATCCCCAACCGGCGTTACTTCAACGAACGCGTTGCCGCCGAGCTGGCGCGCGCGCGGCGCGACGGCACCGGGCTGGTGCTGATGCTGGCCGATGTCGATTTCTTCAAGCGCTACAACGACCACTACGGGCATCAGGCCGGCGACGCCTGCCTGCGCCAGGTCGCCGGGGCGTTCACCCGTATCCTCCAGCGGCCAGCGGATTTTGCGGCGCGCTATGGTGGCGAGGAATTCGCACTGCTCGCGCCTGGCGCCGGATATGCGGCGGCGCAAGTGTTGTCGGCCGGGTTGCGCCGCGAAATGCATGCGCTGGCGCTGCCGCATGCCCGTTCCGATGCCGCGCGGTGCGTCACGCTCAGCGTTGGCGCGGTCTGGACCGACCAGGCGCGCGATGTGGATGTCGACAGCCTGCTGCGGCTGGCCGACCAGCAGCTCTACCGGGCCAAGGAAGCGGGACGCGACCGCGCCTGCATCGCGTCGGCGGCATGAGCGCGCGCATGCGCTACCTGCCGGCGTTGCTGATCGCCGGCGCCGGCGCTGCGCTGAGCCTGAGCGCCGCTCACTACCAGGAGCGCGAGAACCACCAGGTGCTGCAGCAGCGGCTCGAACGCATCCTGGGCAAGGCCGCCGACGGGATCGCCGAGCGGATCCAGAATTATCGCAATGTGTTGCGCGGCCTGCGCGGCATGCTGCTGGTGGCCGGGGCGGACGCGGTGACGCAGGAACAGGTCGCGCGCTACCTCGCCAATATCGATGTCGTACACGAGTTTCCCGGCGCGCGCGGCTTCGGCTACGTGCGCCGGGTGTCCGAGGCCGACGAAGCGGCCTACGTGGCGCGCCAGCGCCGTGTCCACGCGGGGTTTGCCATTCGCCAGTTCGCCCCGACCTCGGGCGACCGCTTCGTGATCCAGCTGATCGAACCGATCGACGGCAATACCGTGGCGCTCGGCCTGGACCTCGCATCCGAGCCCAACCGGCGGCGCGCCGCGCTGGCCGCGATGCGCAGTGGCAGCGCCCAGCTGACCGCGCCGATCAAGCTGGTGCAGCCTGGCGCCACCGCCGAACCGGCTTTTCTGCTCCTGCTGCCGGTCTACGACCTGGGCGTGATCCCGGCGCCAGCCGAGCGCGCGACCCACCTGACCGGCTGGACCTATACGCCCCTGCTGGTGCGCAGCTTCGTCGATGGCATGATCGACCCAAGCGAAGCGGTCACGCTCGGCCTGGAGGATGTCACGGATGGCCGCGCCGAATCCCTGCTGTCTGCGGCCGCCGCGTCGGTCATGCTGCAGACCGACTCCGAGATCACCGTGTTCGGCCGCCGATGGCGGCTGAGCCTGAGCGCGGGCGAGCAGTTCGTAGCACAGCAGGGCCTGCCCAAACCGTCGACGACCCTCGGCATCGGGCTGGCCGCCAGCGCGACGCTGGCGGCGCTGGCATTGCTGGCCGCCGCCGGTCGCCGCCGCAGCCACGAGGTGCGGGTCGGACAGGCCAAGCTGGCCGCCATCGTCGACAGCGCGATCGACGCCATCATCAGCAAGGATTTGAGCGGACGCATCACCAGCTGGAACCGGGGCGCCGAGACCTTGTTCGGCCACACGGCGCAGGAAGCGATTGGCCGCACCGCCGCCGAACTGCTGGTGCCGGCCGAGCGGATGGACGAGGAAAACGGGATCCTGTCGATGCTCGCCGCCGGTGCGCCGGTGGCCGACCTGGAAACCGTACGCCGCCACAAGGACGGCCATCTGATCGACGTCTGGCTTTCGATCTCGCCGGTGCGCGGCGCCGGCGGGAAGGTGGACGCGCTGGCGGTCACGGTGCGCGACATCACCGAGCGCAAGGCGGCCGAGGAACGCGTGCGCGCCGCCAATGCGCGCCTGGAAGACACGGTGGTCAGCCGCACCGCCGAACTCAGCCAGCTCAATGCGCTGCTCGGCTCGGTGCTCGACGCGGCCACCGGGGTGGCGATCATCGCCACCTCCGGCGACGGCGTTATCACCCTGTTCAACCGCGGCGCCGAGCTCATGCTCGGACACCGGGCCGAGGACATGATCGGCCTGGCAACGCCGCAGCTGTTCCACGATCGTGAAGAGCTGGCGGCGCGCATCGCCGAGGTCGCGGCGGCCGAGGGACGCGCGGTGGACGGTTTCACCGCCCTCGTCATCCAGGCCCAGCGCGAGGGCGCGGAGACGCGCGAATGGACCTTCGTGCGGCGCGACGGCGGGCGCATCGCGGTGTCGCTGATCGTGAGCGCCATCTGCGATGCCGAAGGACGGATCGGCGGCTACCTGGGCGTGGCGGTCGACATCACGGCGCGCCAGGAGCTGGTCGCCTCGCTCAACCGGGCGAGGGAACAGGCCGACAAGGCGAGCGAGGCCAAGTCCAGCTTCCTGGCCAATATGAGCCACGAGATCCGTACCCCGCTCAACGCCGTGCTGGGCATGCTGGAGCTACTGCACCTGACCGCGCTTGACTCGCGCCAGCACGACTATGCCAGCAAGGCCGAGATGGCGGCGCGGACCTTGCTGCAATTGCTCAATGATGTGCTCGACTTTTCGAAGATCGAGGCTGGTAAGCTCATCCTTGACCCGCATCCGTTCGAACTCGATGGACTCATGCGTGATCTGGCCACGGTCTTGTCGGGCAACCAGGGAGACAAGCTGGTCGAGACCTTGTTCGACATCGATCCGCGGCTGCCTGCCTGGCTGGTGGGCGACCGGATGCGCCTGCAGCAGATCCTGATCAACCTGGCCGGCAACGCGCTCAAGTTCACCGAGCGCGGCAGCGTCACTGTCAGCGTGGAACTGCTGGGGCGGGAAGAGGCTGGCGCACGCATTCGCTTTGGGGTGCGCGACACCGGCATCGGGATCACTCCCGAGCAACGCGAGCAGATCTTCCAGGGCTTTACCCAGGCCGAGGCATCGATCTCACGCCGTTTCGGCGGAACCGGACTTGGCCTGGTCATCTCGCGGCGTCTGCTGGCGCAGATGGGGGCCACGCTCGAGCTCGACAGCACGCCGGGCGTGGGCAGTGATTTCTGGTTCGAACTGGTGCTGAAAGAAGAGGAACAGCGTCCACCAGCCACGCCGTGCGCGAGCCTGCGCGTGCTGGTGGTGGATGACCACCCGGCTGCGGGAGAAGCGCTGCTGCGCATGGTGCTTGGCATGGGATGGGAGGGCACGCTGGCCGGCGGCGGCGCCGAGGCGCTGGCGCTGGTGCGCGGCGCGGCAGCGCCCTATGATGTGGTGCTGCTCGACTGGAGGATGCCGGCGCCGGATGGGCTCGAGACCGCCCACGCCATCCGCCTTGGCGGTGGACAGCCCCCATCGTGCTGATGGTCACGGCCGCCGGCAGCGAGATGCTCCTGGCCGACTACGACGGCAACCTGGCGGCGCCGTTTGCGGGCGTGCTGACCAAGCCGGTCACGCCGCGCTTGATCGAGGAGGCTGTGCTGCGCGCGCGCAGTGCGGCGCCAGAGACCATGCGTGCGCCACGCCCGCAGCGGCTGGCTGGCATGCGCATCCTGCTGGTCGAGGACAATGCCCTGAACCGCCAGGTGGCGGGCGAACTGCTCGAGAGCGAGGGGGCCGCGGTCGTCATGGCCCACGACGGCAGCCAGGGGCTGGACTACCTGTCGAGCTGCGAGGCCTTGCCCGACGCCGTATTGATGGACATGCAGATGCCGGTCATGGATGGCATCGAAGCGACGCGCCGGATCCGCAGCCGGCTCGGCGGCGCGCTACCCATCATTGCGATGACCGCAAATGCAGGCGCTGCGGACCGGCAACGCTGCATCGAGGCTGGCATGAATGAGCACCTGGGCAAGCCGATTGACCTGGAAGCGCTGGTCCACGCCTTGCGTCCGGCAGGGCTGCAGGTGCAGGGCGGGACGGACGGGGAGGCGACGCTGACGTTGCGCAGCACAAACGCGGACGCGATGCAGGGCGTGCTGGCGCGCTTCGGCGGCGATGTCGCGATCTATCTGCGCAGCCTGGACGCTTTCCTGCCGGAGGCCGAGGTGCTGATGGAGCAGGCCCGCGCGGCGCTGGCGCGCGCCGACCTGGTCGCCGCCGCCGCGGCCTTGCACGGTTTGAAAGGCGCGGCGGGGACGGTTGGCGCGCGTGACCTGACCGACGCATTGACCGCCGCCGAGCGTGCGTCCAGGGCGGGCGCCGACGCGAGCGAGCTGCTTCGCCTGCTCGACGAGAATGGTCAGTGCACAAATGAACGGCTGCGCGCGGCGTGTGCCGGACTGCGCCAGGCCGCGCTGCCCTACATGGCAGCACCGCGTCAGGAGCAGGGCGGTACGACAGTGGTGGATATGTCTCAGCTAGATGATTTACTGGCCACTGGAAACATGCGCGCGCTTGCGCTGGCCGAGCAGCTGATGGCGCAGGCAACACCCGGGTCACGGCTGGCGCTGTTCGCCAGTCAGGTGCGTGATTTCGATTTCGCATCGGCGCGTATCACGCTCGCCACATTAAGGCAGACGGGCATGCGCGGCGCTGACGGCAGCGAATCCGCGCCGGCGGAATGACTGGCGGCCAGATGAGAAGGCGCTGTCATCGTTATCTGTTGATGACCTTGAATGCGATACGCAGCAATTGCTCGATGGAAGTGACCCTCCCACCATCGATCGCCCAATGCCAGCCAAGATCTAACGGGTACAGCGCCAATGAAAAGGCCGCCTGGATTGCAGGCGGCCTTGTTGAATCAGTCGCTGTGACTGCGTAGACCGTACAGTCGGCATGTCGCCGACGTTATCCGGTCGTCCGCCAATGCGGCGGCTCATACACCCGCGCGGGCGTATGCACTACTCATCAGGCGGCGCGCCACGCGCCGTCCAGTCTGTCAGCCTCGAGGTCGGCGCGCCAGCTGGCGCGCCCACGACGACTCAGTCCTTCGAAGCAGGGACCGCGCCTTCCTTTGGCTTGAACTGCTTGTCGCTGATGCGGAACTTCGCACGGCGATCGCCCATCAGGTAGCGCAGGTCGCGGATCGACAGGTCGCTCACTTCGTGCATGCGGATCAGCAGCGAGGCGCCAACCGGCAGGCGGTGGTGGCGAATCTTCGAGATCACCGGCGGCGCGACTTCGAGTGCGCGCGACAGTGCTGCATCGTTCTTCAGGCGCAGGTTCTCGATCAGGGTATCGAGCAGGCGGTTCGGGTTGTACTGAAGCAGCTCATCGCCTTCCGAATCGCTGTTCATATCAATGCCGACTTGGTTAGTCATGATTCAAATTCCTATCTGGGGTTGAAACGGAGTCGCTGGCGGCGTTCGATTCCGAAAGTTTAATTTCGTAATTTTCTATTCAATTGTACAACTATTTTTATTCCGATACTCATGAGCAAGTAGGAATCATTTTTCTCAAGTTGGATTTTGTTGTCTAAATGCAACAATAGCCGCAATGCAATTCTCTCATAAAGTCACTAGAGAAATATATTGTTTTTTATTTAATGACTAGTGTACGAACATCCAGCACTTGATGCCGCACGGTACGATATTTGCTGACGAAGTGGAAAGAAACTGGGGGGTATGTTGCCAACACTGCTATTTTTGTCACGGACGCAACAATGTTGTCGGCGGATACCCCTGGGGGGTATGTAGGACGATGCCTACGCGAAACAGAAGGGGAAAACGGGAAACCTGTTACAAAGGATTACAAAGTTTCCCGTTAGGAAAGACTCAAATGGGACGTGCTGCGCTCACGGCGCGACCCAGATCGACTACCGACATGGCATAAAAGTAACTGCGATTGTATTTAGTAATGGCATAGAAGTTATCGTTAGCCACCCAATATTCCGTTGCTTCGGCGCCATTCTGCAGGTCGATCAGGCCGTACAGGCGGTCGCCTGGCAGCGCGGTTCCGGTCACCACGCCCGCATCGCGCAGTTCCTGCGGGCGCAGCGTGGCCTCCAGGCCGCGCTCGATCAGCGGTTCCCAGGCGCGGGCCGGCGAGACGTCGGCCGCGAACACCGTCGGGCCGCGGTGCTCGGGATTCCAGCCATGCTGGACCAGGAAATTGGCCACGCTGCCGATCGCATCGGTGGCCGACCCGCGCAGGTCGACCCGGCCGTCGCTGTCGAAGTCGACCCCGTACTTGAGAATATTGCTCGGCATGAACTGCGGCATCCCGACCGCGCCGGCGAACGAGCCCAGCAGCGAGAATGGGTCGTAGCCGCGCTCGCGCGCCAGCACCAGGGTATTGGCCAGCTCCTCGCGGAAGAAGGCCTTGCGCGCGGCCTGGTTCGGCGCTTCCGGATAGGCGAAGGCGAGCGTGGTCAGGCTGTCCAGCACGCGGAACTTGCCGGTATCGCGGCCATAGATGGTCTCGATCCCGATGATGCCGACGATGATCTCGGCCGGCACGCCATAGGCCGCCTCGGCGCGCGCCAGGGCATCGGCGTTCTCGTTCCAGAAGCGCACGCCGGCGCGGATGCGGATCGGCTCGATGAAGCGCGCGCTGTAGGCTTGCCAGTTCTTCGGCTTGCCCGGCGGCGCCGGCTTGACCAGTTGCACGGCGCGGTCGATGAAACGGACCTGGCCGAACAGGGTATGCAGCGCCTCGCGGTCGAAACCGTGCTGCGTGACCATCTCTTCGATGAACTCGCGCACCGGCAGCCATTCGACGAAGTTGACGTGCTCGGGGTCTTGGTCTGCAGCGGCCGTCATGGCGGCTTGCGTTGCGGTGGTCTGGGGAGCGGCGAGGGCATCGCCATGCGCGCCGGCGGCAAGCGCGAGCGCGGAAAACAGGATTGCGATCGATTTCATCTGACTTGCGACAATAAGCTTTTCAAGGTGGCGATAAGCCGGGGATCGGTTGACGGAGGCGCGTAGCGCCAGGCGCTGTAACGACGCAGGAATTCCTGCGCCGCCGCGCGCGATGGCGGCGCCAGTTCGGCGGCGGCGACCCGCGCCGCGTAGGCGCTCGGTCCTTCGTGCTGCGCGCGCGCCAGGCCCAGCTGGCCGAGACGCTTGCACAGGGTCGAGTATAGAGCATCGACCGGGTGGATTTCGCGACGCCGGCGCAAAAAGACCAGGGAGGCGAGGCCCAGGGCAACAGACGTTAGCAGAGCGATAAAAGGCCAGCCGAACAGCTTGCGCTGCAAGTCGCGCACGACGGCGCGCTGGCGCTCCGGCGTATAGTTGAGTACCCACTGGTTCCAGCCATTGTTGACGGCGCCGACGGCGTTGCGCAGCTGGGCCAGCCACGCATTGGCGCCGCCCTGGAACGGATTCATGCCGCGCAGCGCCTCGATGCCGAACGGGGCCGGGCGCGGCACCGAGGCGTCCAGTCCGCGCCGCACGCGCTCGGGCGCCACCGCCGCGGTCGGGTCGACCCGCTGCCAGCCAATTCCCGCGATCCAGACTTCGGCCCAGGCATGGGCATCGGACTGGCGCACCGTCATGAAGCCGTCGAGCGGATTGATCTCGCCGCCCTGGTAGCCGGTCACCACGCGCGCCGGCACGCCGGCCGCACGCATCAGGAACACGAAGGCGCCCGAATAGTGTTCGCAAAAGCCCGAGCGGGTGCCGTACAGGAATTCGTCGACCGTGTCCCGGCCCAGCAGCGGCGGCGCCAGCGTGTACTCGAACGGCTGCTCGCGGAACTGCGCCAGCACGGCCTCGACTCTTTGCACCGGGTCGGGAAGTCGGCGCAGCGCGCGCCCGGCGGCCAGCGCGCGCTGGTTGAAGCCATACGGCAGCAGCAGCCAGCGGCGGGCGTCGTCCAGGCTCGGCCCGCCCTGGAAAACGAATTGCAGGTGCGAGCTGGCGCGATAGCGCACGCGGCTGGAGAGCGCATCGCTGGCGGTCAGCTCGAACTGCGGCGACAGGCGCAATGCATGGCCGGCCACCTGCGGCAGCTCGCCCGGCATCTCCAGCGTAAACACCCAGCGCGACTGCGAGGGTTCCAGCGTGACCTCGTAGTCGATCGGTTCGCCGTGCACCGCCAGGTGCAGGTCGCGGCCGGAGGCCTGGCTGGCGCCGCGCGACCAGGTCAGGCCGTCGAAGAAATCGAGCACCGGGCCGCGCCAGTAGAGCTGGGACTGCACCGGGGGCGGCGTCAGGAAGCGCACGCGGAAGGCGGGCTCCTCGGACAGGGCCAGGTTCAACATCTGGCCCGGCGCCATCGAGTCCGACAGGCCCGAACTCGGGCCGCCGCCAGCGCCCGGCATGGTCCACAGCGGGCCGTGGATGCGCGGGAAGACCACGAACAGCACGATCGCGATCGGCAGGGCGAAGGCCAGCGTGCGGCCGGCCATCGCCAGGCGGGTGCGCAGCGGCGGCACGCTGCCTGCGAACTGGAACGAAAGTTGAGTTGCCAGCAATAGCAGCACCGAGGCGATCGTCAGCAGGGCGGTGCCGATGCCCTGGGAATAGAAGAAGTTGGTCAGCACCAGGAAGAAGCACAGGAAGATCACGACGAACAGGTCGCGCCGCGCATGCATCTCGAGCATCTTGAAGGCGACCAGCAGCACCAGCATCGCCACCCCGGCATCCTTGCCGAGCAGCGTGTCGTAGCTGAACTGCACGCCGGCCATCGCTGCCACCGCCACCGGCAGCAGCACCAGGGCCGGCGGCATGCGCTTGCCGCGCAGGGTGATCGCGGCGCGCCAGGCCAGCGTGGCGCCGCACAGCAGCGAGACCCAGAGCGGCAGGTGCAGGGTATGCGGCGCCAGCACCAGCACCGCGCTGCCCAGCAGCAGCAGGGTGTCGGCCTTGTCGCGGGTGAGGGGCGTTGCCAGCAGCTTCATGCCGCGTCCCCATGGTCGTTCTTGAGCTCATGCAGCGCCAGCGCGCGCAGGCAGGCCGCCTGGTGGGCCGCGCCGAGGGCGGCGGGCAAGCGCAGCGCGCCCAGGCGGAAGGCATAGGGCAGGGCGCGGCTTTCCGCCTCCAGCACCCAGCGCGTCAGGCGCGACAGGCGCAGCTCGAGGTCGAGCGTGGACGGCAGGGCATCGAAGTCGAGCACCAGCTCGTCGCCGCCACCGCCCTCGAAATGCTTGGACAACAGGGCGCCGCCGATGCTGGGATCGAGCCGGGCGATCTGGCGCCAGGCCAGCTGGCGCGGCGAATCGCCGGCCTGGTAATTGCGCACGCCGGCGAAATCGTCGTGGCCGGCGGCGCGCAGGCTGCTGCCGCTGCCCCCGCCCAGCGGCAGGCTCGGCGCGCCGTCCTCGGGGCGCGGATAAACCAGGGCGCGCCCGGCGGGACGCCAGTAGCTCCAGGCGGTGAACAGGCCGAGCGGAAAGCGCGTCGACAGTTTTATCCGGGCCGGCGCCACCCAGCCGCGTTGCAGGGTCGGCACCGACAGGGTCAGGATCGCATGGGCGCCGGGCGCGATGTCGGCCACGTGGCGCGGTTCGGCCACGTCGGCAAGGTCGGCCCGGATGGCGTAGCGCGCCAGGCGCGTGCGGTTGAAGACCTGCAGCTCGAACTGGACTTCCTGGCCGGCGAACACGGGCGCAACGCGGCCCTGCTGCAGGGCCAGGTGCGCCAGGTTGCGGTAGGTGGCGACCATGTCCACCAGCGCGCATGAAAGCGCGAGAAAGGTCAGGCCGAAGCCCAGGCCCAGGGCATAATTGATCGAGCCGATCAACAGCACCGCCATCAGCACCGCGAAGCCCAGGCCGGCCCGGCTCGGCAAGATGAACACGCGGCGCTGCCTGAGCACCACCTCGCCGGCGTCCAGCTTGCCGGCGCGCGGCAGCCAGGCGCCGGTCGCGCGGCGCAACCGCCCCCGCAGCCCCTGCCGCCCCCGGACCGTCTGCTGCGCCTGCGCCATCAGACCGGAACCGCCTTCTGCAGCTGCAGCACCAGGTCGCGACTGGCCAGCGCGGTGCCGTGGGCGGCGCGCAGGGGACGCAGGCGGTGCGCGCAGACCGGCACCAGCACCGCCTGGATGTCTTCCGGGATCACGTGGTCGCGGCCTTCCAGCGCGGCCCAGGCGCGGCCGGCCTGGAGCAGGGCGATCGCGGCGCGCGGCGACAGGCCTTCGGCGAACAGGCCGTTCTGGCGCGAGGCCTGAGCCAGCGCCTGCACATAGGTGACCAGGTTGCCTGACGCGTGGATCTCGCGCAGCTGGCGCTGGGCCTGCGCCAGCTCCTCGGGCAGCATGGCCGGTTGAAGCGTTTTCAACATGTTCCGGCGGTCTTCGCCATTCAAGAGCGCGCGTTCGGCGGCGGCGTCCGGGTAGCCCAGGCTCAGGCACATCAGGAAGCGGTCGAGCTGCGATTCGGGCAGCGGGAACACGCCGACCTGGTTGGCCGGGTTCTGGGTCGCGATCACGAAGAAGGGCTCGGGCAGCGGCCGCGTGACGCCGTCGGCCGACACCTGGCGTTCTTCCATCGCCTCGAGCAGGCCCGACTGGGTCTTGGGCGTGGCGCGGTTGATCTCGTCGGCCAGCAGCACCTGGGTGAAGATGGGGCCGGGATGGAACACGAACTCGTTCTTGTCGCGCTCGTAGACCGAGATGCCGGCCACGTCGGCCGGCAGCAGGTCGCTGGTGAACTGGACCCGGTTGAAGCGCAGGCCGAGCGAGATCGCCAGCGCATGCGCCAGGGTGGTCTTGCCCACGCCCGGCAGGTCGTCCAGCAGCAGGTGGCCGCCGGCCAGCAGGCAGGTCAGGGCCAGGCGCACCTGCTGGTCCTTGCCGACCACGACTTCGTTGACCTGGCGTGCGACGGCGTGCAGTTTGTTGAACATGGATTTTCCGTGGGTTGGTCGATGCGTCGTTCGGTTGCGTCTGCGACGGGGGCCGCCGAGCAAGGCCGCGGCCTGCCGTGGTAGATTAGCGCCATTGGCAAGCTTCATGCCCTGGCAAGCGCCAGCCGTTCCAGGGGATTCTATGCGAGAACGGCGACACAGGGTGTGAATGGATGAGCATAGTCGGAGACGAGAGCACCATGAGTACAGCGATTTACAGCCACCCGGACTGCCTGCGGCATGAAATGGGCAGCTGGCACCCCGAATCCCCGGCCCGCCTGCAGGCGATCGACGACCAGCTGATCCTGGCCCGGCTGGACGGGCTGATCGAGCAGCGCAGCGCGCCGCTGGCCGAGGTCGAGCAGGTGCTCCGCAACCATACGCAGGGAGCGCTGGCGCTGGTGCGCGACCACGTGCCGGCCACGCCCGGCGACTACTACCCGCTCGACGGCGATACCTCGCTCTGTCATTACAGCTACCAGGCGGCGCTGCGCGCGGCCGGGGCCGCGGTGGCCGCCACCGATGACGTCATCAAGGGCAGCGTCTCGAACGCCTTCTGCTCGGTGCGCCCGCCCGGCCACCACGCCACGCCGACCGAGCCGATGGGGTTCTGCCTGTTCAACAACGTCGCGATCGCGGCCCGCCACGCCCTCGACGTCCACGGCCTGGAGCGGGTGGCCATCGTCGATTTCGACGTCCACCACGGCAACGGCACCGCCGACGCCTTCCGCGACGAGCCGCGCGTATTGATGGCCAGCTTCTTCCAGCATCCCTTCTATCCCTACAGCGAGGTCGAGCCGGTCACGGCCAACCGCATCAATGTACCGGTGCCCGCGCGCTGCGACGGCGACGCGGTGCGCAAGCTGGTGCGGGAACACTGGCTGCCGGCCCTGCACGCCTTCCAGCCGCAGATGATCTTCATCTCGGCCGGCTTCGACGGCCACCGCGACGACGACATGGGCGGCATCGGCCTGGTGGAGGCCGACTATGCCTGGATCACGCGCCAGATCATGGCGGTGGCGAAGGAGCACGCCGGCGGGCGCGTCGTGAGTTGCCTGGAAGGCGGCTACGACCTGTCGGCGCTGGGGCGCAGCGTGGTGGCGCACCTGAAGGTGATGGCCGACCTCGAGTAGGGCGTCGGCGCCGGTTCACGGAACTCAGCGGCTTTTGCGCGTACTAACCCTGGACCGGCCTTCGTCCGGGCTCGAGGAGACGACCGTGAACAAGAAACACACCCTGTGTGCGCTCTGCCTGCTGTCGGCCGCGGGATTGGCCGAAGCCGCCAACTACACCCTCTGGATCAACGGCCGCAACAGCGGCGGCACGCCCGGCAACTATGCCGACTTCCGCTACTGGGGGCCGGACACCACGCCCGCCGGCGTCAACAAGAAGGCCGTCAACTGGGATGGCTACAGCAGCATCGCTGCGCAGAGCGGGCGCGTGCGCGACGCGCTCGACTGCTTCTGCACCGGCCAGAACTGGTGCTATATCGCGGCCTACAGCGCGGGCGAGCCGCTGCTGGGGTACACACTGGCCCATTTCGGCGGCACCACGCGCGCGCGCAAGAACGCCACGCCCAACGCCGACGGCGTCTGCGGCGACGCGGGCGGCGTGCAGGGCGGCTGGAACATCAAGTGGGTGAGGGTGGCGTCGGGCGCCGCGGGCGGCTCCGAACTGGCCAACGCCGGCGCCTGGACCACCTCCGAACCGCTGGTGCAAGACCTGCGCACCGGCACGGTGCGCGCGATGTACAACCACAACGACACCCGCAATATCTGGTTCTACCGCTACGCCGGCGCGCGCGGCACCGCGTATTCCTTCCTGCTGCCGGGCCAGGACGACGAGGTCGTGGCCTACCACAGCAGCGGCGGCGCGGCCGGCAACTCCGGCCGCGCGCTCTGCAATCCGGGCGACTGGTTCTGCGACGACCTGCGCTATGGCACCGAGGCGAACCAGGGCGGCAGCGTCAAGTGGAGCTGGCACTCGGTCGCCTTCCGCGACGACCGCGAAGACGTCGACCACTACGGCGACGGCAACTGGGGCGGCATCATCGGGGTCGTGCGCCAGGCGATGGTCGATACCGCCAACTAGGGGATCCGCATGCGTTGGCGTTGGCCGGCCGCGGCGGGCCTGGCGGCCTGCATCGGCCTGGGGCTGGGCGTCCTGGTGGACGAAGGCGAGGCGGTGCCCGGCGCAGCGCCGGCACTGTCGTCCGCGCCTGTCACGCAGACGCCGCCTTCCATCGCCGCGGCGCCGCCCGAGGACCGCGCCGCGCGCCGGCGCCAGCTCGTCGAACAGGTCCGCCTGACCGACCACACCTATTGCAGCTACCTGGCGCATTCGCGCTATCCGCACGAGTCGCGGCCGGCCGGCCACCATCCCGACCAGCTGTACCCGAACCAGCCGCTGCTCGAGACCAACCCGATGCGGGCGGAGGGCGGCGACAGCCATCCCGACGTCCGGCTGCAGAGCGCGCAGTCGCGGGTCTACCTGGCGGCGGGCGAGCGGGCCGACTTCTCGCTACGTGCGCTGGATGGAAGCGGCCAGCCGCTGCCGCTGGTCGTCACGCGTGCGCTGGCCCAGGGGATGACCTATGGGCCGAGCCGGCCGGCGCCGCGGGTCGCGGTGCCGTTCGCCGACGAGGGCGGCGCCTGGCGCGGGACACTGGCGCCGGCGGAAAACGCGCTGGCCGGCTTCCATGGCACCATCCGGCTCGAGGTCCGCTACCAGGCCGGCGGCCGCGAAGGCGTCGTGCTGTTCGACGTCATCTATTCGCCACAGTCGCCGGCCACCTGGAGCGGTGCGCCGCGCGAGGCGGTCGACGGCGGCGCGCTGCAGTTCGCGCTGCCGCTGGACGTGCGCCTGCCCGGGCGCTACGTGGTCACTGGCCGCGTCGACGATGCGGCCGGCCGGCCGTTCGCGCTGGCCACCTTCAACGAGGTGCTGGGGCAAGGGGCGCAGCAGGTGCGGCTCAGGGTGCACGGCAAGCTGCTGCACGATGGCGCGCCGCGCCTGCCCTTGTCGCTGCGCGACGTCGAGGGCTATCTGCTGCGTGAGAATCTTGACCCCGACCGCCTGCTGCTGCCGCGCCTGGAGGGAAAGGTGTTTGCCAGCCACACCCGATCGCTCGACGGCGTGCCGGATGTCGAATGGCAGAGCGAGGAACGCAGCCGCTACCTGGCCGAGTATGCGAAGGACCGCGCCGCGGCCCGTGCGCGGCTGGCGCGCTTCGATCCGCAGGCGATCTTGCCGCCGGCCGACTGCCGGATGGACAGGATGGATCAATAGGGAAGCAGGGGCAACTGCTCGACCATCGCCGACACCACGATGGCGCAGCACAGCATCAGCACGCCATACCAGCGTGCCAGCGACCGTTTCAGTTTTTCCCTTATGCGCATTCCCATCTCCGTCTTGTGCAGGCAAGAGGGCAGTGTGCGCGCGGAATATGTCATCAGTGTTGCAATAGCTCAACGGTGTGCATGTTGGAAAACAGCCTTGTGGCTGCGCCGCTACGTTTGTGTCGACGCTCAGCGTAAAATAGCGCCTTGGACGAAAGATTAAGAGAGCAATAGTATGTCGATTCAATGGTTCCCTGGCCACATGAACGCGGCCAAGCGGGAAGCGGCCGAGCAGATGGAAAACATCGATCTGGTGATCGAGGTCCTCGATGCGCGCCTGCCCGAGGCGAGCTGCAACCCTTTGGTGGAAGAGCTGCGCAAGTTCCGCCAGCGTCCCTGCCTGAAGGTCCTGAACAAGATCGACCTGGCCGACCCGAACGCGACCGCTGCCTGGAAAGCCTATTATGATGCCCAGGAAGGCGTGACCGCCTATCCGATGACGACCAAGAAGCCGGCCGACGTCGCCCGCATCCCGGACCTGGCCCTGTCGCTGGCCCCGCACCGCGGCGTGCCGACCAAGCCGTTGCGGATCATGATCATGGGCATCCCCAATGTGGGAAAGTCAACGCTGATGAACGCGCTGCTGAAAAAGCGCGTGGCCAAGGTGGGCGACGAGCCGGCCGTGACCAAGACCCAGCAGCGCCTGTACCTGAACAAGAACGTGGTGCTGGTCGACACCCCCGGCATGCTGTGGCCAAAGATCGCCATGGCCAGCGACGGCCTGATGCTGGCCGCCAGCCACGCGATCGGCACCAATGCCCTGGTCGAGGAAGAAGTGGCCGAATACCTGGGCGAGCTGCTGCTGGTGCGTTATCCGCAGCTGCTCACCGCGCGCTACGGCTTCAAGACCGAAGGGATGGACGGCGTGGCCGTGATCGAGGGCGTGGCCCAGCGCCGGGGTTTTCGCGTGCGCGGCGGCGATTTCGATTACGAGAAAGCTGCACATACCCTGTTGCAGGATTACCGCCAGGGCGCGCTGGGCCGCATCAGCCTCGAGACGCCCGAGTCGCGTGCGGCCAGCCTGGCCCGGCACGAGGCCGAAGTGGCCGAGAAAGCCCGTATCGCAGCCGAGAAGGCCGCCGCCAAGGCCGAAGAAGCGGCGCGCGGCAAGCGCGGGACGTAATCACGCCGCTGGCGGTGCTCCGAACCTGAAACTCGACACCGTCAGATTTCCCATGAACGCCTCTTCATGATAGACGCAGGCCGCCGCCTCCTGCCCGGCCGCCCCCAGCGCCACCATCAGCGGAATCAGGTGTTCCTCGCGCGGATGCGCGGCGCGCGCCATCGGCGCCGTATCCCAGCGCAGCAAGGCCTGTTCGCGCCGAGCCGGATCGAGGTCGAGCAGCGCGTGCTGCAGCCAGCCATCGAAAGCCTTCGAGGCCTCGCGTCCGTTCGGCCCGAACTGGCGCAGGTTGTGGTACGACAGCCCGCTGCCGATGATCAGGATGCCCTCGTCGCGCAGCGGCGCCAGCGCGCGGCCCGCCGCCAGGTGGGTGGCCGGATCCAGGTCGCGCCGGATCGACAGCTGCACCACCGGCATGCGCGCTTCCGGATAGACCGGGTACAGCATCGAGAAGGTGCCATGGTCGAAGCCGCGCTCGGCATCCAGCGCGGCTGGATGGCCCGCTGCCCCGAGCAGGTCGGCCACGCGCCGCGCCAGCGCCGGCTCGCCCGGCGCCGGGTACCTGACCTGATAGGTATGCGGCGGGAAGCCGCCGTAGTCGTAGATCATGCCGGGCGCCGTGCCGGACGACACCATGAACTGCGGCGTCTCCCAATGGGCGGTCACGACCAGCACCGCGCGCACCGTCTCTCCAGCCTCGGCGCGTAGTGCGGCCAGCGAGTCCGCCAACTGGTCGTAGGCCGCTCCGTATTGCTCGCGCATCCACGGCCAGGGGCCGCCGCCGTGCGAGACGAAATAGGTGGGCAAGGTGGGCAAGCGCGCCATGATCGCTCCTGTCGGGCATTGAAACGGCCATGTTAGCCCAAGCGGCGAGCGCTTGCCGGCGGTCGGGCGGGCCGCACCTTGTCAAGGTATAATCGCCCCGTTTTGGTGCTCTCGCGCGCATCCTGGTGCGCGAAGTTAAACGGGAAACACGACATGGCCGCGCCGCGCGCCGCCGTGGAAGTGTGCTGCCCCCGCAACGGTCAACAAGCGCCGCGTCCCCATTCAAGAGGCGTGGCGGGCGGTCTCGACAACCACTGTGCCAGTGTCCATCCTGCGCAGGAAGGTGAGGCCGTCATGCTTGCCAGCCCGGATACCGGCCAACACAGGTGGAAGCGCCAGGCGCTTCTAGTTGACTCCGGGCTGCGGGGAAGCAGGCCGGTGCCTTTTATCGAGAACACATTCATCATGATTTTTGCAGCTGCACCGCGCCGCGCGCCACTCGCACTGGCTTGCGCATCCGCCCTGTTCGCCCTCGCCACCCCGGCGATCGCCCAGGATGGCTTGCCGTCCGTCGTCATTACAGGCCCGCGCTTCCCGGCCCAGGCCACGCCGATCGGCGCCACCGTCATCACCGCCGAGCAGATCCGCAGCGCCGGCGCCACCGACGTCAACCAGGCGATCCGCAAGATCGGCGGCGTGTTCGGCCGCCAGAGCCTGGACGGCTCGTCCGACTTCGGCCTCGACCTGCGCGGCTTCGGCACCAACAGCGCCCAGAACACGGTGGTGCTGGTCGACGGCGTGCGCCTGAACGAGAACGAGCTGGCGCACACGGTGCTGTCGACGATCCCCGTGGACACGGTCGAGCGCATCGAGATCACGCGTGGCGGCAGCAGCGTGCTGTATGGCGATGGCGCCACCGGCGGCGTGATCAACATCGTCACCCGCCGCAGCGCTGGCGCCGGCACCCACGGTTCGCTGTTCGCCGAAGCCGGCCGCTTCGACCACCGCGACCTGCGCGCTTCGGTCTCCCACGGCGCCGGCCCATGGTCGTTCGACGCCGCGGTCAGCGACCGCAGCACCGATAACTACCGCGACAACAACAAGTACGAACAGACCAGCTTCAGCGGCGGGCTGCAGTATGCCTATGCGCCGAACGGCCGCGCCGGCCTGCGTGTCGAGAGCGCGCGCTCCGATTCGCGCCTGCCAGGCTCGCTGAGCGAAGAGCAGTTCCTGACCATTCCGACCCAGACCAATACCCCGAACGATTACGGCTCGGTCGACACCGATCGCGTGACCGCCTTCGTGGAGCACCGTATCGGCAACGTCGACCTGGCGGCCGAGCTGTCGCACCGCGAGCGCGACGTCTCGTCCACTTACGATTTCGGCGCACCATCGACGTCGATCTACGAGGCCGGGCAGACCCAGTTCTCGCCGCGCCTGCGTCACACCCTCGACCTCGGCGACAAGCGCAACGAATTCGTCACCGGCATCGACCTGATCCGCTGGGACCGCAAGGTCACCTCCAGCTTCTCGGCCGGCGACGCGCGCCAGGACTCGAAAGCCTTCTACCTGCGCGACGAACTGCGTTGGAATGTGCCGCACAACTCCCGCCTGGCGGTCGGCGGCCGTCACGAGCGTTTCGAGAAGGACTACAGCGACCCGCTGGCGTTCCCGCCAGTCCTGGGCGAGCACCGCAAGCAGTCGCTCAACGCCTGGACCGTGGAAGGCAGCATCGACGTGATGCCGCTCGTGACCGTGTTCGCCAAGGCCGGCCGCAGCTACCGCATCGCCAACATCGACGAGAACGCCTACCGTTCGACCCTGGACGTGCTGGAGCCGCAGACCTCGCGCGACCTGGAACTGGGCGTCAGCGCCGGCCTCGATGCCCGTAAAGTGACTGCCCGTGTGTTCCGCCACCGCCTGACGAACGAGATCTTCTACGACCCGACCATCGGCTATGGCGCCAACACCAACCTCGATCCGACCCGCCGCCAGGGCGTGGAGCTGGAAGGGCAAGCGACCTTCGCCGACGCCTGGCGCCTGCTTGGTTCGTGGCAATACGTGCAGGCCGAGTTCCGCGACGGCCCGAACGCCGGCCGCGAGATGGTGCTGGTGCCGAAGCACGTCGTCACCGCGCGCCTGGCCTGGACGCCGGGCGATGGCCAGAGCGCCGACATCGGCGCCCAGTGGGTCGACAGCCAGCGCTACGGCGACGACTTCACCAACAGCTGCAGCACCCGCATGCCGTCGTTCACCACGATCGACGCCCGCTATGCGCGCCGCTTCGGCCCGTGGGAGGTGGCGGTGTCGGGCCTGAACCTGGCCGACCGCCAGTACTACAGCCAGGCCTACAACTGCCGCGCCGGCATCTATCCGAGCGATGGCCGCCAGCTCAAACTGTCGCTGCGCTTCGACTTCTGAGGCCATGAAGTCCGCGCTGGCGGCCGTGCTGGCCGCAACGTCGATCAACGCGCTGGCGGCGATCGCCGTCGTCGACGACGCCGGGCGCACGGTCACGCTGGCGCGTCCGGCGCAGCGGGTGATCTCGCTCGCGCCCCATGTCACCGAGCTGCTGTTCGCGGCCGGCGGCGGGGCGCGCGTGGTCGGCGCCGTGAACTACAGCGACTATCCCGCAGCGGCGAAAAAGCTGCCCCTGGTCGGCAGCTACAACAGGATCGATGTCGAGCGCTTGCTGGCCCTGAAACCCGACCTGCTGGTGGTCTGGCATAGCGGCAACCCGACGCGCCAGATCGAGCAACTGTCGCGGCTGGGGATACCCATCTATCACAGCGAGCCGAGCCGGCTGGCACAGGTCGGCGACAGCCTGCTGCGCCTGGGCCGGCTGCTCGGCACCGAACCGGCGGCCCGGCAGGCGGCGCAAGAGTATACGGCGCGCATCGCGGCGCTGAGGACGCGCTACGCCGGGCGTCCGCAGGTGGGCGTGTTCTACCAGGTCTGGGATCGCCCGTTATACACCCTCAACGACGACCACATCGCCAGCGACATCCTGCGCCTGTGCGGCGGACGCAACCTGTTCGGCGCCCTGAAGACGATCGCGCCCGAGGTCGGCGTCGAGGCGGTGATCGAAGCCGATCCCGAAGTCATCCTGGTGGGCAAGCGCGACGATCCCGAGGATCCCGGCTGGAAAATATGGCAACCCTACAAGGGCATGACGGCGGTAAAGCGCGGCAACCTGTTCGCAATCGATGGCGACCTGACCAGCCGGGCGGGGCCGCGCACGGCCGAGGGCGCCACCCGCATCTGCGCGCTGCTCGAAGAAGCGCGCGGGCGCCGGCCTTGACGGCTTGACTATTCACGCCGCCGGCGTAGATTGAAAGTCATCAGCCCTTGTTTCAGCCGTAAGCAAATGCAAAAAATCGTGCTCCCGGGACAGGGCAACCACAAAAAGTGGTAATCTCGCGGTCGTTCGTTCATTCTTTTGGAAGGATTTTATGCGCACCCTGCGTTTCGCCCTCGTTGCCGCTGCCCTGGTCGCCGGTTTCGCCAATGCCTCGCCGACCAATCCTCAGGTTGGCGCCGAATACACCGTGCTCGCGAACCCGCAGCCGACCCAGACGGTCGGCAAGAAGGTCGAAGTGGTCGAATTCTTCGCCTACCACTGCGGCGCCTGCAACGCGTTCGAGCCGAGCCTGGTGAATTGGGTCAAGAAGCAGGGTGACAACATCGTGATGCGCCGCATCCCGCTGCCGTTCCAGGGCGCCAGCGATCCCGAAGCCCGCCTGTTCCTGACGCTCGACGCCATGGGCAAGCTGGAGGAGTATCATCATCGCGTGTTCCGCGCCGTGCACGTCGAGCGCAAGCGCCTGATGAAGGACGACGACATCATCGCCTGGGCCACCTCCAACGGCCTGGATAAAGCCAAGTTCCTCGAAGCGTGGAACTCGTTCGGCGTGCAGACCAAGCTCAAGCGCCTGCCGCAGATCGCCGAAGCATACAAGGCCAGCAGCACCCCGACCGTCGTCATCGACGGCAAATACGTCGTGTCGCCGGCAACGGTGGCGCAATCCAACAAGATCCAGGACATGGGCCAGCTGATGACGGCGACCGGCCAGGTCCTTGATGCACTGGTGGCGAAGGCAGCCAAGGAAAAATGACCGATAAAGTCGAAGGCGAGATCCTCAAGATTTACGAAGGGTCCCGGCCCAAAGAGGAAAACTTGTTCGAGACCAGTAACGTGAATCACCTCGCGTGGACGCTGGCGCTGATCTTCGTCCTGACCACCGTCTGGTTCGGCATTGCGCTCGTCCATGCCGAAAACCAGCGTCACGCGATGGCGTCGAACCTCTGCCCCGATCAAGTGTTCAAGGAAGGGTTCGACAAGAAATGCCTGACGACCGTGCGTTCGCGCGATCACTGGTGGGAGCATCTGTGGTACGGCGTGACCCATGTGCGCTCGCACCCCGATCACGACGGCCGCATCGATACCCGGAAGTAAGCCGACACGGCGTCCCCTGCGGACGCCGTTGTTCTATTCGGCGGTCCGCGGCGTGACCGCGTAGGCGCAGCGCCGCGCCCCGCCGAGCTGGTGCTCGATCCGCACCACCTTCACCTCCGGTCCCAGCACCCGCTCGAACACGGCCAGCTCCGAGCGGCAGAAATCCTGGCAGGCCGCCGCCGCCGCGCAGATCGGACAATGGTGTTCGACCAGCAGGACGCCGCCATCTTCCTGTGGCTGCGCCTCGGCCATATATCCTTCTTCGTCGCGTACCCGGGCCAGGGCTTCGACCCGGCGCGCCAGCGGCGCGTCCGGCGCCACCTCATGCAGCCGGCTGCGGTACAGCGCTTCGCTGGCCTGCTCGCGGGCGGCGATCAGGCGCTCCATGGCTGCCGGCCCGAACAGCGCCTGCACCTGTCCAATCAGGTCGACCGTCAGCTCCGCATGGCGGTCGGGAAAGCGGGCATGGCCGGCCTCGCTCAAACTCCAGCGCCGCACCGGGCGGCCGACCTTGCCGCTGCTGTCATGGCTTTCCACCAGCCCCTTATCCTGCGCCTGATCCAGGTGGCGGCGCACGCCCATCGACGTCAGCCCCAGCCCATCGGCCAGGGCCTGCGCGGTCTGCGGTCCGCGCATCTTGAGCTGCAACAGGATGCGTTCCGGTGTGTTCATGCGTTCTCCAGGTGGGGATGGGGGCTGCGCGCGCTCCAGCGGCGCAGGGCGACCGAGGCCCAGGCGGCGAGCAGCCCGCCGACGACCAGCACCAGGCGGGTATCGACCAGGGTCAGTACGGCGCCGGCCAGCGCCATCAGGATATTCGCCAGGCAGAAGATGGTCGACAGCAGGGCCATCACCGAGCCCTGGCCGTGCGGCGCGAACTCGTCCGCCGCCCAGGTCTGCAGCGCGGTGTTGTAGAAGGCATGCGGTGCGCCGAACAGGAGGATGCCGGCGATGCCGATCCACAGGTTGCCGAAGCCCACGCACAGCACGGCCGAGGCGGCCGCGGCCGCATACCAGCCGGCGCGCAGCCGTCCCTCGACCCGGCTGGCGTGGCCGGCGAACAGGGCGGCCATGGTCATCAGCGCGCACATGCCCATATTGACGACGGCGATCTGGCGCGCATCGTAGCCGCCCACGTCCACCAGCCACAGCGGAAAGAACTCGTACAGCGCCGCGACGCCGCAGCAATAGGCAAGGTGGACCGTGAACAGGGTGCGCAGCGGCGGATGGCGCAGCAGGGTGAGGGCGTGGCGCTCGCGCGCGACCGTCCACCAGCGCTGCCGCTGCAGGTGGGATTGGGCGGGCGCGGCCGGGATCGAGACCAGCACGCCCAGCGTGCCGAGCAGCAGTGCGCCGGCGGCGATGTAGAAGGGCACCGCCGGCCCGAGCGCCATGGTGAAGCCGGCCAGCATTGGGCCGACCAGCCAGCCCAGGTTGAACGAACCGTTGAGCCACGACAGCGCGTGGTTGCGCAGCGGCCCCTTGATGCGCTCGATGACCAATGCCCGCATCACCGCGCCATTGCCCTCCAGCAGGCCGGTAAAGAAGCGCGCCGCCAGGAACAGCGGATAGGATTCCATCACCATCGCCACTGCCGTCAGCAGGTGGCCGAGCGCGGCGCCGGCGGTGGTCAGGAGCAGGGCGCGCCGCCGGCCGAAGCCGTCAGATAGCGGACCCAGGATCGCACTGCCGATCAGCAGGCCGACCGGGTTGATCATGAGCGCGATCCCCAGCAGCAGCTTGGGCGGCAGGCCGAGGAAGCTGTTCAGTCCATTGGCATTGCCGTCGGCGAACAGCGGCGCCAGCATGGGATAGGGGAGGGAGGCGCCGACGGTGGACAGCAGGCCCAGGCCGCACAGGGTGCCGATCAGCAGGCGTTCGTTCATGGCAATGATGAAATTGGCAACCTGCCCAGCTTACGCCTGGCCCGACAATAAGTAAACGAATTCGTTTATTTATCTGGCAGGGTGTCCGGCAGGGTGATGACGAAGCGCGCGCCGCCCAGGCCTGATGTCTCGACCTGCAGGCTCCCGCCATGCAACACCACGGCCTTCTGCGCGATCGACAGGCCGAGCCCGAAGCCGCCGGTGGCGCGGTCGCGGCTGCGGTCGAGGCGGTAGAAGGGATCGAAGATCCTGTCGCGTTCTTCGGCGGGGATGCCGGGGCCGTCGTCGTCGACGGCGATCGCGACGCCATCCGGCGTGCGCCGCGCCGACAGCACGATCCCTCCCCGCGCATATTTCTGGGCATTGCGCAGCAGGTTGCCGACCGCGCGCGCCAGCAGGCGCGCATCGAGCTCGATCGTGCCGAGCCCGTCCGCCAGCTCGCAGGCCACCTGTTGCGGCGAGGGCGGCAGGGTGGCGCAGCAGTCGCGCAGCAGGGCGTCCAGGTCGACCGGGGTGCGCTGCAAGGTGCGCGCGCTGTCGAGCTTGCTCATATCGAGCAGCTCCTTGACCAGGTTGTTCAGTTCGGACAGGTCGCCCTCCATGGCGGCGATGCGGCGGCTCAGCTCGGGATCCCTGGCCTTGGCGTCGAGCAGCTCGAGCGCGAATTCCAGGCGCGCGATCGGCGTGCGCAGTTCGTGCGACACCGAGTGCAGCAGGCTGCGCTGGGATTCCATCAAATTCTCGATGCGGCCGGCCATGTGGTTGATCCGTTCCGCCAGCGGATAGACGGCGTCCGACGGTTTCAACCGGGCGCGCACCGACAGCTTGCCGGCCCCGAACTCGTCCGCCATGCGCGACAGCGACTGCAAGCCCTGCCAGTGCGAGCGCGACCACAGCGCGATCGGCAGCAGCAGGGCGATGGCGACGATCACGTAGCGCAGCAACTCCATCTTGAGCGCCTGCCCGATATCGATCGGCAAGTCGTGGGCGTGCAAGACGTCGTCCTGGCTGCCGATATAGCGTTCGCCATCCAGGTCGACCCGCCGGTACAGGGATTTGCCGGGCACATCGATCACGATGTTTCCCCGTTCGAGCTCGGCGCGCTGGCCGGCGCCGACGGCGTCCAGCGCCTGGGCCAGCGGCATCAGGTCGTAGCGCACGTCGGACACTTCGCGCACATTGTTCAGGCGGCCCAGCCATTCGTCTTCGGGCGCCTGGTCCACGTATTGTTCGAGCAGGAAGATCTGGGCCGCGGCCTGGCGCCGCGCGATGTCGTCCAGCGGGTCGCCGAACAGGCGCGCGAACGCGAAATAGATGACGAAGGTGGCAGCCGTGATCGACAGCATGACGAGCACGAAGAAGCGGAAGAAGATCCGGTTCACGGGCGCGTCCTGGGTAACTGTCGGTCTGGCGGTGGTGCCGGCTGCATGGTGTCTCCTCGGGCACGAATTGTACAGGCGCAACGGTGGTACCGGTAATCCAAAGGAGAGAGCACACAGGGCGGCTTACAAATTGACGACAATTGGCCGACATCTGGAGGGTGCATGACGTGGGGCCGAACGATTACCATCTTTCTCATCATCAGGTTTTCCGTTTGCCCACCTGATGCGCCAGCAATGGAATATCGGTGGGTTTTTTTATTCAAGCAGGAAGCGACCCGGAGCGGGCCGCGCCTCGACCATAAGGAAGTGCTTATGAGCATGGTGCGCGCGAGCGCTGCCTTCGAGTACGGCGCCGCGCCGGCCGGTTCCGAAGCGCCGGCGCGGCGCATAGCAAGGGTCCCAGGCCTGACGGCGGATGCAACCCCAACGGGCATGCGGCGTTTGTCATAATGGGATGGGAGAGCGAAGCTTGCTCGACGTAAAATATCGACAAACAAACTCTCCGAGTAATTTCACGATGAAACCATTCTTCGCCCTGGCCCTGGCGGCTGCGAGCACCGCAGCAAGTGCGCAGACGCCGGCCACCAACCCGATGCCCGACGGCAGCCGCGACATGTACGCAGGGCTGGGCGCCGTCTCGCGGCCGCGTTACGAAGGGGCGGACAGCCAAAAGGTTTCAGCCTTGCCGGTGCTCCAGGTCCAATGGAGCAACGGCCTTTTTATTTCCGGCATGAGCGCAGGGATGCATCTGTCCAACCGTCCCACGGTCGAGTACGGTCCGCTGCTGACGGTCCACCCGAACCGTGACGAGTCCGGCACGGGCCGCATCGTCGATGGCGTCGGCGTATCGACCTCGCCCTTGCATTACGCACGTACCGGGAACCGTCTGACGGGCATGGAAGACGTGAGCACCCGGCTCGAAGGCGGTTTCTTCTTCAATTACTATCTGGCGCCGGAATGGCGGCTGACCAGCAGCGTGCTGTTTGGCGCAGGCAACGACCGCGACGGCGCGCGCATGGAACTGGGCGTGCAGCGCCTGGCCGTGCAGCTCGCGCCGCAGCACACGATCTCGTTCAATGCCGGCGCCACGGTCGTCAACGCCGACTACAGCCGCGCCTATTTCGGCGTCACCGGTCAGGAAGCCTGGCAAAGCGGCAATCCGCCCTATCGCCCGGGCGGCGGCCTCAAGGATGTCCGCGCCGGCGTGCGCTGGAACTGGGCCTTGAGCCCCTCCTGGATGCTGGTCACCAATGTCCAGGCCACGC
Source organism: Massilia oculi (assembly GCF_003143515.1). Classification (NCBI taxonomy): domain Bacteria; kingdom Pseudomonadati; phylum Pseudomonadota; class Betaproteobacteria; order Burkholderiales; family Oxalobacteraceae; genus Massilia; species Massilia oculi. The sequence goes on along the minus strand of NZ_CP029343.1, from coordinate 1,296,628 downwards.
GCCTGGTCGGCAGTGTCCGCAATAGCCCGCTCGTCGAGCGGCCCACCAACGTGACGGTTTCGGCCGCCTTCGCCTACCGGTTTTGATGATGCGACGCGCACACCTCACCGCCTGCGTGACCTTGCTGCTGACGGCCGGACTGGCCGTGGCGCAGCCGCGCGCCGGGGAATGGGTGAACTATCGTGACGCCTACCGCGCGATGGTGCTGTTTGACAAATACGGTGGCCCCAAGAATCTGTTGAACAACCACTTGCAGGTGCTGCCGCGCGACAAGGGCGTGCTGCAACCGGGCGCGCAACTGCTCATCCAGGGCAAGAGCGTCCGGACCAGCCTGGCGCTGGATCCGCTCGGCCGTGCCGTGCTGCCGCTGCTCAAGGCGGCTTATGACGAGAACGCGGTGTTGACGTTGACCCGGCCGCCGGGCGGCTTCACGGTCAAGCCGCGGGTTTCGCTGGCGCTGCGCGCCGACGGCGCCTACGAGGTGGCCGACCTGCGCGCGGCCTGCGAGCAGGCGCTCGGCTTTGCCCGCTATGCCGACAATTCGGCGCGCGGCCTCCAATGCACCGGCGTGCGCCTGGTGTTCCCGAAAGACGGCGAGGCGGCTGGCGTGCGGGTGCGTGCGCGCGGCGCCGAACAGGCGCTGGCGCCTTCGCGCGGCGCTGCCTTCGCGGGTGACGCCGACGGTGGGTTCCCGGTCGTGACCTACCGTTTCGGCGCGCAGCCGGCGGGCCAGGTCGTTACCTATAACGCCCCGCTGGCGATCGTGCCGCTGTTCGAATAAGCTTCCGACGTAAAAAAACCTGCCGAGCGCAGGTTTCATGGGCAGGTCGTCAATTCCAGGCGGAGGGAGAGAACAGGTAACCTTCGCCCCACACCGTCTTGATCTTTTCGGATTCGGCATCGTCGAACTTGCGGCGCAGCTTCGAGATGCAGTTGTCGATGCTGCGATCGAGGCCGTCGAACTCGATGCCGCGCATCTTCTTGAGCAGGGCGTCGCGCGAGAGCACGCGTCCGGCCGCCTCGGCCAGCACCAGCAGCAGCTTGTACTCGGTATTCGACAGCACGCAGGGCTGGCCGCGCCAGACCACGCTGCGGTCGGAAGTGACGATGCGCAGCGCGCCGAACTGCAGCACGCGCGCATCGACGCCCGACTTGGCCTGGGTGCGGCGCATCAGCGCGCGCAGGCGCGCCAGCAGAACGCGCGGCTGGACCGGCTTGTTGACGAAGTCGTCGGCGCCTTGCTCGAGGCCGGATACTTCGTCATAGGAGTCTTCGCGCGCGGTGAGGATGAGGATGGGCACGTCGGACTGGTCGCGAATCTGGCGGCACACGACCATGCCGTCCAGGCCCGGCAGCATCAGGTCGAGGATCACCACGTCGGGCGCCAGCTCCTTGAAACGGTCGAGCGCCGCATCGCCGCGCGTGACCAGTTCGACCGCGAATTCATAGCCGGACAGGTATTCGGTGACGAGCTCGGCCAGGCGCGCATCGTCTTCCACCAACATCACTCGGTACATACAATTTTCTCCTCCGTCTCGCATTGTATAAGACCAAGTGTCCAATTAACACATCCTCCAGACATAGAAGACAGTCCATTACAGTTTGACGACAATTGGAAGCGCTTGCGGCTTGTCGGGACGATCACGAGCGTGGCCATCGTGCCACCTCGCGGTGGGATGTGAGGTTGCAGATCTGTGGATCTACCCATCCGGAATGTCCTGAAAACGGACTGATCGATGTCAAACGGGCGCGATCGAACGGCGGTTAAAAAGGTGATCTTTCTGTTTTGATCATCCGAGAGATACGCAGTGACGACCGCACCGCATGACGCGCAATCCGACATCCACCCCGGTTCGGGCGATCCGCACGGCGGCTGGCTCCCCCGCCATGGCAGTGCCGGCATGCGGAGGTATGTCGAACGCGTGCTGGGCGCCGGAAGGATGCCGCTGGCGCCATCGGTGCAGGCGCTGGCCACCTACATCGAGGACAACGAAGACGTCCGCCGCCTGGCCGACAAGGCCTGCGCCGAATGCCTGGCCAGCGTCGGTACGCATTCTCCGCGCATCCAGGATGTCGACGCCTTGCTGCATGGTTTCAACACGATGCTCACCCATGCGCCGGGCTTCGTCGAGGGCGAATTGATCGGCCTGCCGTTTTCCGCCTTCCTGGCGGATATCGGCCGGACCGCGAGCGGCGCCGCCTTGTTCAGGCATCCAGTCGTCAAGCTCCTGGCGTCGAACATCCTGAACGACTGGCATGCCTTCCTGGACAGCCCGGCCTCGAACGTGGGCTTCCGTGTCGATGGCGAACAGTGGCTGTCGGCGGCGGTGAAGGAGCGATACCGCTTCTCCTTGTGGCGCAAGGATGCCGGCGCGCCGCCCTACTGGAACAGCTGGAATGCCTTCCTGACCCGACCCTTCGACGATCCCGCGCTGGCACGTCCCGTCGCCGATCCGGATTCGAACCGGACCGTCGCCTGCCCGACCGATGGCGCACCGGCACGCGCGGACGCATTCCGCTTCGGGAGCAGGCATTGCACGCTGGCCGATCTCCTTGCGACGAGCGCGCCCCAGCAGCAGGCGCTGGTCGACCGTTACCGGCTGGTCGAGCTGTTCGAGGGCGGCCGGGTGTTCCAGACGACGCTGGGGCCGTATGACTTCCAGCGCTGGTGGGCGCCCGTGCATGGCGAAGTCCTGTTCGACCCGTTCACCATTCCCGGCGGCTTCGCCAGCGGGGTGATCGTGATCAGGACCGCCGACCATGGCCATGTGTGCTGCATCCCGACGGGCACGCGTGCGGCGTCCGGCATCGTGTTCGATCCGGCCGTGCGGCGCGGCGCGCGGGTGCGCAAGGGCCAGGAAATGGGGATGTTCAGCGGCGGCGGTGTCTCTTTCGCGCTTTTTTTCGAGAAACCGCCCGGCAAGGAACTGATCTTCCTGAATGCCGACGCCGTGCGCCGGTCGCGGGGTTCGGTGTTGATTGGTGCGCAGCTCGGCGCCTGGTACGTCGGAAAGTCGTCACCGACCGACTTAAATATTGGATTCAGTAAATAAAAATTTCTTAAAATAAATTTCAATCCAGTGTTGCCTGGAAATAAATGTCTATACAGAAAAATATCTGTAATAATCGGATTACTTTCTGACGATAACTTCAGGTTTCGATCAGAAAAATCGATGCCTCACCGGCGCAGATCCGGTAGCGCATCTTCTGCTCCTGCCTACCACATACTGCACGGCGGCCAAATGTTCATCCGACACATTCCAACTACCCGGAACGGATCAGCGGCAGGCTGCCAGTCGACCATCACTTCTCCATCAAGGTTCGCCTGCACCTCGCACGGCGAACGCCATGTCACGCGGCGCGGCTTGTCCCGCGTCAGTACGGCGGGTGCACCACATGCCAAGCCTTCGACTGCCGGTTCTCAAAAATCTCAAAACATAACCGCGGTCAATGATTCTCGAAATCGGCTCCAGCAACATCATCTCACTTTCACTGTTTTGATTAACCCCGATGCAACGGCGCCTCCCGGGCGCTGAAGTGAAAGCAGGGAGCGCAATACCTTTGCGGTCGTCCAGGCAGCAATCTTGCACAAAGAGGAGAGCGGCAATAGCGCACATTCACAATCCGAAGAGCACTGTTGGAGAACTGTATCGAGCGGCTGTCTCGCCTGGTAGGCAGTTCGGCCGCCAGGAGCATGCCGACGTCCTTTTTGATGGCAGGGTGCTTTAACTATTCAATGAGCTTGATTTAACTAGAAAAGGCGTAGGGGTTGGCGCGCGGGTCCAGGACTCGACGTGGAGCATGCACATCACACCAAAAAAAGTGGAGACATGAAAATGCTGGAAACCATAACCAGGCAGGTGCCCCCGGCGCCCGCATATCCGTCTGCAGGTCTGAAACAACAACACCTCACCGATCAAGGAGCGCCAAATGCATAATTCATCGGCAGCCGCGCTTCAGCCCCATCAACCGGCGTCCGGCAATACGCGCTGGTTCCAGCTCGCCGTCGGCGTCGTCTGCATGATCGCCACGGCGAACATCCAGTATGCGTGGACCCTGTTCGTTCCAGAAATCCAGGGTGAGTTCGGCTGGTCGCGGGCTAGCATCCAGGTCGCGTTCACGCTGTTCGTCATCGTCCAGACCTGGCTCGCGCCGCTCGAAGGCTACTTCATCGATAAATTCGGTCCCCGCATGATGGTCGCCTTCGGCGCCATCTTCATCGGCCTGGCCTGGATCATCAATTCGCAAGCCACCACCCTGGCCGGGTTCTATGCGGGTGCGGCCGTCGGCGGTATCGGCGTGGGCTCGATCTACGCCACTTGCATCAATAACGCGATCAAGTGGTTCCCGGATCGCCGCGGCCTGGCCGTCGGCCTCACCGCGGGTGGGTATGGCGCCGGTTCGGCCGCCACGATCCTGCCGATCGCGGCCATGATCGAGTCGTCGGGCTTCCAGCAGACCTTCCTGTTCTTCGGCATCCTGCAAGGCACCCTGGCCTTCGTCGCCGCCTGGTTCCTGCGCTCGCCAACAGCGGCCGAAGTCAAGAAGTCGAGCAAGCTGGTGCAATCGACGCATGACTACACGCTCAAGGAAGCGCTGAACACCAAGCTGTTCTGGCTGATGCTGGTGATGTTCGTGCTGGTGGTCACCGGCGGCATGATGGCGGTGGCGCAGCTGGGCGTGATCGCGCAGGATCTCGGCGTGAAGGAATTCCAGGTCGACCTGCACTTCTTCGTGATGGCCGCCTTGCCGCTGGCGCTGATGCTCGACCGGATCATGAACGGCGTCTCGCGGCCGCTGTTCGGCTGGATCTCGGACCACATCGGCCGCGAGAAGACCATGGTCATCGCGTTCACGCTCGAAGGCTGCGGCATCATCGCGCTCGGCTACTTCGGCCACAATCCGTATGCCTTCCTGATCCTGTCCGGCGTCGTGTTCCTGGCCTGGGGCGAGGTGTACTCGCTGTTCTCGGCGCTGGCCGGCGATGCCTTCGGCACCAAGCACATCGGCAAGATCTACGGGGTGCTGTACACCGCGAAAGGTATCGGCGCGCTGTTCGTCCCGGTCGGCAACCTGATGATGGAGGCGACCGGCACCTGGTCGACCGTCCTGTACACGGTGGCCATCATGGACCTGACTGCGGCGCTGCTGGCGATTACCGTGCTGCGGCCGGTGCTGCGCAATCACGTCAGCTACTCCAGGAGTCGCTACGCGGAAGAAAACGCGGTCGGGAAGGGGCCTTTGCCTGCCTGACAGCCCCGGTGCGGCATGACAGGGAAACGGGCTTCTTCGGAAGCCCGTTTTTCTTGCCTGGGCGGCGCGGTTTCGATGTTAAAACGTCATTTCATGAATCTTGACTGCGGTCATTGAGCTCGTCCGGTGCGTCTCGTTAAGATCAAACGGCGTTTTGTTCCCACGCGCCGATGGGTGAAGTGTGCAGTGCAGCGTGCACGAATGCGCTGCCGGGAGCAGAATGCAATGGCTGAGTTAAATCTTCGGAGGAAACTGGTATGGGCAAGGCACTGGAAGGCGTTCGCATCCTCGATTTCACCCATGTCCAGTCCGGACCGACCTGCACCCAGTTGCTGGCCTGGTTCGGGGCCGACGTCATCAAGGTCGAGCGCGCCGGCGAGGGCGATGCGACACGCAGCCAGTTGCGCGACATCGCGGGCGTGGACAGCCTGTATTTCACCATGCTCAACCATAACAAGCGCTCCATGACGCTCGACGCCAAGCGGCCGGCCGGCAAGGAAGTGCTGGAGACGCTGATCAAGCACTGCGACGTGCTGGTCGAGAATTTCGCGCCCGGCGCGCTCGATCGGATGGGCTTTTCCTGGGAGCGTATCCAGCAGCTGAATCCCCGCATGATCGTGGCCTCGGTCAAGGGTTTCGGTCCCGGCCCCTACGAGCACTGCAAGGTCTATGAAAACGTGGCCCAGTGCACCGGCGGCGCGGCGGCCACCACCGGTTTCGACGATGGCCCGCCGATGGTCAGCGGCGCCCAGATCGGCGACAGCGGCAGCGGCCTGCACCTGGCGCTGGGCATCGTCACCGCGCTCTACCAGCGCAACAGCACGGGCCGCGGCCAGAAGGTGCTTACCTCGATGCAGGATGCGGTGCTGAACCTGTGCCGGGTCAAGCTGCGCGACCAGCAGCGCCTCGAGCGCAACGGCGTCATGGAAGAATATCCGCAGTTCGCCGACGGCCAGTTCGGCGAGTCGGTCCCGCGCGCCGGCAATGCCTCGGGCGGCGGGCAACCCGGCTGGATCCTCAAGTGCAAGGGCTGGGAGAGCGATCCGAACGCGTACATCTATTTCATCGCGCAGGCCCAGGTCTGGCCCGCGGTGTGCAAGCTGATCGGGCGCGAGGAGTGGATCACAGACCCCGATTACGCGACCCCGAAGGCGCGCCTGCCGCGCCTGATGTCGATCTTCGCCACGGTGGAGGAGTGGAGCACCACGCTCACCAAGTTCGAGGCGATGGATATCCTGAATAAATACGATATCCCTTGCGGCCCGATCCTGTCGATGAAGGAAATCGCCCAGGAACCGTCGTTGCGCGCCACCGGCACGATCGTCGAAGTCGATCATCCCGAGCGCGGCCCCTACCTCAGCGTGGGCAATCCGATCAAGCTGTCCGACAGCCCGACCGAGGTGCGCCGTTCGCCCCTGCTGGGCGAGCATACCGATGAAGTGCTGGCCGACCTGGGCTATTCGCGCGAGCAGATCGCGCTGCTGCGCGACGAACGGGTGATTTAGGGCCGGCTCATGCCTGGCCGGGTCCAGTATCCGGGCTGGGCATAGACCGCCTTGAGGGTGTCGATGAAGCTGCGTACCCGCGCCGGCAGGTGGCGCTGCTGCATGTAGACCGCCATGATGTCGTAGTCGGGCAGCGCGTACTCGTCGAGCACCGTGACCAGTTCGCCGCTCGCCAGCTGCGCCTGGATCTCCCAGGTCGACCGCCAGGCCAGCCCCAGTCCTTCGCTGGCCCAGCGGTGCAGCAATTCGCCGTCGTTGCAATCGAGGTTGCCGTCCACCTTGACGGTCACCGGCTTGCCGTCCTTCTGGAAGTACCAGCCGCGCTGCTGCCCGCCCTGCAGATTGAAGGCGAGGCAGTTGTGCTGCGCCAGCTCCTCCAGCGTGCGCGGGACGCCGCAGCGCGCGAAATAATCCGGGGTGCCGCACACCACCCGGCGGTTGGTTGCCAGCCGCACCGCGACGAAACTCGGATCGAGCACGCCGCCGATCCTGATCCCCAGCTCATAGCCTTCGCGCACCAGGTCGACCACGTGGTCGGTGAGGTTGAACGAGATCTGCACGTTCGGATTGGCCGCCAGGTAGGCCGGCGCGTGCGGCGCCACGTGCAGCCGTCCGAAGGCAGCCGGCGCCGACACGATCAGGTGCCCGCTGGCCTGGTCGCGTCCTTCGGAGACGATGGTCTCGGCCAGGTCGATGTCGGCCAGCAGCCTGCGGCAATGCTCGAGGAATACCGACCCCGACTCGGTCAGCGTCAGGTGGCGCGTGGTCCGGTGCAGCAGCTTGACGCCCAGCCGGCGTTCGAGCGCATCGATGCGGCGCCCCAGCATGACCGGCGTGATGTTCTGCCCCAGCGCGGCGCGCGCCAGGCTGCCCTTGTCGACGGCGTCGACGAAGGCCCACATCTGTTTGACCTTGTCCATGCCTCCAGTATTCCATACTCCAGAGATCGAATACACCTACTTTTTGTGTTCTTATCATCGGCGCCGCGACGCTCTAGCATAAGGTCATCGCAATCGTGCGTTCATGAGCCTGGAGGTTGGAATGGCAAGGATGACAGCAGCAGAGGCAGCGGTGCTGGTGATGGAAAAAGAGGGCATCGAGGTCGCCTTCGGCGTGCCCGGCGCCGCGATCAATCCCTTCTACGCAGCGCTGCGCAAGCGCGACAGCATCCGCCACTACCTGGCGCGCCACGTCGAAGGCGCCTCGCACATGGCCGAAGGCTATACCCGGGCCAGGGCCGGCAACCTGGGCGTGTGCATCGGCACCTCCGGGCCGGCCGGCACCGACATGATCACGGGCCTCTATTCGGCGCAAGCCGATTCGATACCTATTCTTTGCATTACCGGCCAGGCGCCGCGCGCCCGCCTGTACAAGGAAGACTTCCAGGCGGTCGACATCGAGTCGATCGCGAGGCCCGTGACCAAGTGGGCCGTCACGGTGCGCGAGCCGGCCCTGGTGCCGCGCGTGTTCCAGCAGGCCTTCCACCTGATGCGCTCCGGCCGGCCCGGCCCGGTGCTGATCGACCTGCCGATCGACGTCCAGATGGCGCAGATCGAGTTCGACGGCGACACCTATGCGCCGCTGGCGCTGCACAAGCCGCAGGCGACCCGCGCCCAGGTCGAGAAGGCGCTCGACATGCTGAACGCGGCGCGCCGCCCCTTGATCACCGCCGGCGGCGGCATCATCAATGCCGACGCCTCGGCGCTGCTGGTGGAGTTCGCGGAGATCACGGGCGTGCCCGTCATCCCGACCCTGATGGGATGGGGATCGATCCCCGACGACCATCCGCAGATGGCGGGCATGGCCGGCCTGCAGACCAGCCACCGCTACGGCAATGCGACCTTGCTGGCTTCCGATTTCGTGATGGGCATCGGCAACCGCTGGGCCAACCGCCATACCGGCGGCATCGAGGTGTTCACCAAGGACCGCACCTTCGTGCACATCGATATCGAACCGACCCAGATCGGGCGCGTGTTCGGTCCGGATCTCGGCATCGTGTCCGACGCGAAGGCCGCGCTCGCACTGCTGGTGGAGGTGGCGCGCGAATGGCGCGCGAGCGGACGCCTGCAGGACCGCACCGAATGGCTCGAAGAATGCCAGGAGCGCAAGCGCACCATGCTGCGCAAGAGCGACTTCGACACCGTGCCGGTCAACCCCTTGCGCGTCTACCACGAGATGAACGCCTATTTTGGACGCGACGTGCGCTACGTGGCCAGCATCGGCCTGTCGCAGATCGCCGCCGCCCAGTTCCTGCATGTGAACCACCCGCGCCACTGGATCAACTGCGGCCAGGCCGGCCCGCTGGGCTGGACCATCCCGGCGGCGCTCGGCGTGCGCGTGGCCGATCCCGACGCCGACATCGTCGCCATCTCGGGCGACTACGATTTCCAGTTCCTGATCGAGGAGCTGGCGGTGGCGGCGCAGTTCAAGCTGCCGTACATCCACGTCCTGGTAAACAACGCCTACCTCGGCCTGATCCGCCAGGCCCAGCGCGGCTTCGAGATGGACTACTGCGTCCAGCTGGCGTTCGAGAACGTCAATGCGCCCGAGCTGGAAGGGTATGGCGTCGATCACGTCGCCGTGGTCGAGGGCCTGGGCTGCAAGGCGCTCAGGGTGTTCCGGCCCGATGACATCATCCCCGCCTTCGAGCGCGCCCGCGCGCTGATGCAGCAGTACGGCGTGCCGGTGGTGGTCGAGATCATCCTCGAGCGCGTCACCAACATCGCGATGGGCACGGAGATCGACGCGCTCAACGAGTTCAACGACGTCCTCGATGTCGAATAACGCCAGCACAGGAGACCGAGATGACCAGACTTGCCGCCAACCTGACCATGCTGTTCAACGAAGTCGATTTCCTCGACCGCTTCGAGCACGCCGCCAGGGCGGGCTTTCGCGGCGTCGAATTCCTGTTCCCCTACGCGTACCGGGTGGAGGACATCGCCGCCCGGCTCGACGCACACCGCCTCGAACTCGTGCTGCACAACCTGCCGGCCGGGGACTGGGCCGGCGGCGAGCGCGGCATCGCCTGCCATCCGGGACGCGAAGCGGAGTTCCAGGACGGCGTCGGCGCGGCGATCGCGTATGCCAAGGGGCTGGGCGTCAAGCAGCTCAACTGCCTGGCGGGCATCGTGCCGCCCGGCGTCGCGCCGGAGGAGGCCTGGTCCACGCTGGTGTCGAACCTCGGGTTCGCCGCCGGCAAGCTCAAAGGCGAGGGAATCCGCCTCCTGATCGAACCGATCAACACCTTCGATATCCCGGGATTCTTCCTGCATGGTACGCGCCAGGCGCTGGACCTCATCCACGCGGCCGGCTCCGACAATCTGTTCCTGCAGTACGACATCTATCACATGCAGCGCATGGAGGGCGAACTGGCGGCGACGATCAAGGCCAACCTCGGCCTGATCCGCCACATCCAGCTGGCCGACAATCCTGGCCGCTTCGAGCCGGGCACGGGCGAGATCAATTACCGCTATCTGCTCGGCATGCTCGATGAGATCGGCTATGACGGCTGGGTGGGTTGCGAGTACAAGCCCAGGGCCGGCACCGCGCAGGGCCTGCACTGGATCGGCGAGCACGGCCTTTGATCAGGGCCCGCAGTGACAGCGCGTGAAGCGCTTCGCACGACAACACACCTGGAGACCATCATGACGAAAGTAGGATTCATCGGCCTTGGCATCATGGGCGGCCCCATGGCCACCAAGCTGCAGGAAGGCGGCTGCAAGCTGTACCTGCACGACCTGAAAAATCCGCCGCTGGCGCTGATCGAGGGCGGCGCCACGGTCTGCACCAACGCCACCGAGGTGGCCAAGCGCGCCGACATCATCATCGTGATGGTGCCCGACACCCCGCACGTGGAAGAAGTGCTGTTCGGCGCCGAGGGCGTGGCGGCCGGGCTTACCCCCGGCAAGATCGTGATCGACATGAGTTCGATCTCGCCGATGGCCACCAAGGAATTCGCGAAAAAGATCAACAAGCGCCAGTGCGACTACCTCGACGCGCCGGTGTCGGGCGGCGAGGTGGGGGCGCGCGCCGCGACGCTCACCATCATGGTCGGTGGAGGGCAAGAGGCGTTCGACCGGGCCAGGCCGCTGTTCGAGCTGATGGGAAAGAACATCACGCTGGTGGGCGGCAACGGCGATGGCCAGACCACCAAGGTGGCGAACCAGATCATCGTCGCGCTCAACATCCAGGCCGTGGCGGAGGCGCTGCTGTTCGCCTCGAAGGCGGGCGCCGACCCGGCCAGGGTCAGGCAGGCGCTGATGGGCGGCTTCGCCGCCTCGCGCATCCTGGAAGTGCACGGCGAGCGCATGGTCAAGCGCACCTTCGCGCCGGGCTTCCGTATCGAGCTGCACCAGAAGGACCTGAACCTGGCGCTGCAGGGTGCGAAAAGCCTCGGCCTTTCGCTGCCGAATACGGCCAGCGCCCAGGAGCTGATGAATTCCTGCGCCGCCCACGGCATGGCCCAGCTCGATCATTCGGCGCTGTGCCAGGCGATCGAGCGGATGTCGAACCACGCCATCGCCACCGCCTGACGCGGCTGCCTTCCGCCATCGGGGGAATCATATGGATACCTGGGTGTTTCATCATCCGGCCTGCCTGGCGCACGAGCCCGGGCCGGGCCATCCCGAATCGCCGCAGCGCCTGCACGTGGTGATGAAGGCGCTGCGCCAGCCCGAATTTTCGCAACTGGCCTGGCGCGAGGCGCCGCTCGGCACGCGCGGGCAGGTGCTGCTGGTGCACGGCGAGGAGTATGTCGACGCGATCGCCGCCGCGGCGCCGCGCAGCGGCCTGGTGGCGCTGGACGGCGGCGACACGCTGATGTCGCGCGGCACCTGGGAGGCGGTGATGCGCTGCGTCGGCGCCGCCTGCGCCGGGGTCGATGCGGTGGTGGCGGGGGAGGCCGCCAACGTCTTCTGCGCGACCCGGCCCTGCGGCCATCACGCCGAGCCGGAGCGGGCGATGGGCTTCTGCATCTTCAACCAGGCCGCCATCGCCGCGGCCTACGCCCTCGACGCGCATGGCCTGCAGCGCGTCGCCGTCGTCGATTTCGACGTCCACCACGGCAACGGAACGCAAGCGGCATTCTTCCACCGCCCACAACTATTCTTTGGTTCGACCCATCAGTCGCCGCTGTATCCGGGAACCGGTGCGGAACACGAGACGGGTGCCAGCGGCAATATCGTCAACCTGCCGCTGCCGCCGGGCGCCGGCTCGACGCTGTTTCGCGCCGCCGTGAAGAGCGAGCTGCTGCCCGCCTTGCGGCGCTTCGCGCCACAGCTGATCGTGATCTCGGCCGGGTTCGACGCGCACCACTGCGATCCCCTGGCCAATATGACCCTGGAAGACGAGGATTACGCCTGGATTACGCGCGAAGTGATGGAGATCGCAGGGGAGGTGTGCGAGGGCAGGATCGTGTCGATCCTCGAAGGCGGCTACAGCGCCGAAGGGCTGCTGGGCGGCAGCGCGGCGCACGTACGTGCGCTGCTGCAGCGCTGAAGGGTGTTGCGCCGGGGGCTAGCCCCGGAAGATTACAGGCCGCAACCGTAGTAGGCCGGGTCCGAATCCTGGCCGGTGTAGCCTGGCTCGAGCTTCTCGCGCAGGTTGAGCGTGAGGAAGGCGACGATGAGCGACAGCAGCGAGTGCGACGGGGCTGCGAAAGTGGTTCCGGCTGGTGCGTTGATCATGACTGGCTCCTGAAAGTTGGTTTGTGCGATGCAGTAAATATAGGGACTACCTGCCGGCGCTTCCAATTTCGAGTGCTGATACCAGTTATGCTGCATGTGAATGTTGCTCTATGAGAACCGGCATTTTTCCGTGATCTCTACGGTGATCCGCCTGTTCGCCGCGCGTGGCTGGGCCGCCACAGGATCAGGATCCGGGTGACGGAATCAGCGCGGCGATCCGGGCGTAGCCTTCGTCCAGCAGGAACTGACGGAACGCCCGCGCCACCGGAGGCAGGCGCTTCTCTCTCCGATGCACGACATACCAGTTGAGCATCAAGGGAAACCCTTCGACCTCCAGCACCACCAGACTGCCCGCGGCCAGTTCGCGGGCGATCGTATGAAACGACAGGAAACCCAGTCCGATCCCGGCGATCACCGCCTGCTTGATCGTCTCGGTGCTCTTGATCTCCATGGCGACCTTCAGTTGATCCAGGCGGGGGCCGAAGGCGTCCTGCATCGAGAACCAGGTATCGGAGCCCGGTTCGCGGATCACGAACGGGTGACCGATCAGATCGGTCATCGAGATGCGATCGCGTCCATCAGCCAGGGGTGGTCGGGCGCAGCCACGATCACGTAGGGATGGGGGGCGAAGGCATCGTTCTGCGTGTCGAGATCGGCAGGTGGCCGCACCATCACGGCCAGGTCGGTGCGGTTCGCCGCCAGCTTGTCCAGCAATTCCTCGCGGTTGTGCACCGTCAGGTTCAGCTGCACGCCCGGATGCTGGCGCGCGAAAGCGACCATTAGCTGCGGAAAGAAATAGTCGCCGGCACTGATCACGGCCACGTTCAGCTTGCCGCCGGCGATTCCCTTGAGTTGCGCCATCGCATCTTCCGCTTCGTCGAACTGCTGGATGATGGCGCGGCAGAAGTGCAGCAGCTCGTCGCCCGCCTGGGTCAGGTAGATCTTCTTTCCCAGCTGTTCGAACAAGGGCATGCCGACGTGGCCCTCGAGCGTGCGGATCTGCGTCGACACGGCCGGCTGGGTCAGGTGCAGTTCCTCGGCGGCGCGCGAAAAACTGAGGCGGCGCGCGACCGTCTCGAAGACTTTCAGTTGACGCAATGTCGCGTTCTTCATCGGTTCTCCCCACCCATGTATACGCAGTCGTTAATGATTATCCCTAAAAACTTTCACTATTACTCATGATTTTGTTCGACTACGATGGTTTCAAGACAGCTCGACCGCAACCACCCACCTGGAGACTGCCATGACGACGACCTGCAGCAGCAACATCGATGCCGAGTGCAATGCCTATAACGCGGCGTTTCATGAACTGGGACTGAGCTGGGTCTGGGATACCGGACTCTACGCGAACGCGGTCGCCGGCGCCGATGACCGTACGGGCCTGCGCGATTATCTGGCGCGGCATCAATCCCACCTCCTGAGCGCGCACGACGCGGATTTCCTGGTCGAGGCGATCCTGGCCGCCAAGGAACGCTGCCAGGCGCAGCTGAGCGCCGCCGGCTGCAATCCGGCAGCCTTCATCGACTGGTCCGCGCTGCAGCAGCGGCAGATCGGGGCGTAGCCCCGGGCGGCACGGTTGAGATTTTCGAATCTTAACCGTGGTCAAGGATATACGGATTTCGTTCTTCCACAATCAGAGCATCCACCGACCCGACGTACGAGAGACTTCCCATGATCCGACACTGGATACGCTTCCAACACCTCGACACCGTACGTTTTGGCACGCTCGAGGGCGACAAGATCCGGATCTTCAAGGGCGATATGTTCGACAGCCCGCGACGGACCGACATGGCGGTGAACCTGAACGAGGTCGAGGTGCTCACGCCGAGCGTACCGGGCAAGGTCCTGGCGATGTGGAACAACTTTCACGCGCTCGGCCAGAAGCTGGGCCTGGCGCCGCCCGCCGAGCCGCTCTACCTGATGAAGCCGTCGACCTCCCACCTGGCGCCGGGCGGCACGATCCGCAAGCCGCTGTGTGAGGGCAAGGTGGCGTTCGAGGGCGAGCTGGCGATCGTGATCGGCCGTCGCTGCACCGCGGTCCCGGTCGAGGAGGCGCACGACTACGTGTTCGGCTACACCTGTGCCAACGACGTCACCGTGGGCGAGATCATCGGGCGCGATCCGACCTTTCCCCAGTGGGTGCGCGCCAAGGGCTTCGACACCTTTTGCCCGTTCGGCCCGGTGATCGCCACCGGGCTCAACCCGGCAATGCTGGTGGTGCGCACGACCCTGAACGGCGAGGTGCGCCAGGATTATCCGATCAACGACATGGTGTTTTCGGTGGCCGAACTGGTCAGCCGGATTTCCCAGGACATGACACTTGAGCCGGGCGACCTCCTGCTGTGCGGGACGTCGGTCGGCGTCGGCTCGATGCGGCCGGGCAGCACGATCGAGGTAGAGATCGACGGCATCGGAAAGCTCATCAATCGGTTCGAGTAAACGACAAGGGGTGGGTCATGAAGATCGCAGTAATTGGAGCGGGGGCTATTGGCGGCCTCGTCGGCGCCAGGTTGGCGCTGGCGGGCGAGGAGGTGACGTTCATCGTGCGGGGGGCCAATCTGGCGGCGATCCGCACGAAGGGCATCAAGCTCATCGAGATGGACGGGGAGGAGAGGGTCGCCTCGCAGGTGCGCGCGACGGACGATTATGACGCAGCCGGCGAGCAGGACCTGGTGATCCTGGCCCTCAAGGCGCACCAGGTCGATGGGGTATCGGCCCAGATCGGCAAGCTGTTCGGTCCGCGCACCGTGGTCGTGACGATGCAGAACGGCATACCGTTCTGGTATTTCCACCGCCATGGCGGCGAGTTCGACGGGCGCACCGTGCACAGCGTCGACGCCGGCGGCGAGTTGGCGCGCCGGATTCCACCGGAGCGGGTGCTCGGCTGCGTGGTCTATCCGGCCGCCGAACTGGTGGCGCCGGGCGTCATCCGGCACATCGAAGGCGTGCGCTTCCCGCTGGGGGAACTGGACGGTACGGCGAGCGAGCGGGTGGCTGCGGTATCGGCCTGCTTCCAGAACGCCGGCTTCAAGTCGCCGGTGCTCGACAATATCCGCGCCGAGATCTGGCTCAAGCTATGGGGCAACGTCAGCTTCAATCCGATCAGCGCGCTGGCGCACTCGACCCTGGTCGACATCTGCCAATACCCGCTCACGCGCGAACTGGCGGCGGAGATGATGCGCGAGGCGGAAGCGGTGGCGACCAAATTGGGCATCACCTTCCGCGTGACCCTGGACCGGCGGATCGAGGGCGCGGCGCAGATCGGCAAGCACAAGACCTCGATGCTGCAGGACGTGGAGGCGGGCCGGGGGCCGGAGATCGATGCCCTGGTCGGGTCGGTGATCGAACTGGCGCGCATGACCGGCACGCCGACGCCGCATATCGATTCGGCGTATGCGCTGGTGAAGCTGCTGGAGCAGACCATGACCGAGGAGGGTGGTGGGGTCAAGCTGCAGAGGGCGGTGACGACAGCTTAGTTGCAATCAGCACGTCGCCCCCGCGGAGGCGGGGGCCCAAGTTCTGCTTGCGCTGCCGAAACGCTTGCAAACTTAGGCCCCGCCTTCGCGGGGGCGACGTTTTCGCGCAAACGAAGGAAACAGCTTCGCCTGACTGTCAGATCTTCCCCCGATTCTTCAAGCGACTCAAGGTCTCCGGCGACAGGTTCAGGTACGCCGCCAGTTCCTTCTTGGGCAGCCGTTCGAACAGGTCGGGATGCTTGCGCATGAAGCGGTGGACCCGGCCCGGCGCATCGAGCAGATGCAGCGTGATGGTGTGCGCCATGATCGCGCTCATCAGGTTCATGACCTCGTACTCGAAGGCCTGCTTCACGGTGCTGTGACTTGCCAGGTAATCGACCCACTGCGGCAGCGGCATGCGCGCCACCCGCACCTTGGTGACGCAGGCGATGCTGAACGGCGTCGGCGTCTTGAGGCACCAGGCGGCGTAGCTGGTCTCGATGTCCCGTTCCGCCGAGAAGCGCAGGATCATCTCCTTGGCTTCCTGGTTGGAGACCTGGCGCTTGAGGATGCCGTCCAGGATGAAGTACTGCGACATCTCGTGCACGCCCTGGTTCATCAGCAGGTCGCCCTTCTGGTGGTTCTCGATCGTGAGATACGGCTCGAGCGCCGCCATTTCGCTGTCGCGCAATTCCTTGAGTACCACATTCTGCTTTAACTGCAGACGAATGATGTTTCGTTCCGAGTGATTTGCAATAGTCGTCATGAACGCGGCCGTTTAGCGAGATTTTCGCATCATGCGGCCAAAATTGACCATGGTCAATGAGACAAATCAGGCGTGCTGGCTATGATGGTTTGCGGGCGATACACACCGCGTTCTGCCCGGATCGACAATAACTGGAGACAGCAATGACTAACCACGTATCGGTAGACGTGACCGACGGCTTCCACCTGGTAATCGATGCCCTGAAACACAACGACATCGATACGATCTTCGGCCTGGTCGGCATTCCGATTACCGACCTGGCGCGCCTGGCGCAGGCCGAAGGGATGCGTTTCATCGGCTTTCGTCATGAACAGAACGCCGGCAATGCCGCGGCAATCGCCGGGTACATGACCCAGAAACCCGGTATCTGCCTGACGGTCTCGGCGCCGGGCTTCCTCAACGGCCTGACGGCGCTGGCCAACGCCACCACCAACTGCTTCCCGATGATCCTGATCTCGGGCTCGAGCGAGCGCGAGATCGTCGACCTGCAGCAGGGCGACTATGAAGAAATGGACCAGCTGAACGCGGCCAAGCCCTACGCCAAGGCGTCCTACCGCATCAACAAGGCCGAGGACATCGGCGTCGGCGTGGCGCGGGCGATTCGCGCCGCCGTCTCGGGCCGCCCGGGCGGCGTCTATCTCGACCTGCCGGCCCAGCTGCTGGCGCAGACCATCGAGGCCGGCCACGCCAAGCGGTCCCTGATCAAGGTGGTCGACCCGGTGCCGCGCCAGCTGCCGGCCCCGGACTCGGTGCAGCGCGCGCTGGCGCTGCTCAAGGGCGCGAAGAAGCCGCTGATCCTGCTCGGCAAGGGCGCCGCCTATGCGCAGGCCGACGACGACATCCGCGCGCTGGTCGAGCGCACCGGCATTCCCTACCTGCCGATGTCGATGGCCAAGGGCCTGTTGCCGGACACGCATCCCCAATCGGCTTCGGCGGCCCGCTCCTACGTGCTGGCCGAAGCCGACGTGGTGGTGCTGATCGGCGCGCGCCTCAACTGGCTGCTGGCCCACGGCAAGGGCAAGACCTGGGGCAAGCCGAAGCAGTTCGTCCAGATCGACATCTCGCCGACCGAGATCGACAGCAACGTGGCGATCGCCGCGCCGCTGATCGGCGACATCGGCTCCTGCGTGGCGGCCCTGCTCGACGGCCTGGACGGCGCCGGCATCGCCAGGCCGGACGCCGAATGGCTGGGCCCGATCGCCGAGCGCAAGGAGCAGAACACGGCCAAGATGGCGGCGCTGCTCAACCGCGACGTGGCGCCGATGAACTTCCACACCGCCCTGCGCGCCATCCGCGACGTGCTCAAGCAGCATCCGGACATCAACCTGGTGAACGAGGGCGCCAATACCCTGGACTATGCGCGCAGCATCGTCGACCAGTACCAGCCGCGCAAGCGTTTCGACTCCGGCACCTGGGGCATCATGGGCATCGGCATGGGCTATGCGATCGGCGCGGCCGTCGTCAGCGGCAAGCCGGTGGTCGCGATCGAAGGCGATAGCGCCTTCGGTTTTTCCGGCATGGAGCTCGAGACCATCTGCCGCTACGAGCTGCCGGTGACGACCATCATCTTCAACAACAACGGCGTCTACCGCGGCACCGACGTCAACCCGACCGGCGGCAAGGATGTCGCGCCGACCGTGTTCGTCAAGAACGCCCGCTACGACAAGATGATCGAGGCCTTCGGCGGCATCGGCTACCACGTGACCAGCCCGGAAGAGCTGACCAGGGCGCTGAGCGAGGCGATCGCCGCCGGCAAGCCCGCCCTGATCAATGCCGTGATCGACGAGACCGCCGGCACCGAGAGCGGACGCCTGACCAATCTGAATCCGCAGAGCAACGCGAAAAAGTGACCGATCCGTAGTACAGCGAAGCGACACGCATGACCGCCGGCGCCCACGAGGCTGCCGGTGGAGCCCGCAATATCGACTGAATAAAGGAGACTGACATTATGAGCAAACCACTCGAAGGCATCAAGATCATCGACTTCACCCACGTCCAGGCCGGCCCCGCCTGCACCCAGCTGCTGGCCTGGTTCGGCGCCGACGTGATCAAGGTCGAGCGTCCCGGCGCGGGCGACGTCACGCGCTCGCAGCTGCGCGACATTCCCGGCGTCGACGCCCTGTATTTCACTATGCTGAACAGCAATAAACGGTCGCTGACGCTCGACACCAAGACGCCCGAAGGAAAGGAAATCCTGACCAAGCTGATCAAGGAGTCGGACGTGCTGGTCGAGAACTTCGGTCCGGGCGCGCTCGACCGCATGGGCTTTACCTGGGAGCACATCAAGGAACTGAACCCGGGCATGATCGTCGCGTCGGTGAAGGGCTTCAGCGACGGCCACCACTACGAGGACCTGAAGGTCTATGAAAACGTGGCGCAGTGCGCCGGCGGCGCTGCCTCGACCACCGGCTTCGACGACGGCCCACCGACCGTCAGCGCGGCCGCCCTGGGCGACAGCAATACCGGCATGCACCTGGCGATCGGCATCCTGACCGCCCTGCGTGCGCGCGACACCACCGGCAAGGGCCAGAAAGTGGCGGTGTCGATGCAGGACAGCGTGCTGAATCTGTGCCGTGTGAAATTGCGCGACCAGCAGCGCCTGGACCGGGTCGGCTACCTGGAAGAGTATCCGCAATACCCGCACGGCAAATTCTCCGACGTCGTGCCGCGTGGCGGCAATGCCGGCGGCGGCGGCCAGCCGGGCTGGGTGCTCAAGTGCAAGGGCTGGGAGACCGATCCCAACGCCTATATCTACTTCACCATCCAGGGCCATGCCTGGGCGCCGATCTGCAAGGCGATCGGCAAGGAAGAGTGGATCGACGACCCGGCCTACATGACCGCCATCGCGCGCCAGGACAAGATCTTCGACATTTTCGGGACGATCGAGGAATGGCTGAAGGACAAGACCAAGTTCGAGGCGGTCGACATCCTGCGCAAGTACGACATTCCCTGCTCGCCGGTGCTGTCGATGAAGGAGATCGCCGCCGATCCATCGCTGCGCGCCAGCGGCACGATCGCCGAGGTCGAGCACAAGGAGCGGGGCACCTACCTGACCGTGGGCAGCCCCATCAAGTTCTCGGACATGAAGGTCGAGATCAAGGGTTCGCCGCTGCTGGGCGAGCACACCGATGAGGTGCTGGAAGGCCTGGGCTACAGCACCAGGGAGATCGCGGCGCTGCACGAGAAGCGGGTGGTGTGACCACGGGCCTGGCTGGATAGGGTGGGATTCGGTGCGCGTCGGCGAGTTGCGACGCGCATCTTTTTTTATGGGGAGGCATGACCATGCAAGCCAACATCGATTTCCAACAACTGCTGCAGGCGCTGGGCGACGGCGTCGTCGTCTGTGATGCGAAAGGTAACATCACGTACTGGAACGCCGCGGCCACGCGCATCTTCGGCTTCAGCGAAAACGAGGCCATCGGGCAGTCGCTCGACCTGATCATCCCCGAGCGCCAGCGCCAGCGGCACTGGGGCGGCTATGACAAGACCATGGCCACCGGCCAGACGCGCTACGGCAGCGACATCCTGCGCGTGCCGGCGCTGCACAAGGAAGGTAAACCCCTGTCGATCGCGTTTACGGTGGCGCTATTGCATGGGCCGGGTGGGGAAGTGTCGGCGATCGTCGCCCTGGTGCGCGACGAGACCGAACGATGGAGTGAAGAACGCAAGCTGCGCGCGAGGTTGGCGCAGCTCGAGACGGCGCAGGCTTGACCGGATGGTGGGGCCTGCACCCCACGTGATCAGCCGGCGTCGCCACCCGGCGGCGGAGGCGGCATATGGTCGCGCCGGTGCTCCAGCAACGCTTCGATCACCATCGGATTGAGTCCCTCGCCCTCGGTCTCGTCGATGTGCGAGAACAGCCGGCTGCGCATGCGCGGCGCCCAGAAGCGCTGCAGGTGGTTGGCGATTTCGGTGCGGCCTTCCCGGGGATCCGGATAGGACGCGAAGAAGGTGCCGATCTGGTTGGCCATCGTGACCAGGTTGTCGATGTTCATGCGGATTCCATTGCGATGTTGGCGCCGTGGGCGTAGGCGACGAAGTCGTCGCCGCGGGCAAAGGCGACCAGGGTCAGCCCGCAACCGAGTGCGGTACGGACGGCGAGGGCGGTAGGGGCCGAAATGGCCACCATGGCGGCGATGCCGACGGTGGCGGCCTTCTGCACCATCTCGACGCTGGCGCGGCTGGTGATCAGGCAAAAGCCGTCGCTCAGGTCGGCCCCGGCCAGGTACAGGCCGCCGATCAGCTTGTCGAGCGCGTTGTGGCGGCCGACGTCCTCGAAGGCCGCGCGCGGCCTGCCGTCCCGGCCGCACCAGATGGCCGCATGGGTGGCGCCGGTGATGCGGTTGAGCGGCTGCTGGGCCCTGGCATCGAGCAGGGCGCGCCGGATCGCCGGGCCGGACAGCGCCCGCGTCGGCGCCAGCCAGGGAAGGGGCCGCACCACCTGGGCCAGGCTGTCGACGCCGCACAGGCCGCAGCCGGTACGGCCCGCCAGGCTGCGCCGCCGCTCCTTGAGACGCATGAAGGCGCCGGCGGCGAGGTCGATGTGGGCGGTGATGCCGCTTGCAGCGTGTTCGATCTCCACGCCATAGCATTCGGCGGGCGAGGCGACGATGCCTTCGCTCAGGGAGAAGCCGAGCGCAAACTCCTCGAGGTCGGCGGGCGTGGCCAGCATCACCGCGTGCGAGACGCCGTTGTACTCGAGCGCCACCGGTACTTCCTCGGCCAGCTCGTCCTGCGTGCCGCGCAACTGGCCGCCGTGCGTGCGGGCGACGGTCATGCAGGCGCTCGGGAAGTACTGGAAGGGCTCCTGCACCTTGGCGTGCGCATCCATGTCGAGGGCGTCCATCATGCGACCGGCTCCGCCAGGCCCAGCTGCATCTGGTTGAAGCGGGCATACTCGAGCTGCCAGTCCGACTGCTGCTGGACCGGCATCACCTGCACCGCCGTGACCTTGTATTCGGGGCAGTTGGTGGCCCAGTCGGAATTCTCGGTGGTGATGACGTTGGCGCCCGATTCGGGGAAGTGGAAGGTGGTGTAGACCACGCCCGGCTGCATGCGCTCGGTGATCATCGCCCGCAGCACGGTCTCGCCGGCGCGGCTGTGGATGCCGACCCACTGGCCGTCCTCGATGCCGCGCTCCTGGGCATCGTGCGGATGGATCTCGAGGCGGTCTTCGGCATGCCAGCGCACGTTCTCGGTGCGCCGCGTCTGCGCGCCGACGTTGTACTGCGACAGGATGCGGCCGGTGGTCAGGATCAGCGGATACTTGCGCGTCACCTTCTCGTCGGTGGCGACGTACTGGGTGATGATGAAGCGGCCCTTGCCGCGCACGAAGCCGTCGACGTGCATGGTCGGCGTGCCTTCCGGCGCCTCGTCGTTGCATGGCCACTGGATGCTGCCCAGTTCATCGAGGCGCCGGTAGCTGACGCCGCTGAAGGTCGGCGTCAGGCGCGCGATCTCGTCCATGATCTCGGACGGGTGGCGGTAGTTCATCGGATACCCCAGCCGGTTCGACAGCGCGACGGTGACTTCCCAGTCGGCATAGCCGGCCCGTGGCGGCATCACCTTGCGCACGCGCGAGATACGGCGTTCGGCATTGGTGAAGGTGCCGTCCTTTTCCAGGAACGAGGAACCGGGCAGCAGCACGTGGGCGTACTTGGCCGTCTCGTTCAGGAAGATGTCCTGCACCACGATGCACTCCATGGCTTCGAGCGCCGCGGTGACGTGCTGGGTGTTGGGGTCGGACTGGACGATGTCCTCGCCCTGGCAATACAGGCCCATGAAGCTGCCGTCGAGGGCGGCCTCGAACATGTTCGGGATGCGCAGCCCCGGCTCGGCCTGCAGCGGCACGCCCCAGGCCTGCTCGAACAGGGTGCGCACGGTGGTGTCCGAGACGTGGCGGTAGCCCGGCAGCTCGTGGGGGAAGGAGCCGATATCGCAGGAACCCTGCACATTGTTCTGTCCGCGCAGCGGATTGACGCCCACCCCGGCGCGGCCGACGTTGCCGGTGACCATGGCCAGGTTGGCGATGCCCATGACGGCGGTGGAACCCTGCGCGTGTTCGGTCACGCCGAGGCCGTAGAAGATCGCGCCGTTGCCGCCCAGCGCATACAGGCGGGCGGCGTCGCGCACCTGCTGCGCCGGCACGCCGGTGATCGCTTCCATCGCTTCCGGCGAATTCTCGGGCTGGGCGACGAAGGCGCGCCACTGCGCGAAGGCGCGCAGGTCGCAGCGCTCGGTGATGAAGTCGTTGGCCATCAGGCCTTCGGTCACGATCACGTGGGCCAGCGCGCTGATCATCGCGACGTTGGTGCCCGGCCGCAGCTGCAGGTGGTAATCGGCGCGGGTGTGCGGCGACTTGACCAGGTCGATGCGGCGCGGATCGATGACGATCAGGCGCGCGCCCTGGCGCAGGCGCTTCTTCATGCGCGAGGCGAACACCGGGTGGCCGTCGGTCGGATTGGCGCCGATGACCAGGATCACGTCGGCTTTTTCGACGGACTTGAAGGTCTGGGTGCCGGCCGATTCGCCCAGGGTCGTTTTCAGCCCGTAGCCGGTCGGGGAGTGGCACACGCGGGCGCAGGTGTCGACGTTGTTGTTGCCGAAGGCGGCGCGCACCAGCTTCTGCACCAGATAGCCTTCTTCGTTGGTGCAACGCGAAGAGACGATGCCGCCGATCGAATCCCTGCCGTGCTTGGCCTGGATGCGCTTGAACTCCGACGCCGCGTAGTCGAGGGCCTCGTCCCACGACACTTCCTTCCACGGGTCGGTGATCCTGGCGCGGATCATGGGTTTCAGGATGCGGTCCTTGTGGGTGGCATAGCCCCAGGCGAAGCGGCCCTTGACGCAGGCATGGCCCTCGTTGGCCTTGCCGTCCCGGTCCGGCACCATGCGCACCACCTCGTTGCCTTTCATTTCCGCCTTGAGCGAGCAACCGACGCCGCAATAGGCGCAGGTGGTGGTGATGCTGTGCTCGGCCTGGCCGAGCCAGATGACCGATTTCTCGGTGAGCGTGGCGGTGGGGCAGGCTTCGACGCAGGCGCCGCACGAGACGCACTCGGACTCCATGAACGCTTCGCTCTGGCCGGCGGAGACGCGGGAATCGAAGCCGCGGCCCGAGATGGTCAGTGCGAAGGTGCCTTGCGTCTCCTCGCAGGCGCGCACGCAGCGGTTGCACACGATGCACTTCGAGGAATCGAAGGTGAAATAGGGATTGCTCTCGTCCTTCTTGAGCTTGAGGTGGTTGGCGCCCTCGTAGCCGTAGCGCACTTCGCGCAGGCCGGTGACGCCGGCCATGTCCTGCAGCTCGCAATTGCCGTTGGCGGGGCAGGTGAGGCAGTCGAGCGGGTGGTCGGAAATGTACAGCTCCATCACGCCCTTGCGCACTTCCTGCAGCTTGGGCGTCTGGGTGCGCACCACCATGCCCGCCTCGGCCGGCGTGGTGCAGGAAGCAGGATAGCCGCGGCGGCCTTCGATCTCGACCAGGCACAGGCGGCAGGAGCCGAACGGCTCCAGGCTGTCGGTGGCGCACAGCTTGGGGATGTTGATGCTGTTCTCGGCCGCAGCGCGCATCAGCGAGGTGCCGGCCGGGACGGTGACCTGGACGCCGTCGATGGTCAGGGTGATCATCTCGGTGGCGACGTCGATGTCTTTCGCCGGTGTCCCGAAATCGCGGGTGAGGATGGTTTCGATCATTGCCTTCTCTCCTGGGCAGCCGTTCAGGCGGCCAATTCGTCGCCGGCCACCTGGCCGAAGTCTTGCGGGAAGTGGTTTAGCGCCGACAGCACCGGGTAAGGCGTCATGCCGCCCATCGCGCACAGCGAACCGTTGAGCATGGTGTCGCACAGGCTGCGCAGCAGGATCACCTGTTGCGGACGCTCGGCGCCGGCGCGGATCTTGTCGATCACCTCCACGCCGCGGGTGGAACCGATGCGGCAGGGCGTGCACTTGCCGCACGATTCGACGGCGCAGAATTCCATCGCATAGCGCGCCAGCTTCGCCATGTCGGCGCTGTCGTCGTGGACCACGATGCCGCCATGGCCCAGCACCGCCCACAAGGCGGCGAAGGCCTCGTAGTCGAGCGGGGTGTCCCACTGCGAGGCCGGCAGGTAGGCGCCCAGCGGGCCACCGACCTGCACCGCCTTGATCGGACGGCCGCTGGCGCTGCCGCCGCCGTAGTCATACAGGATCTCGCGCAGCGTGACGCCGAACGCCAGTTCGATCAGCCCGCCGTTCTTGATATTGCCGGCCAGTTGCACCGGCAGGGTGCCGCGCGAGCGGCCCATGCCGAAGTCCTGGTAGAACTGCGGCCCCTTGTCGAGGATGACCGGCACCGAGGCCAGCGACAGCACGTTGTTGATGACGGTCGGCTGGCCGAACAGGCCGGCCAGCGCGGGCAGGGGCGGCTTGGCGCGCACCACGCCGCGCTTGCCCTCGATGCTCTCGAGCAGGGCGGTTTCTTCGCCGCAGATGTAGGCGCCGGCGCCCTTGCGCACCTCCAGCTCGAAGGCGCGGCCGCTGCCGGCGACGTTCGCTCCGAGCAGGCCGGCGCACGTGGCCGTCTGGATCGCGTGATTCAGGGCGGCGATCGCATGCGGATACTCGCTGCGCACATAGATGAAGCCGCGGGTGGCGCCGACCGCGAGGCCGGCGATCGTCATGCCCTCGATCAGGACGAAGGGATCGCTTTCCATGACGATGCGGTCGGCGAAGGTGCCGGAGTCGCCTTCGTCGGCATTGCAGACGATGTATTTCTGGAAGCCGGGCGCCCGCAGCACCGTGTTCCACTTGATCCCGGTGGGGAAGGCGGCGCCGCCGCGTCCGCGCAGGCCGGAGGCGGTGACGGCGGCGACGATGTCGGCGCCCGTCATCGTCACGGCCTGGCGCAGGCCACGGTAGCCGCCGTGGGCTTCGTAGTCGCTGAGGGACAGCGGATCGGTGATGCCGCAGCGGGCGAAGGTCAGGCGGGTCTGGCGGGCCAGGTAGGGAATCTGCTCGACCAGGCCGAGCGACAGGCGGTGCGTGGATTGGCCGTCGTGGAAACCGGCATCGAACAGGGCGGCCACGTCGCTTTCGTCGACGTTGCCGAAGCCGATGCGCCCGTCCGGGGTCTCGACTTCGACCAGCGGTTCGAGGTACAGCAGGCCGCGCGTGCCGTTGCGCACAAGGTCGATGGCGATGCCGCGCCGTGCGGCCTCGCCACGGATCGCGCTGGCGACATCGTCGGCGCCCAGGGCCAGCGCGGCCGAATCGGCGGGAACATGGATACGCACGCTCATGCGACCTCCTCGGCCTTGGTGGCCACTTTCGCGATCAGCTTGTCGAAACGCGCCGACGTCACGCGGGCGTGGACGGCATCGTTGATCATGATGGCCGGCGCGGTGGCGCACTGGCCCAGGCAGTAGACGGGTTCCAGGGCGAAGCCGCCGTCGGCGGTATGCGCGTGCAGCGCGCAACCGAGCGCCTGACTGACGTGCGACAGCAGGGCGTCGCCCCCCATGCTCTGGCAGGCCTCGGCGCGGCAGACCTGCACCGTGCAGCGCGCCGGCGGCGTGGTCTTGTAGTAGTGGTAGAAGGTGATCACGCCATGGACCTCGGCGCGCGACAGGTTGAAGCTTTGCGCGAGTCCCTCGACCGCATCGGGCGGGATGAAGCCGAGCCGGTCCTGGATCGCGTGCAGCACCGGCAGCAGCAAGTCCTGGCCGAGCAGGCCATTGTGCGCATGAAGTGCGAGGATGTCGCCGATGACGCGGCGCGTGTCGGTGCTGTCTTGTTTCATGGTGTCTCCATCTCTGCCTTGCATATGTTTATCGGAACATATATAACGGCTTTTATTGACTGCTCAGGCCAGAGTAGCACCCGATTCACCGGTGTTCAATATGAAGGATTTTGCATATGATCAGAGTGGAGATACGGCCGGACTGGATCGTGCGCGATGCCTCCGGCGAACCGACCGCGCTGCCGGCGCTGCTCGGCCTGCTGCTCGCGGTGAGCGAACTCGGTTCGATCAGCAAGGCCGCCACCGCGCGCGGCATGTCCTACCGCCATGCCTGGGGCCTGTTGCAGCAGTTCTCGGCGCAGTTCGGTGTCGAGCTGGTTCATAAAGTGCGCGGGAAGGGCACGGTGCTGTCGCCGCTCGCCGAAAAGCTGATGTGGGCCGACCGCCGCATCCACGCCCGCCTGACTCCCACGCTCGATAGTCTCGCCTCGGAACTGCAGCAGGAACTGGCGCGGGTCCTGGTCGGCGACGCCCAGGTGTTGCGCCTGACCGCCTCGCACGGGTTCGCGGTGGCGGCGCTGGTGACGCAGTTGAATGAGCACGGCGTCACGGTCGACATCAATTACCGGGGCAGCAGCGACGCGGTGGCGGCGCTGGCGCGCGGCGAGTGCGACCTGGCGGGTTTTCATTTGCCGGTCGGCGAACTGGAAGGGGCGGCGGCCGCCAAGTACCGGCCCTGGCTCGACCCCGAGCGCCACGCGCTGCTGCACCTGGCGTATCGCATGCAGGGGCTGTTCGTGGCCAAGGGCAATCCGAAGGGCGTGACAAGCCTGGCCCACCTGGCGCGCCACGATCTGCGCTTCGTCAACCGCCAGAAGGGCTCGGGCACGCGGGTGCTGCTCGAACTGCTGCTGGCCGACCTTGGCGTCGACCCGGCCGTGATCAACCGTTCCGGCACCGCCGAATTCACGCATGCCGCGGTGGCGGCCTATGTCGCGAGCGGCATGGCCGACGTCGGCTTCGGCGTCGAAACGGCGGCGCGCCGCTTCGATCTCGACTTCATCCCTGTCATACGCGAGCGGTACTTCCTGGCCTGCGATGCGAGCGCACTGGACACGCCGCTCCTGAGGTCGGCGCAGGCGGCGATGGCGGGCGGCGCTTTCCGCGAGGTGCTGTCGGCGCTGCCCGGCTACGATGGCGCCCTGAGCGGCGAACGGCTCGATCTGCACTTCCTGTTCCAGGAGTAGAAGCGAAGCGCGGTATGATGCAGCCATGTCAACCAAGAGCATGGCGGCGGATGAACTGGATCGATGACTGGCGCGTGCGCCGTGAACTGCGGCGGTCACGCTATCGTGAACAGCTGGTGCAGCTTGCGCCGGCCTTGCACGCCTACTGGCAGCGTGTTGGACCGGAAGAATTTCCGGGCATGCCCACCGGACGCCTGTTCTTCCACCGGGCCGCTGTCGGACTGATGGAATTCTTCGACGCATCCGCACGGCGCGGCAAGCCGTGCGCACTGCCGTCGCTGGCCGCGGACTCGGTCTGGCATGCGTGGATGCGCTGGGATGCCGACGATCTCGCCCGCTTTTGCCGGCGCCATTTCGGCGCCACGATCGCGCATCTGCCGCAGTCGGCCCTTGACCGCTCAGCCCTGGCGCAGACGCTCGTCGGCTGCCGCGCGCTGGAAGGGCGGCCTTCCCACGGCCCCGGCCTGCCGCCGCTGTTCGCACTCGACGCCCGCCTGCACATGCCGAACGGCCACGGTTACTGGATCGAGCACGGCGACATCGTGTACCGGCGTCTCGATGCGGCGGGCAGCAGGCCGGGGCCGGCGCGCGTGCATCCCGATCTCGCGCTGCCGGCGCTGTTCGGTGCGGGCCTGGTCAGTGAAATGACCTACCTGGCGCTGATGTATAAGCCAGGGACGCAGGCGCATACTGCGGCGCAAAGCGGCGATGGCGGCATTGTCCTCTTCGATTCCGCTGGCGGCAGCGACAGTTGCGGCGATGGTGGAGGCGGGAGTGGCTGCGGCGGCGGTGGCGGCGACTAGACTCCGGCGCCGGTGAAAAAAGGGCCCGCGCGAGCGGGCCCTGGTCGTCGACGCATCATGCCGCGAGCGGCACGACGGTCAGCGCATTCAGACGAAATTCTTGTTCACGAATTCCCAGTTGGCGAGGTTCCAGAACGCTTCCAGGAACTTGGCGCGCGCATTGCGGTAGTCGATGTAGTAGGCGTGTTCCCAGACGTCGGCGGTCAGCAGCGGCACGTCGGCGGTCGTCAGCGGGGTGCCGGCGCCGGTGGTGTTGACGATGTCGACGCTGCCGTCGGCCTTTTGCACCAGCCAGGTCCAGCCCGAGCCGAAGTTGCCCAGTGCCGATTTGTTGAACTCTTCCTTGAACTTGTCGAACGAACCCCACTTGGCGTTGATCGCGTCCAGCGCCTTGCCGGTCGGCGCGCCGCCGCCGTTCGGGCTCAGGCAGTTCCAGAAGAAGGTGTGGTTCCAGACCTGGGCCGAGTTGTTGAACACGCCGCCGGTCGACTTCTTGATGATCTCTTCCAGGGACAGGTTCTCGAACTCGGTGCCCTTGATCATGTTGTTCAGGTTGGTCACATAGGTCTGGTGGTGCTTGCCGTGGTGGTATTCCAGGGTCTCGGCCGAGATGTGCGGTTGCAGGGCGTCCTTGGCATACGGCAGCGGCGGCAGGGTGTGTTCCATGTGTGCGTTCCTTAGTGGTTGGGAAAGGTTGCTGTTCTTATAGCGCCGTTATTCTACGCAATATGGCGCAACGGTGCAGGCTTGCTGTTTCTGCAGGCCCGGCAAGCGCTGGGGATTCACTCGAGGACGCTCTGGACCTGGGCCACGCCGACCTCGGCGCTGCCATTCGCCAGTCGCACCGTCAGCGTGTCGCGGGCGTGGATCTGGGCCGGGTCGCGCACGATCTGGCCCTTGCCGTCGCGCACGATGGCATAGCCGCGCTCCAGCGTGCGCTGCGGGTTCAGCAGCTCGAGCTGGGCCGCGAGGCCATTGAGCGCCTCGCGCCGCGCCTTGAGCTGGCTGCGCAGGCTCGCGTTCAGGTGGCGGCTGTCGGACGCCAGCCGGGCGCGCAAGGAGCCCATGTCGGGGCGGTGGCGCGACCAGCGCTGCTGCAGCTGCGCGAGCAGCAGGCCGTGGCGGTTCAGCGGCAGCTTGACCGCATGCGTCATGGCCGTGGCCAGCGACAGCAATTTGAGGCGCTGGTGGCCGATCTGGGCCGAGGGGCTGAGCAAGCGGCGGCTCAGGTTGTCGAGGCCCTGGCCGGCGTCGTGCAGGCGGCGTTCCATGGCGCGCTGCAGGTCGAGGGCGTCGCCTTCGAGCGAGGCGAGCCAGTCGGCGCGCGGCGTGGCGGCCAGTTCGGCGGCTGCCGTCGGCGTGGCGGCGCGCACGTCGGCGGCGAAGTCGGCGATGGTGACGTCGGTTTCGTGGCCGACGCCCGAGATCACGGGAATCGCGCAGGCGTCGATCGCGCGCGCCACGCATTCCTCGTTGAAGCTCCACAAGTCCTCGATCGAGCCGCCGCCGCGGCAGACCAGCAGGACGTCCACTTCCGCGCGGCGCGAGGCGGTCATGATGGCTTCGGCGATCTTGTCGGCCGCGAACTGGCCCTGGACCGGGGCAGGGTAGAGCACGATCCGCACGTGCGGGGCGCGCCGGCGCAGGGCGGTCAGCACGTCGCGCAGGGCGGCCGCCTGCGGGCTGGTGACGATGCCGATGCTGCGCGCGAACAGCGGCAGCGCGCGCTTGCGGTCGGCGTCGAACAAGCCTTGCGCGGCCAGCTTTTCCTTCAGGCGCAGGAACGCTTCGTAGAGCTGGCCCACGCCGGCGCGGCGGATCGCCTCGACATTGATCTGGTAGTCGCCGCGCGCGCCGTACAGGGTCACCAGGGCGCGCACCTCGACCTTGTCGCCTTCGCGCGGGATAAAGCCGGCCATCTGCGCGCGGCTGCGGAACATCACGGCGCGCACCTGCGCCGCATCGTCCTTCAGCGTGAAATACCAGTGGCCGGAGGCGGCGCGGGTGAAGTTGGAGATCTCGCCGCCGATCCACACCAGCGGGAACGAACGCTCCAGCAGGCGCGCCACTTGCTGGTTCAGGGCGGTGACGCTCAGGACGGCGGGGGCGGTGAAGGCTGGATCGGCGTCGTTCGGTGCTTGCATGGCGGGCTGGTGAAAATGGCGAAAACAATCATTATCCTCCATCGGCAAGCCTCGGGTGGTTCGGCGGCCGGGGCCATGATGGGCACGATGTTGCTGCTTTTCAATGCAATCTATTGAAATTCGTTGTTAATCAATGACTTATCGGTGGGGTAATGTCGTTTGAGAGCGATTTATCCACAAAAACTGTGGGGAACTCATCCGATCTGAGGGGGAGTGCGCAGCGATTGGGCAGGATAAGTAGAATTGTTACGAATCAATGACTTAAGTCCCTAGCCGGGAGCTTGATCACAAAGTTGTCCACAGAATCTGTGCAAACCTTTCGCGTGGGCCGGAGCTTGGCAGCGTGGTCGCCCGGCCCTTTGTCGCGCTGAAACTGCTGCAACCGCCGCTGCCTGCTTTTTGGGCGGCCTGATCTAATGCCAATTAAATCAAGCACTTAAGTGGTAAAGTTCGACCTTCCTCACATTCTTATCCACAAAAATTGTGCACATGGCGAATAATGTATGCACGGGCGTCTCTCAGGCCGAACAAACAAGGCAGAAACCGCCTTCAAGGCACAGTTTGTTGGCAAAAAATGCCATATGATAATATTTTAGGCAGTGATATTTTATTGAGGTAAATCAAAGGCTTACTGTCATAAATCGCTCATTGCTCACACTTTTGTCCACAAAAAGTGTGCGAAACCCCACATGACCGAAGACGAAGTACAGCCCGGTTTCGCTGCCCGGAATTTAGGCTCAACAATTTAAGCCCGAGAAATCAGTCACTTAGCTGAGTCCGGCTACCCTTGCGCACAATTTTGTCCACAGAATTTGTTCGCAACTACAGCATCCCAGTGGGCAAATACCCAGGCCAGGGTTCGGTTGAGGCAAGTCATGAGGCTGCCATTTTCTTGCGCAGGCTCAGAAAGCCCTTACAAATCAAGGTACTTGTTCCACCTCGCGGTCATTGCGCACAATTTTATCCACAGAAGTTGTGAAGAACTCTACTTGCCGCTTTGCTGCCAACTTGCTACATTGCCGAATTGATTTTTTTCCTCTCAGGAGTATCTCTTGCTCGCCATTTTTCAAGCCGCCGGCTGGCCCATCTGGTTCCTGCTGGTCGCGTCGATCGTCGCCGTCGCCCTCATCGTCGAACGCCTGATCACCCTGCGCCGCGAGAAGATCCTGCCCGCAACCTGCTCGATGAAGTCATCCGCGTCTACCGCAGCGGCAAGGTGACGCCCGACGTGGTGGATAAGCTGGAACAGAACTCGCCTCTCGGCGCCGTGCTGGCCGCGGCGCTGCGCAACGTCGATGCCCCGCGCGACGTGATGAAGGAATCGATCGAGGAGGCCGGCCGCGGCGTCGCCCACAACCTGGAACGCTTCCTCACCACGCTCGGCACCATCGCCTCGCTGGCGCCGCTGATGGGCCTGTTCGGCACGATCGTCGGCATGATCGAGATCTTCGGCGCCGCCAGCCCGACCGGCGGCAACAACCCGGCTCAGCTGGCGCACGGCATCTCGGTCGCGCTGTACAACACCGGCTTCGGCATCGCGATCGCGATGCCGGCCCTGGTGTTCTATCGCCACTTCCGCAACCTGGTCGACACCTATGTCGTCGACATGGAACTGCAGGCGGTGAAGCTGGTCGACGTCGTCCACGGGGCACGCAAATGATGGACTTTCGCCGCGGCCGCAAGCGCGAGGAACCGGAGATCAACCTGATCCCGTTCATCGACGTGCTGCTGGTGATCCTGATCTTCCTGATGGTCTCGACCACCTACAGCAAGTTCACCGAGCTGCAGATCACCCTGCCGACGGCCGAGGCCGAGAAGCAGGCGGACAAGCCCTTCGAGATCAATGTGACGGTCGATGCCAAGGGCAACTACACGGTCAACAATACGCCGGTGGCCTTTACCAGCGTGGCCAGCCTGGCCCAGGACATGAAAAACGCCGCGCGCACGCCCGGCGGCCAGGTGGTGGCCAGCCCGGTGATCATCGTCAACGCCGACCAGTTCGCGATGCACCAGATGGTGATCAACGTGCTGGAAGCGGCGCGCGTGGCCGGCTACGACAAGCTGACCTTCGCGGCCCAGACCGGCGCCGCCAAATAATTCCCGAGGCGCGCGTAGGCTGCGCGCCGTTTTTCTTCCTGCATGGCTTCCCGACTCGAATCGACCCTGACCCGCGCCTGGCTCCGGCGCGGGCCCCTGGCCTTGCTGCTCCTGCCGCTGGCGCTGCTGTTTCGCCTGCTGGCCGGCCTGCGCCGGCTGCTGTTTTGCACCGGCCTGAAAAAGGCCGAGCGCCTGCCGGTGCCGGTCATCGTGGTCGGCAATATCTTCATCGGCGGCACCGGCAAGACGCCGTTGACGATCTGGCTGGTTGAAAGCCTGCGCGCGGCGGGCCTCAATCCCGGCGTGATCTCGCGCGGCCATGGCGGCCAGGAAGGCGCGGCCCTGGAGGTCACCCCGCAGTCCGATCCGCGCGCGGTGGGCGACGAGCCGCTGCTGATCGCGGCCCGCGCCGGGTGCCCGGTCGTGGTCGGACGCCGCCGCGTGGAGGCGGGAAGAAAGCTGCTGGCGGCGCATCCCGGGGTCGACGTGCTGATCGCCGACGACGGCCTGCAGCACTACGCCCTGGCGCGCGACGTCGAGATCGTCCTGTTCGACGGTCGCGGCGTCGGCAACGGCTGGCTGCTGCCGGCCGGCCCCTTGCGCGAGCCGCCTTCGCGCCGGCGCGACTTCACGGTGGTAAACTCGCCCGCGATCTCCCCAGGCCTGGCGCGCGCGGTCGGTGGGCAGCCGTGGCGCATGCACCTGGCGGGAGAATTCGCCGAGCCGCTCCAGGGCGGCCAGCGGGTGCCGCTGGCCCGGCTGGGAGATCGACGCATCGTGGCCGCCGCCGGCATCGGCAATCCGGGACGCTTCTTCGCCATGCTGCGCGCGGCCGGCCTGACGGTCGGCGAGCTGCCCTTGCCCGACCATCACGACTTCATGGACGAGCCGTTTGACGGCGTCGATGCCGATGTCATCCTGATCACCGAGAAGGATGCAGTAAAATGTCGGCAAATTGATCATCTGAAGAACGATCCACGCCTGTGGGTCGTGCCGGTCACGGCGCAGCTCGACCTGCGCCTGGCCGAACAAATCGTGGAGAAATGTCGTGGACGCTCGCTTGCTTGATATCCTGGTCTGCCCGTTGTGCAAGGGACCGCTTGAACTCGACAAAAAGGCGCAGGAGCTGACCTGCCGCGCCGACCGCCTGGCCTATCCGATCCGCGACGGCATCCCGATCATGTGGGCCGACCAGGCGCGCAAGATCGAACCCGCCTGAGCAGGGCGGGCTGAACGACATGAGCTTTACCGTCATCATCCCGGCGCGCCTGGCGTCGACCCGCCTGCCGAACAAGCCGCTGGCCGACCTGGGCGGCAAGCCCATGGTGGTGCGCGTGGCCGAACGCGCGCGCGCATCCGGCGCGACGCGCATCATCGTCGCCACCGACCATGAAGACATCGCCGCCGCCTGCGCCGCCCATGGCGTGAGCGCGGTGCTCACCCGCGCCGACCACCCGTCCGGCACCGACCGCATCGCCGAAGTGGCGCAGGTGCTGGGCCTGGGCGCGCACGAAGTCGTGGTCAACCTGCAGGGCGACGAGCCGCTGATCGATCCATCGTTGCTCGCGGCCTGCGCCGCCCGCATCGACGCCAACACGCCGATGGCCACCTGCGCGCATCCGATCCAAGACGCCATCGACGTCTTCAACCCGAACATCGTCAAGGTCGTGCTCGACAAGCTCGGCCGCGCGCTGTACTTCTCGCGCGCCACCATTCCCTGGCATCGCGACGCCTTCGCGGCCAGCCACGACTCCCTGCCGCTGGCGCAGTTCGCAGGACATCCGCCGCTGCGCCATATCGGCCTCTACGCCTACAGCAACGCCTTCCTGCAAGCCTATCCGAAGCTGGACGTATCGCCGCTCGAGTCGATCGAGGCGCTCGAACAGCTGCGCGTGCTGTGGCACGGCTACCCGATCGCCGTGCATGTCACGCAAGAGGCGCCGCACGGCGGCGTGGACACGCCGGACGACCTCGCGCGGGTCCGCCTGCATTATCCGTCTTGATGACAACCGCTGAGTAAAGATGGGGCCATCTGCGCGGGATCAATAATCTGGTCGCGGGCCCCCAAAACTGGCTTGAAAGCCAACTTTTGTGGTAACTTCCGTGTCAAGAAGGCTTGGCAACAGCAAACATAATTTATACAATCCGCAGCAATTTTCATTATTTTCTAGAATCTCAGGAAACTCATGCGTCTCATTCTGTTAGGAGCACCCGGCGCCGGTAAGGGCACCCAGGCAAACTTCATCAAGGAAAAGTTCAACATCCCGCAAATCTCGACCGGCGACATGCTGCGCGCCGCGATCAAGGCGGGCACCGAACTGGGTCTGGCTGCGAAGAAGGTGATGGATGCCGGCCAACTGGTGTCGGACGACATCATCATCGGCCTGGTGAAGGAGCGCCTGAAGGATGCGGACTGCGCCAACGGCTATCTGTTCGACGGCTTCCCGCGCACCATCGCCCAGGCCGAGGCGATGAAGGACAGCGGCGTCACCATCGACTACGTGCTCGAGATCGACGTTCCTGACGAAATGATCCTCGACCGCATGACCGGCCGCCGCTCGCACCCGGCCTCGGGCCGCGTGTACCACGTCAAGTTCAACCCGCCAAAGGTCGAAGGCGTCGACGACGTCACCGGCGAGCCGCTGATCCAGCGCGACGACGACAAGGCCGAGACCGTGTCGAAGCGCCTGGAGGTGTATCACAACCAGACCGAAGTGCTGCTGGGCTACTACGGCAAGTGGGCCGAGTCGGGCCTGCCGGGCGCGCCGAAATACCGCAAGATCTCGGGCGTCGGCCCGGTCGAGCAGGTGCGCGACAACGCGTTCGCCGCGCTGTCCGAATAAGCGCAGCAACCCAAAGCAGGTTGGCAGTAAAAGTCGTTCCCGCGCAGGCGGGAACCCAGGTTTCCACGTGTCGCGATGACGCAGGCAACTTGAGTTCCCGCCCCCGCGGGAACGGCGTTTTTGGGCGCGGTTGCTTGTCGGCTTGACCTGCATGCCTCCTTGATTATGTGAGAAATTGTTTCTCGTGCGCCGTGCGCACGTTGACAAGACGATAATAGGTCATCGATCAAGTCAAGAGAGAGGTCTGCCATGAATACGCCGAAAACCATCCTTGCCGTCCTGCTCGCCGCCACCGCCATCGGCGCTGGCGCCCAGACCACCGGCACCACCCAGGGCCAACCGGCCACCGGCGCAACTTATCGCCCCTCGCTCGACGGCCAGCAGGCCACGGCGCCGGCCCCGACGATCGACATGCGTCCCATGACCCAGGAAGAAAAAGCCACCGGCCGCCAGGAGCCGTCGCGCCTGAAGGACATCGATCCCGCCACCCACCCGGCGCCGCAGAACGTGCGTCCGCAGCCGTCGCCGGTAACGATGCCGCGTCCGCAGGATAGCCAGGCGGTGCCGCCGAGCGCGCGCATCACGCCGGCGCCGGCCACCGCGCCGGCCCCGGTCGGCCCGAGCGCGCGTCCGGTCAGCGCCTGCACCGGCGCCACCTGCACCGACGCCAGCGGCGCCACCACGGCCGGCCAGGTCGGCAACGCCAGCGTCAACAGCGAAGGCCGCCTGTGCAACCGCACCGGCAATACGATGCAATGCTTCTGAATTCCTGAGCGGCGACAGGGTGGTTCCACTGAAAAGTTCGCTACAATGCCGATTGACGTTAACGTAAACGTTAATAAGCAGCACCAGAACTTTTATAAAGGGACATCACCATGCACATCCAGAACAACGTCTTCATCGTCACCGGCGGCGCCTCGGGCCTGGGCGCGGCCACCGCGCGCATGCTGGCGGAGAGCGGCGCGAAAGTCGTGATCGCCGACGTCCAGGAAGAGGCCGGCCGCGCGCTGGCGGCTGAACTTGGCGGCCAGTTCGTCCGCTGCGACGTCACCCAGGAGGCGGACGGCAAGGCCACCGTCGCGGCCGCCGTGGCGCTCGGCACCCTGCGTGGCCTGGTCAACTGCGCCGGCGTGGCGCCGGCCGTCAAGACCGTCGGCAAGGATGGTCCGCATCCGCTGGACGTGTTCCAGCGCGCCGTCAACATCAACCTGGTGGGCACTTTCAATATGGCGCGCCTGGCGGCCGAGGCGATGAGCCACACGCCCGAGTCCGATTTCGGCGAGCGCGGCATCATCATCAACACCGCCTCGGTCGCGGCCTACGACGGCCAGATGGGGCAGGCGGCTTACGGGTCATCCAAGGCGGCCGTGGCCGGCCTGACCCTGCCGATGGCGCGCGACCTGGCGCGCAACGGCATCCGCGTGATGACCATCGCGCCGGGCATCTTCGAGACCCCGATGCTGATGAACATGCCGCAGGAAGTGCGCGATTCGCTGGGCAAGATGGTGCCGTTCCCGCCGCGCCTCGGCATGCCGAAGGAGTATGCCCACCTGGCCAAGGCCATCATCGAGAACGTGATGCTCAACGGCGAAACGATCCGCCTGGACGGCGCGATCCGCATGCAGCCGAAGTAAAGTTCTTGTCCTGAAAGCAAGCAGGCGCGACATGAGGTAGCATGTCTGCGGTCTCGGGCGCGCTGCCGCTGTCGTGCGGCGGCGCGCCCGTCTGCTTTTGGGAGAATCGTTTGAAACAACTCAGCTCGCTCGCACTCGGCCTGGCCCTGGCCGGAGTCCTTACCCACCCTGTCCTGGCCCAGGATTCGCTGCAGGCCGCGCCCGAAGCGGCCAGCGGCTATGCCGAAAAGACCGGCTGGCCGGCGCAGAAATACATGGTGGCCGCGGCCAATCCGCTGGCGGTGGACGCCGGCTACCAGATCCTGCGCCGCGGCGGCAGCGCGATCGACGCGGCGATCGCCACGCAACTGGTGCTGACCCTGGTCGAGCCGCAATCGTCGGGCATCGGCGGCGGCGCCTTCATGGTGCATTACGACGGCAGGCAGACCCAGGCCTTCGACGGCCGCGAGACCGCGCCCGCCAGGGCCGACGAGCACCTGTTCGAACGCCCGGACGGCACCCCGCTGTCGCGCACCGAAGGCGTGGTCGGCGGCCGTTCGGTCGGCGCCCCGGGCGTGCTGCGCATGCTCGAAATGGCGCACCGCCAGCATGGCAAGCTGCCCTGGAAGGCCTTGTTCGAGCCGGCGATCCTGTTGTCCGAGCAGGGCTTCGCGGTCAGCCCGCGCATGCACAAGATGCTGGCCGGCGAGACCCACCTGCGCAAGGATCCGGTGGCGGCCGCCTACTTCTACGACAGGAATGGCGAGGCCTGGCCGGTCGGCCATGTGCTGAAGAACCCGGCCCTGGCCAGGACCCTGCGCGAGATCGCCGACGGCGGCGCCGACGTCTTCTATACCGGTCGCATCGCGCGCGACATCGCGGCCAAGGTCGCCAGCCACCCGACCAATCCCGGCCTCCTGAGCGCCAGGGACATCGCCGACTACCGGCCCAAGGTGCGCACGCCGGTGTGCAGCGACTACCGCCAGTACACCGTGTGCGGCATGCCGCCGCCGTCGTCGGGCGGGATCGCCGTGGCCCAGATGCTGGGCATGTTCGAGACCTTCGACATGAAGGCGCTGGCCCCGAAGGACGGCGTGCCCGGGGCCGAGGCCGTGCACGTGTTCTCGGAAGTGGGCCGCCTGGCCTATGCCGACCGCAACCGCTACGCGGCCGACACCGACTTCGTGCCGCTGCCGGGCCGTGGCATCCCGAGCCTGATCGACAAGGCTTACCTGAAAGCGCGCGCGAGCCTGGTCGGCGCCCGCTCGATGGGCGAGGCGAAGGCCGGCACGCCGCCGGGGATGGAAGTCGCCTGGGGCACGGACAACGCGATCGAGACGCCGTCGACCTCGCACCTGTCGGTGGTCGACGCCGAGGGCCGCGGCCTGGCCATGACGACCACCATCGAGGATGCGTTCGGTTCGCGCCAGATGGTGGACGGCTTCATGCTCAACAACCAGCTGACCGATTTCTCGTTCAGCGCGCGTGACGCCGACGGCCCGGTGGCGAACCGGGTCGAGGCCAACAAGCGGCCGCGCAGCGCCATGTCGCCCACCATCGTGTTCGAGAAGGACAGCGGCAAGCTGGTGCTCACCGTCGGCTCGCCGGGCGGCCCGGCCATCATCAACTACGTGGCCAAGGTGCTGGTCGGGACCCTGGACTGGGGCCTGAACGTGCAGCAGGCGATCGCGCTGCCCAATTTCGGCAGCCGCAACGGACCCACCGAGCTGGAACGCGGGCGCTTCCCGCCAGCCACGCAAGACCTGCTGCGCGCGCGCGGCCATGCGATCCGGGTCAGCGACCAGACCTCGGGCCTGCACGGCATCGAGCGGATCCGGGTGCACGGGGTGCCGATGTGGTTCGGCGGCGCCGACCCGCGCCGCGAGGGTATCGCCAAAGGCGACTGAAAATCGGCCGGGAAGCCACAACTGAAGACAATTTGTTGCGCTCCCGGCCCCATATTTGCCTCAAGACAAGCGGATTTTGCTACCCTGTCGCCGTGGATAGCAAACAGAAAAACGGATCGATCCTGACAGGGGAAAAAGCGCGCGCCGCCTGCCAGGCCGGGGTCCTGCATGCGATCTCGCGCCTTGTCGTTTCCCTGTTCCTGTCCCTGGCGCTGGCCATTGCCGCGCTGACAACGCTGCCGGCGGCGGCCGCGCCCGAGCCGACCCTGCGCTTCGAGCACCTGTCGGTGCAGCAGGGCTTGTCCCAGGAGTCGGTCCTGTCCATCGTCCAGGACCGCGACGGCTTCATGTGGTTCGGCACCCAGTCCGGCCTGTCGCGCTACGACGGCTACCGCTTCGTGCACTACCGCAGCGAGATCGGCAACCCGCGCAGCCTGTCCAGCAACTGGGTGCGGGTGCTGCACCTGGACCGCCACGGCCGCATGTGGCTGGGCACCGACGGCGGCCTGAATCGCTACGATCCCGCTACCCGCAGCTTTACCCTGTACGCGCCGCACGAGCCCACCCGGCGCGGCACCGGCAACCGCCAGATCAAGACCATGATCGGCGACGGCGGCGACGGGCTGTGGATCGGCACCGCCGACGGCCTGCAGCACTTCGATCTCGAGACCGGCAAGTTCACCGTGTGGCACCACGTGCCGAACGACGAGCGCGCCCTGCGCGACAACGGCATCCAGGCGCTGGCGCTCGATGCCGACGGGCGGCTGTGGATCGGCACCGCGGCGGGCCTGGACAGCCTGGCCCCCGACCGCCGGACGATCGAGCACCACCCATCGACGCTGGATGTCCGCTCGCGGCCGGTGCACGCGCTGCTGGTCGACACCGGCCAGCGGCTCTGGATCGGCCGCTACGGCGGGCTGGAACGGCGCGAACTGCGCGGGCCGGAAGCTGGAAACCTGCGCCGCTTCGGGCCCGCCGACGGCGTCAAGGACTCCTGGATCACCACGCTGTACCAGGATCCCGACGGCACGGTGTGGGCCGGCACCCACGACGACGGCCTGCTGCGCTGGCGCGCCGGGGACGAGCGCTTCGACGCCTTCCGCAACGTCGTCACCGACCGCCACAGCCTGGTCGATAATTACGTCTCGGCCCTGTACCGCGACCGGGTCGGCACCTTCTGGGCCGGCACCTGGTATGGCGGCGTCTCGCGCGTCGACCTGGGCAGCGGCGGCTTCGCGCGCCTGAACGCGCGGCCCGGGGTGGAGGATTCACTGGCCGACAACAAGGTGCGCGCGCTGCTGGAAGACGGGCAGCGGTTGTGGGTCGGCTCGGCCACCGCCTTGCACCACTTCGATCCGCGCACCGGCAAGGCCGAGGTGTTCCGGCACCACAAGGACGACCCCAACAGCCTGATCGACGTGCCGGCGGCGGCCCTGGTGCGCGACGGCGCCGGCCTGCTGTGGATCGGCAGCCGCTCCGGCATCACCTCCTTCGATCCCCGCACGCGCCGCTTCCAGCGCCAGGTGCTGCCGGGCGACGCCGACGCCAACAACGTGCGCTCGATGCTGCTCGATCGCGCCGGCTCGATCTGGATCACGACCCGCGGCGGCATGCACCGGCTCGACCCGCTCACGCGCGCCGTCACCAGCTACCGCCACGATCCGTCGAAATTCACCAGCCTGTCGGACGACATCGCGCGGCCGATGCTGGAAGACCGGCACGGCCGCTTCTGGGTTGGCACCTTCGCCGGCCTCGACCTGCTGGACCGCGCCAGCGGCCGGTTCCGCCACTTCAGGCATGATCCCTACGACCCGAACAGCATCAGCCACGACGAGGTGCACCACCTGATGGAAGACAGCCGCGGCGACATCTGGATCGGCACCGCGGTGGGCCTGAACCGCATGGTGACGGGGCGCGACGGCGCGCTCAGCTTCACCCGCTACACCACGCACGACGGCCTGGTCGACGATTCCGTGGCGGCGATCGTGGAAGACCAGGACGGCCGCATCTGGGCCAGCACCTCGAGCGGCATCTCGAGCTTCGATCCGGCCAGTGGGCGCTGGCGCAGCTATACGGCGGTCGACGGCATTACCGAGGGCGCCTTCTTCGACGCCTCGGTGTTGCGCACGGCCGACGGGACCCTGTATTTCGGCGGCTTCAACGGCATCACCGCCTTCGACCCACGCGCGATCCGCGACAACCGCATCGCGCCGAAGCCCGTGATCACCGGGCTGCAGGTCTACAACCGCCCCTCGAGCAGGCCTTCCCGGGCCTGCTGCCGGGACCGATCGAGAACGCCAGCGCCGTGACCCTGCCGGCCGAGGCCGCCGTGCTCACGCTCGAATTCGCGGCGCTGCACTTCGCCGCGCCCGAGCGCAACAAGTTCGCCTACCGGCTGGACGGCTTCGACAAGGGCTGGGTGAACGCCGGCGCCGACCAGCGCTTCGCCACCTATACCAACCTCGATCCCGGGACCTATGTGTTCCGGGTGCGCGCGGCCAACAAGGACGACGTCTGGAGCGAGGACGTGGCGGCGCTGGCGCTGACCATCGAGCCGCCGCCGTGGGGCACGCCGTGGGCCCGGATCGCCATGATCGTGCTGGTGTGCAGCGCCGTCTACGTGGGCCTGCGCTTCCGCCTGTCGAGCCTGCGCCGCCACAAGGAACGGCTGGAACACCAGGTGAGCGCGCGCACCGAGCAGGTGGAGCAGCAGAACCGCATGCTCGAGCAGCAGACGCAGGAACTGCGGGAGCAGGAGCGGCGCGGGCGCCACCAGAGCAACGAGCTGGCGCGCGCCTATCGCGCGCTGCAGGAGAACGAGGAAGTGCTGCGCCAGGCCAAGGAGCGCGCCGAGGACGCGACGCGCCAGAAGTCCGAGTTCCTGGCCAATATGAGCCACGAGATGCGCACCCCGCTGGCCGGCGTGATCGGCATGCTGGGCTTCGCGCTGCGCGACGCGGCGCTCAGGGACCACACGCGCGAGCAAATCCTGCGCGGCCAGGCCAATGCCGAAGCGCTGCTGGCGATCATCAACGACCTGCTCGACTTTTCGAAGATCGAGGCCGGCAAGCTGACCGTCGAGCGCATCGACTTCGACCTGCACGAGAAGATGCGCAACGTGGCCAGCCTGTTCCAGGAGCAGGCCGCGGGCCATAGCCTGGACTTCTCGGTCCAGGTCGACGACAACGTGCCGCGCTTCCTGGTGGGCGACCCGACGCGCGTGCGCCAGGTGCTGGTGAACCTGATCGGGAACGCCTTCAAGTTCACCAGGTCGGGCAGCGTGGCGGTGCAGGTCGAATGCAGGCCAAGCGACCAGGACCGCCCGCCGGGCATGCACATGATCCGCTTCACGGTGCGCGACACCGGCATCGGCATCCCGGCCGATGCGCTGCCGCGCCTGTTCCAGAAGTTCGAGCAGGCCGACACCACCACCACGCGCCGCTACGGCGGCACGGGCCTCGGCCTGGCGATCTGCCGCCAGCTGGTGGAACTGATGGGAGGCACCATCGGCGTCAACAGCCAGGAAGGCAAGGGCAGCGTGTTCAGCGTGCTGCTGCCGCTGCCGGACGGCGTCGAGCCGGCCCACGTGGAGCATGCGCCGCGCGCGCCGCACAGCCATCGCCTGCGGATCCTGTGCGCCGAGGACTTCCCGACCAACCAGATCATCGCGCGCCTGATGGTCGAGGAGATGGGCCACGCGATCGACATCGTCGACAACGGCGTGGAAGCCGTCGCCGCCTGCGCCCGCAAGCGCTACGACCTGGTCCTGATGGACGGCCGCATGCCCGAGATGGACGGCGCCAACGCCACCCGCCTGATCCGCGCCGGCGGCCCGCAGGATGCGCCGGTAGCCGATCCGCACCTGATGATCGTGGCGCTCACCGCCAACGCCTCCGACGAGGACCGCACGCGCTACCTGGCCTGCGGGATGGACGCCTTCCTGACCAAGCCGATCGACGAGGCGGCGCTGCATGCCCAGCTGGCGCGCGCGATCGAGCGCCAGCTGCAGCGCGGCGTGCCGCTCGAGCCGATGCCGGCGCAGGGCACGCTCGACAGCCGCGCGCAGGCGATGGCGGCGCTGGACGCGATGTTCGAAGTGACCTTCGATGAACCGGCGGCCGCACGCAAGGCGGAACCGGCGGCGCCTGCGCGGCCGGCGGCGACCGGGCATGGGGATGGGGAGGCGCTGGCGGTGCGCCTGCGCGCCGCCTTCCGCGCCGACCTGCCGCGCCGCCGCCGTGAGCTGGCGGCCGCGGTCGCATCAAGCGACCTGGACGCGGCCGGCCGTATCCTGCACGGCCTGCGCGGCAGCGCCGGCCACCTGGCGGAGCCAAGCCTGCAGATGCTGTGCGGCGAACTGGAAGCGGCGGCCGACGCCGGCGACCACGCGCGCCTGCGCGCCGGCCTGCCGCAGCTGCATGCATTGCTCGATGCCTTCGCGCCGCACTGATCGGCAGACAATCTTGCAACCGTGCTACCGTGCCTGCCTATAATGCAGGTCTTGACCGATCAGGCGGAGAGCGAATGAAGGTGCTGGTAGTGGACGACGACATCGTGGCGCGCATGATGCTGATGCATCTGGTCGACAGCTGCGGCAACCATGCGATCCTGGAAGCGGAAGACGGCGCCGACGCCTGGCGCCAGCTGGAGGCCGGCCTGCGGCCCGACATCGTGTTTTGCGACCTGCGCATGCCGCACCTGTCCGGCCTCGAGCTGCTGCAGCGGCTGCGCGCGGACGGTGCGACGGCGGCGCTGCCCTTCGTGCTGGTCTCGGCCGCGTCCGACGCCGCGACGCTGGACCAAGCGGCGGCCCTGGGCGCCAGCGGCTACATCGTCAAGCCGTT
Organism: Massilia oculi; assembly: GCF_003143515.1. Lineage (NCBI taxonomy): Bacteria > Pseudomonadati > Pseudomonadota > Betaproteobacteria > Burkholderiales > Oxalobacteraceae > Massilia > Massilia oculi. The sequence goes on along the minus strand of NZ_CP029343.1, from coordinate 1,252,749 downwards.
CCGCCAGGAGGACGTGCGCGCGCAGTTCGATCGCTTGTTTCCAGCCGGAGGAGACGACATGCCCCCGGACGAAGCACCGCACGAGGTCGCGCGCCGGCTCGGCATCGACGCCGCGCGGCTGCGCCTCTATCTCGACGGACTGGCGCGCCAGCTGCAGGCGGCCATGCACGAACCGCCGCCCGGCGACGAAGGGACGCAGGCGCGCCTGAACCGCCTGCGCGAAGGCTGCAAGACGCTTGGCCTGTACGGCGCCGCCGCGGCACTGGCCAGGGTGGCCGACACCCGTGCTCCGGCGCCGCAGGACGTGGCGGCGGCGCTGGCGACGGCCAGCGCGGCGGTCGTGCGCCAGGCCGGGCGCGCCGCGCATGGCTGAGCGCAAGAAGAGGTGGCGAATCCGCTTGTCGAAGAGGTGCTTTAGATTTAAAGTATTCCTGGATTGTTGCTTGAGCGCTTATTGCCGTCGCCTCGTCTCACCCAGCCGGGATCATTCATGAACGACGCCACCATCGCAACCCTGTCCCCGTCCGGCCACACGGATGGCTTCGCCCGCGCCAACCTGCCGCCGCCGCACGCCTGGCCCGAATTCCGCTTCGACCTGCCCGAACTGCATTACCCGCCGCGCCTGAATTGCGTCGCCGAACTGCTCGACAGCGCCGTCAAGCGCGGCTGGGGCGGGCGCACGGCGCTGGTCGGCGCGCGCGAGCGACTGAGCTATGCCGAGCTCCTCGAACGGGTCGACCGCATCGCCCACGTGCTGCGCCACGACCTGGGCCTGGCCACCGGCAACCGGGTGCTGGTGCGCGGCGCCAACTGCCCGACGATGGCGGCCTGCATCCTGGGCGTGATCAAGGCCGGCTGCATCGCGGTGCCGACCATGCCGCTGCTGCGCGCGCGCGAACTCGGCGCCATCGTCGACAAGGCGCGCGTGAACGCGGTGCTGTGCGCCGGCGCCCTGGTGGACGAGGTCGACGCGCTGGGCCTGGCGGTGCCGGTGCTGGCGTTCGACGCCCCGGCCGCCGACTCCCTCGAACAGCGCATGGCGCGCCATGGCGCGCCGTTCACGGCGGCCGACACGGCAGCCGACGACGTCTGCCTGATCAGCTTCACCTCGGGCACCACCGGCGTGCCGAAAGGGACCATGCACTTCCACCGCGACGTGCTGGCGATCTGCGACTGCTTCCCGCGCCACGTCCTGCGCGCCCAGGCCGACGACGTCTTCGTCGGCACGCCGCCGCTGGCCTTCACCTTCGGCCTGGGCGGGCTGCTGCTGTTTCCGCTGCGGGTGGGGGCGGCCGGGGTGCTGATCGAGAAGCTCACGCCCGATACCCTGCTGGGCGCGATCGCGGAGCACCGCGCCACGGTGTGCTTCACCGCGCCGACCTTTTACCGGCAGATGGCGGCGCAGGCAGGCCGGTTCAGGCTCGCCAGCCTGCGCGCCAGCGTGTCGGCCGGCGAGGCGCTGCCGGTGGCGACGCGCGCGGCCTGGCAGGCGGCGACCGGGCTGGCCATGATCGACGGGATCGGCGCGACCGAACTGCTGCACATCTTCATCTCGAGCGCAGGCGACGACGTCCGCCCCGGCGCCACCGGCAAACCGGTGCCCGGCTACCAGGCCTGCATCCTCGACGCCGAGGGCCGGCGCGTGGGGCCGGGCGTGATCGGCCGGCTGGCGGTGAAGGGCCCCACCGGCTGCCGCTACCTGGCCGACGAGCGCCAGCGCGACTACGTCCAGGATGGCTGGAATCTGACCGGCGACGCCTACGAGATGGATGCGGACGGCTATTTTTATTACCGCGCGCGCCTTGATGACATGATCATCTCGGCCGGCTACAACATCGCCGGCGCCGAGGTGGAAGAAGCGCTGCTGCACCATCCGGCGGTGGCCGAGTGCGCGGTGGTGGGGCGGACGGACCCCGAACGCGGGCAGGTGGTCGAGGCGCATGTCGTGTTGCGCAGCGGTCAGCTCGGATGCGAAGAGCTGGCCCGCGAGCTGCAGGAATTCGTGAAATGCCAGATTGCACCGTATAAATATCCGCGCGCAATTCTATTCAAGGAACAGCTGCCGCGCACCGAAACCGGTAAACTGCAACGGTTTAAATTACGCACTGAAGCGGTTTGAGGAATTGCATGGATGACGACAGGCGCAAAGAGGTGGCCGCTGCCGCTGGGAGAGGGGCGGCCGGGCTGGACCTGGAAAGCCGCCTGACGGACGAACATCACCAGTCGCTGCGGCTGTGGCTGCGCATGCTGTCGTGCACGACCCGGATCGAGAACGAGATCCGCAGCCGCCTGCGCACCACCTTCGGCATCACCTTGCCGCGTTTCGACCTGATGGCGCAGCTCGAGCGGCATCCGGATGGGCTGCGCATGGGCGAGCTGTCCAAGCGCATGATGGTCACCGGCGGGAATATCACCGGGATTACCGACCAGCTCGAGCGCGAGGAACTGGTGGTGCGGGTGCAGGATGCGCGCGACCGGCGCGCGTCGGCGGTCAAGCTGACCGCAGCGGGCCGGGCAGCGTTCGCCGAGATGGCGGCGGTGCATGAACGCTGGATCGAGGAGATGCTAGCGGATGTGCCTGGCGAGGACAAGGCGGCCATGATCGCCTTGTTGTCGACCATGAAGCGAAAACTGCGGGTGGACGATGAGGTCTAGGGGCCGCTAGTCACGCTCTGGCTGCTCGCCGATCTAAATCGGCGGCGGCAGCGAGAACGCCGTTTTCACGTCGCGCGCCTCCCGGCGCGGACTGCGTTGGAAAAAAAGCTTGAATTCCCGGCCGAGCACGGCAAGGGCGCGCCGATCGTGCGTGCCGCCGAGCCGCGCGAGATCGCCAAGATCATCGCCTTCCTGGCGTCGGACAAGGCCAGCTTCATCGGCTGAGCATTGTCAGCCGAATCCCCAAAAAAAGGTACCAACAACTGCAGCCGCTGGGTAAGTTACCGCAATCGGATGTCCTGCATTGTCCGTCTGTATATCCGCGCGACCACACTAAAAGCATGAACAAGCGTGGGCTTATTTGATGTCAAGGATATTGTCGCTCCAAGTACTTACCATTGATTCTTGGAATGTTTTGCGAAGACACCTATAGCCGAGGACGAATTCGCGCTGTCGCCATGTTTCGTCATCGGGTTAAAGCAGCCTCAGCGGCGGATAAATGAACCTCAATGACCTGATTGAAGGATTTACCAGCCTGAGCGAGTCGCATCGCCCCATACGTTTGCGGTTTTCGCGAGGACAGCAAGCGTCTGGCGACGTCCTGCTGGTCCAGCGTGTCAGCGGAACCGAAAGCTTGTGTGGCGGACTGGAATACCGGCTCCTGTGCGTGTCGACACGCGCCGATCTCGCTCTGAAGGACTTCATTGCACTGCCGGTCGAGCTGCAGTTCGTGACGGGACTGGATCAATCCATCTAACCGCAAGCCAAAAGAGGGGGGCGGGTCGTTCGAGCGGACATGCGGGTATCTGGATCGAGTGCAGCAATTTCATCAGACGATCGCGGGCACTTACCACCCCAACAGTTACGCCCATTATGGTGCCGACCGCGGGCGACAGAGCTTTGGCGAAGTGGTATGGGAAATCAGGAACTGTGCTGACCCCAGCGGGTGGCAGGACTGGCCTATTATCAGCGATACCAAACAAGGGAAACTCGAACTGGTCAGTTGGGATGTCAACAACCGTGGCAAAACATTTGCAGAGAGCCCCTCCATCCCCAATCCTAATATCAGCAAGGCTTCTGCCGCGCCGGTTTCAAACCCGAGTGGTAATAAATCGATTCACGCGACAATTCTTCCAGCAAGCGCGCCTGGTGATCAGACGGTGCCCGCCAGGTCCGCCGATCACCAGCTGCACAGCGGCATGTTCAAAGGTGTGTTCCGCCAGACCGGCTACGAACATCAGTCCAGCTACAAGGATCCTCTGGCTATCGCCTAGACCTTGTACAGCATCGTGCGCATCGCCCAGAAGGCAAGCTGGAAATGCTGAAAGGAATACCATGTACCCGACCGCCATCAGACGCTTCATCCTTATTCCACTTGCTGCCGCGAGCCTGCTGCTCGCGGCATGCGACCCTTACCAGAAAGAATGGAAGACGCCGAACATGACCGCCCCTACTCCCCGCCTGCAACACATGTTCGAGAAAACGAAAACTGTCTGCTTTGGCCGGTTCACGGTCGACGTGCCGGTATCGGCTACTGTCGCCTGGGGGAGCACGGATGTCCCACTGGGCGTCACCATCTACCGTGATAACGTGGATGAAGTAAAGGGGTTGGCCCAGAAGCTCGTCGACGAGCTGAGAAGTGAAAAGGCCATTTACCTTAATAACATCCCCTTGCTGATTTCAGTGGACGAGACGCGGCAGCCTGAAGGGCAAATCGTCGCAGGCTACGAAGGGTTTGAAGCGATGGCTGAGCTGAAAATTAGTGGCTTCTTTGGATTAAACAATGACGGCGTCATCATTGATGCGCGTCCATTGAAAAGGCAAAAAGACGAAGTCATCGCAGACATAAAAAGCATGTCCCGCCGCCTGCGGCAACGTGCGGACGACGAAGCCCCTGCCGAGCCCGGAAACTGCATTGAACACTTTTTTTTGCCAGACAAGCAAAATCCAACACAGGATGATCTGATGGAGCACATCCGTATTGGCTTTCGTTTGAAAGAGTTCCCCGACGCGCACTTTTCAATTTATGTCGCACCATCGAATCCTCACGATCCTGAGGGCGACTCGCTCCGGACCCAGTGGAAGCGCGTCAAGGAAAGCCCAACCACGCCCGAAGAGAAACTTGCGCTCGCCAAAATTGATTTTTTCCGCGAGAGCGCGCGCCGGATACATGATTGGAAGACAGGCTACGAGGTCCTCTTGCGTAACCCCGACGAAGAACACGTCCATTCTTATCACGACTTCCAGGCCAAATTCACGGGCGTTCCCCATGACCCGTTCAGACCGTACGCCGACATCCAGTTCCAGACCGGCGTCGGCGACAACGCCGCCGGCTCCACGAAGGCCAGCCTGACCGACGAAGAAGCCATCGCGGTCTGGGACAGGATCATCAGCACCATCCGCGTGCGCGCGACCAGTTCCAATCCCTTGAAATCCGCCGACACCGGTCCACGCCTGCCGCTGGGCGAACTCGCCGCAACCGGGCGCACCTGCCCGCAGACCGGATTGTGGGAGCACGATGGGCCGGGGACGGCGGGGGACAACCGCCGTCAACTCATCCGGGCCGGCGACCGCATGCCGCATGTGGTGGCAATGGGCGAACCGTCGATCTGGCAAAAACTCAAGGGGCAACGGCCCTCTTATCGGGCGGCGACGGTCTGGAAACTGGTCAGCTACGATGATGCGCCTGCTCTTGCGCACACGGCGGGGCAGCCAACCTCGATCGTGGGAATCCCTCCCTCGGACGACCTTTCGAAAGATGCTGCCGATCCCAGGCCGAACGGTGGCCGTGGCGAACAAACCCCACCCAATGAGAAAGGCTGAGCGATGCCCAATGTGATTCGATTAGGTGACGCAACGTCTCATGGTGGCAAGGTCGAAAGTGTGAGCGCCACGCACTTCACGGTTGATGGAGTCCCGGTCGCCTGCGTCGGTGACGCATGCAGTTGTCCCGTCAAGGGGCATGAGAAATGCACGATTGCCGAAGGCGATCCGAGCCACGTCATCAACGGCATTGCCGTTGCCTACGACGGACATAGAACGACTTGTGGTGCAAGCCTGATTGCTTCTATCGGAAACTTCAGTGGGCAATAAAGAACCCGTTCCCTGATATTTCAGGCGCATGTGGTGAGATGCGGTGAAACATTCCGATTGAAAGGGGTGGTCCCCCCGACTGGAATCGAACCAGTATCCCACGCTTAGGAGGCATGTGCACTATCCATTGTGCTACGGGGAGGAGGCAGGTTCCGCCATGACTGGCGACGCCTCGCAAGACAAAGCCTGCAATCCGGTGGCCGCGCCTGCAAGACAGACCGCGACCATGGATCGACTGCAATTATAGCCGAGGATAGCAAGAGTTTTGCAAGTTCGGGCTCGCCAGTCGGTACAATGTGCGCCTTAATCAATCAACGCACATTTTCCGACCCCGCGCCGGCAACACCGCGCGACGGAACGCTTACCGATCATGGCAGTCATCTCCCTCTCCTCCGCGCAACTGGCCTTTGGCCACGTCCCGCTGCTCGACCACGCCGATTTTTCGCTGGAAACCGGCGAGCGCGTCGGTCTCATCGGCCGTAACGGCACCGGCAAGTCCTCGCTCCTGAAGATCATCTCGGGCCGCTCGAAACTCGACGACGGCCTCCTGGTCATGCAGCAGGGCGTGAGCATCGCCTATGTGGAGCAGGAACCGGTGTTCGACCCGCAGATGACCGTGTTCGAAGTGGTCGCGCTCGGCATGGGCGACCAGCAGGCGATGCTGACCGAATACGAAGAACTCACCGGCAAGTTCGGCCAGGGCGACGACGATGCGCTGATGGAGCGCATGCACGTGCTGCAGACCAGGCTGGACGCCACCGACGGCTGGAACCTGGCGAACAAGGTCGAGACCACGCTGGGCCGCCTGAACCTGGCGGGCGAGGCGAAGATGGGCACCTTGTCGGGCGGTATGCAGAAGCGCGTGGCGCTGGCCGTGGCCCTGGTGTCGGCGCCGGACGTGCTGCTGCTCGACGAACCGACCAACCACCTGGACTTTACGTCGATCAAGTGGCTGGAGAGCTTGCTGCGCGAGTTCCGCGGCTCGATCCTGTTCATCACCCACGACCGCAGCTTCCTGGACAATGTCGCTACCCGCATCATCGAACTCGACCGCGGCAAGCTGCTCTCGTTCCCGGGCAATTTCACCACGTACCAGGAACGCAAGCGCGAGCTGCTGGCCAACGAGGAAGTCGAGAACGCCAAGTTCGATAAATTCCTGGCGCAAGAGGAAGTGTGGATCCGCAAGGGCGTGCAGGCACGCCGCACCCGCGACGAAGGCCGCGTGCGCCGCCTGGAAGCGCTGCGCCTGCAGCGCGCCGCGCGCCGCGACCAGCAGGGCCAGATCAAGCTCGACGTCGCCACCGGCGAGCGCTCGGGCAAGATCGTCGCCGACCTGGAAGGTGTGTCGAAGCGCTATGGCGACAAGGTCATCGTCGACGGATTCACCGGCACCATCATGCGCGGCGACAAGGTCGGCCTGATCGGACCGAACGGCGCCGGCAAGACGACCCTGCTCAAGATCATCCTGGGCGAGGAAACGGCCGATAGCGGCGCCGTGCGCCTCGGCACGAAATTGAATGTCGCGTATTTCGATCAGATGCGCACCCAGCTCAACGAAGAGGCGAGCCTGGCCGATACCATCGCGCCTGGCAGCGACTGGGTCGAGATCAATGGCCAGCGCAAGCATGTGATGACTTACCTGAACGACTTCCTGTTCTCGCCCGAGCGGGCGCGTTCGCCGGTCAAGTCGCTGTCGGGCGGCGAGCGCAACCGCCTGCTGCTGGCGCGCCTGTTCGCCAAGCCGGCCAACTGCCTGGTGCTGGACGAACCGACTAACGACCTCGACATCGATACCCTCGAACTGCTGGAAGAATTGCTGGAGGAATACACCGGCACCGTCTTCCTCGTCAGCCACGACCGTACCTTCCTGGACAATGTCGTGACCCAGGTCATCGTGGCCGAGGGCGGCGGCAAGTGGCGCGAATATGTCGGCGGCTATACCGACTGGGAGCGCGTCAGGGCGGCGGCTCCGGTGGTGCAGGCGACGGCGCCGAGCGCGCCCAAGGCCAGCGCCGCCAAGGTGGAAGAAGCGCCGGCCCAGGGCGCGGGCAAGAAGGTCAAGCTGAGCTACAAGGAACAGCGCGAACTCGAAGAACTGCCGCAGCTGATCGCTTCGCTCGAAGACGAGCAGTCCGCGATCACCCTGCAATTGAATGCGCCCGACTTCTACAAGACGAATCCGGCCGACGCCAAGCGCATCAATGCGCGGTATGCCGAGATCGAAGACCTGCTGCTCGACGCGCTCGACCGCTGGGAACGCATCGAGGCGCGCGCCAGGGGCGAGTAAGCGCATCATCCGAGAGATCGGATTCGAACACCATCTTCGGCTGGCCGGCGTCATGGCCGGCGTCGACTATGGCTTGTTGTATATGCGGCATCGCAAGCCGTTGTCGCCGATACTGGCTCACGCTATCACCTGTGGATTGCCGGGAGTCCGGGTGGTGCGTATCGGAGGCCGGCAGTTCTGGTAGTTCCTTTAGCGCAGTATCTACTGGGAAACGCAGAACATGCCTTCCAACCCTGCATCGCATCGGCTTCGGACCGTGGCGGCCCTGGCGGCGGTGTTGTGTTCTTTCCCAGCAGTGTCCGCGCCGAACGATGCGCAGCAAGAAGACGGGCTGCGGCTGCTTGGCGGCATCGGCTGGGCCTACGACGACAATATCTTGCGTGTCGCGGACGACGAGCAACCGTTCGAAGGCCGGCGCAGCGATTCCTATCGCACCCTCGATGCCGGCGTCGTGCTCGACAAGTACATCAGCCGCCAGCGCATCGCGGCGACCGCCAAGGTGTCGAAGGTCAAGTTCGACCACTTCGACCAGCTCGACTACGATGGCCGCGACCTGCAGGCGAGCTGGCTGTGGCAGGCCGGCAAGGGGTTCGAGGGCCGTCTCGAAGCGCTGTACGTCAAGACGCTGGCGCCGTACACCGACTTCGACAGCGACCAGCGCAATCTGCGCGAGCAGCGGCGCCAGTTGCTTGATGCCGGCTGGAAGCTGCATCCAAGCTGGAAGCTGCGCGTCGGCGCCGCGCGCGACAAATACACCTACGAGCTGGAGGCCCAGCGCTACAACGACCGCACCGAAAAGACCTATGAAGTCGAGCTCCAGTACCGGCCGAAAAGCGGCAGCACGGTCGGCCTGGTGGCGCGCCGCGTCGATGGCGCCTATCCGTACCGGCGGCCTTACAACAGCAGCGTGCTCACCGACGATTTCACGCAGGACGAGCTGAAGGCGCGAGTCGACTGGCTCGCCAGCGGATCGACGACGCTGCAGGCGCTGGTCGGCTATGCGCGGCGCGACCAGCCTTCGTACGACGACGGCCGCACCAGCGGCGTCAATGGCCGTGTCACCTGGCTGTACAAGCCGCAAGGCAAGATCAGTTATGGCGCGTCGCTGTGGCGCGAGTTCGCGCCGATCGAAAGCGCGCGGGTCAGCACCACCCTGAACAAGGGGGCGAGCCTGCAAGCCTCCTGGCGCGCGACCGACCGCGTCAGGGTGGACGCCCGCGCGTCCTATGAAAAGCGCGACTACACGGCGCGCGACCTGTTTGCCGGCTCCGATGACCTGACCGACGCGATCCGCAGCGCCAGCCTGCGGGCACTATGGCAGGTCCGGCCCAAGGTACAAGTGATTGCCGGCTACGCCTATGAATCGCGCTCGGGGTCGCAGGCACTCGGCACCGGCAAGTTCGACGCCAATATGGTGCAGCTGAGTGCCAATGTGCTGTTCTGACCAGGGATGTGGCGGCGCATGACGGTCAACGACATTCCCATCATTTCGTTCTTCCAGCGCGTGCTCGATCCGCTGATCGTGATGGGCAGCCTGTACCTGGCGACATTGGCCTTTGGCGAACCGTTCTCCGGCTATTGCCTGGTGCTGATGATCCTGGCCTTCTTCATCTCGTCGGCCGTCTACCAGCAAATCGATCCCTACCGCACCTGGCGCAGCGGCCGCATGCTGGCCTATGCGCGCGATACGGTGTTCGGCTGGTGCCTGACGCTCGCCGTGCTGTACTTCCTCGGCTCGGCCAGCGGCATGACATACTATTACGACGAGCGGGTATTGCTGGCCTGGGCGGTGGCGACGCCGCTGACGATCCTGGCCAGCCATATCGCGGTGCGCTTCGCCACCGGGGGCCGCAAGCACCACGCGCGTGAAATGCGCTCGGTCGTGGTGGTCGGCGCCAACGATGCCGGCATCAAGTTCGCCGCCGTGTGCGAGCGCCATCCGAACCTGTTCATGCAGGTGCAGGGCTTTTTCGACGACCGTGGCGACCGGCGCCAGCCGCCCGGCCTGCGCCATCCGATGCTGGGCAAGATGGCCGAGGTCGCCGCCTATGTGCGGCGCAAGAACATCAAGATGATCTTCATCAGCCAACCGGTCTCGGCCCAGCCGCGCATCCGCCAGCTGGTCGACGAGTTGAAGGACACCACTGCTTCGGTCTATTTCTTGCCCGACGTGTACGTGTTCGACTTGATGCAGGCGCGATTCGATACCGTGGGCGGCATGCCGGTGATCGCGATCAGCGAGACCCCATTCATGGGCTTTAACAGCGTGCTCAAGCGCGGCACCGACGTCGTGGTCAGCACGCTGGCCCTGGTTCTGCTGGCGCCGCTGATGGTGGTGATCGCCCTTGCCGTGAAGCTCGGTTCGCCCGGCCCGGTGCTGTTCAAGCAGCGCCGCTACGGGCTGTATGGCGAAGAAATCTATATCTATAAATTCCGCTCGATGACGGTGCTGGACGACGGGCCGACCATCGTCCAGGCCCGGGCCGACGATCGCCGCATCACGCGCATTGGCCATTTCCTGCGCCGCACGTCTCTCGACGAATTGCCGCAGTTTATCAATGCGCTGCAAGGACGCATGAGCGTGGTCGGGCCGCGTCCGCATGCCGTAGCGCACAACGAGGAGTGCCGCAAGCTCATCAAGGGTTACATGCTGCGCCACAAGGTCAAGCCGGGCATCACCGGCTGGGCCCAGGTAAACGGCTTGCGCGGCGAGACTGTTACCCTCGACAAGATGGAAGCGCGCATCCGCTACGACCTTGATTACCTGCGCAACTGGTCGTTGTGGCTCGATCTGTGGATCATCCTCAAGACCGTCAAGGTCGTCCTCACGCGCGAGAACGCGCACTGACGCCGGCCAGTCGCCGCACGCGAAAATTGAACCGTCGGGCTTCGCGCGCATCGAATGGCAGGGTGGCCGGGTTCCAGCCGGGCTTTCGAGTCTATCAATTTTGTCCCGGAAATTGATGAGCGCTAATCGACACGCTCTTTGATCTGGACGATTGCCGACAAGCTTGCGCGGCCATCCACGCTGGGTAGAATCGATAGCTGGAATGCAAGAGCAATCGTCGGTTTCTCCGCCGCAATAGGGGGGACATCGGCATTGATCACGGGAGGCAATGTGCACGACAAGCCACGCATCTATGTCGCCGGCCACCGCGGCCTCGTCGGTTCGGCCATCGTGCGCGCGCTGCGCGCCGCCGACAAGGCCGAGATCGTCACACGCAGCCACGACGAACTCGAACTGACCGATCAGGGGCGGGTACGCGAATTCTTCCGCAGCGAACGCATCGACCAGGTCTACCTGGCCGCGGCCAGGGTAGGGGGCATCCACGCCAACAACAGCTATCCGGCCGAGTTCATCTACGACAACCTGATGGTGCAGGCGAATGTCGTGCACGAGGCCTGGCGCGCCGGCGTGCGCAAGCTGCTGTTCCTGGGCTCGTCCTGCATCTATCCGCGCCTGGCGGCGCAGCCGATTCGCGAAGAATACCTGATGAACGGCGTGCTCGAGCCGACCAACGAACCCTATGCCATGGCCAAGATTGCCGGCATCAAGCTGTGCGAAAGCTATAACCGCCAGTACGGCACCGACTATCGCAGCGTGATGCCCACCAATCTGTACGGTCCCGGCGACAACTACCACCCCGAGAACAGCCACGTCATTCCCGCCCTGCTGAGCCGCTTCCATGAGGCAAAGACGAGCGCCGCCCCCGAGGTCGTGATCTGGGGCAGCGGCAAGCCGATGCGCGAATTCCTCTACGTCGACGACATGGCGGCCGCCAGCGTGCACGTGATGGAGCTGGCGCCCGAGGCGTATGCGGCTGCTACCGACCCCATGCATTCGCACATCAATGTCGGCACCGGCCAGGACGTGACCATCGCCGAGCTGGCGCGCCTGGTGGGCGAGACCGTGGGCTACCGCGGCAATATCGTCTTCGATGCCAGCAAGCCCGACGGCACGCCGCGCAAGCTGCTCGACGTCTCCAGGCTGGCGGCGCTGGGCTGGCGCGCCAGCACCCCGCTGGCCGACGGCCTGCAGCGCGCCTATCTCGCCTATCTTGCTTCTCTCTCCTGCGAAGCCGGTCTCGACGCGCGATGTGAAATACACAACAGAGCGGATGGCGCAAGCGGTCCAGAATGGCAGATTTCACCCCGGACCGCGCATGCCTGAGGGGCAGTGCCGTCCAACCACGCTGGAGAACACCATGCTTAATGCCTCAGACTCGCCGCTTTCATTCGCACCGGGGTTCAGCCCCGGGCGGGCCGTGTGCGCGGCCCTGTTCCTGGCCAGCGTCGCGCTGGCCGGCTGCAACCGGGACAAGCCGGTGCCCGAGACCAAGCCCGGCCAGGCCCTGGCCAGCGTGAATGGCGAAGAGATCACGGTATTGCAGCTCAATGAAGAAATGCAGCGTGCCGGCGTCCCGGCGGCCCAGCAGCAAAGCGCCAGCAAGCAGTTGCTGCAAGCCCTGATTGACCGCGAGCTGCTTGCAAGCGCAGCGGCCAAGGAAAAGATCGACCGCGACCCCAAGGTGATGCAGGCGATCGAGCGCGCGCGCTCCCTGATCATCGCCCAGGCCTATATGCAGAAGCGGGTCGGCGACGTCGGCCGACCGACCGAGGCCGAGATCGAGGACTACTTCAACAAGCATCCCCGGTTCTTCGCCAACCGCCGCCAGTTCGCGATGACCCAGCTCGTGTTTCCGGCGGCCAGCGTGACGCCCGAGCTGCGCGACGCCGCCGACAAGGCGCGCTCGCTTGAGGAAGTGGCGGCCTATCTCGACACCCGAAAGGTCGCCTATGGCCGCGCCCAGGTCACGCGCAGCACCGCCGACCTCAAGCCCGAGCTGGCCGCGAAGCTGCTGTCGATGCCGAAGGGCCAGTTGTTCCTGGTGCAGGAAGGGCAGCGCGCGCTGCTGACCTCGATCGACGAGGTGCGCGACGCGCCGGTGTCGCTGGCGATCGCCGCGCCGCAGATCGCGCAATACCTGGCCAACCGCAAGAACAAGGAACTGGCCCAGGCCGAGATCCAGCGCCTGCGCGCCACCGCCCGGATCGACTACCTGAACAAGGACCTGGCGCCCGACGCCGCCACGCCCGGCGCGCTCCCGGCCGCGGCGCCGGCCTCGCTGGCGGGCGCTGGACTGGAAACGGGCGCGACCGCGAACGACGGCAACGGTGACAACGACATCGGCCCGGTGGCCGATACCGTGGGCGAGGACGCGCGCGCCGACAAGGCGGCGCTCGATCGCGGCGTGGCCGGCCTCAAGTAACGCATTCCAGGGACTTCCCAACGACGTGCTAGCCGGAGACTGACGATGAAACGATGGATCAAGTGGATGACGGGGGCCGCCTTCATGCTGGGCATGGGTGTGGCCGGTGCGGCCGAGGTGCTGCTGGGCGCCGGGGACGTGGTCAGGCTGTCCGTGTATGGCAGCCCCGACCTGTCGATCGAGACGCGCGTCAGCGAGAGCGGCCACATCACGTTTCCACTGCTGGGCCAGGTGGCAGTGGGCGGCCTGTCGGTGGCCGCCGCCGAAAAGAAGATCGCCGGCCAGCTCGAGAAGGGGGGCTATATCAAGCGGGCCCAGGTGAACATGCTGGTGACCACGCTGGCCAGCCAGCAGGTGTCGGTGCTGGGCCAGGTGAACCGGCCGGGCCGCTATCCGGTCGAAGGCAGGCGCAAGGTGCTCGACATGCTGGCGCTGGCCGGCGGCATCCATGGCGACGGCGGCGACATGATCAGCCTGGTGCGCACGCGCGACGGCAAGACGACGCGCGAGACCATCGACGTGGTCGACATGGTGCACAAGGGCGAGCTCGACAAGGACTACGAGGTCGCCGGCGGCGACATCATCTTCGTGGAGCGGGCGCCGCGCGCCTACGTCACCGGCGAGGTCGGCCGTCCCGGGCCGTTCCGCCTGGAGCGCGGCATGACGGTCCAGCAGGCGATTTCAGCCGGCGGCGGCCTGAGCCCGCGCGGCAGCGACAACGGCATCAAGATCACGCGCCGCGACGCTAAGGGCAAGCCGGTCACGCTGGATGTCCAGGCCGGCGATCCGGTCCAGGTCGACGACGTGATCGTGGTGCGCGAAAGCTGGTTTTAACGAAGCGTGATTGAAGCGCCGGTGCGCTATCACAGCATGTCCGGCATTGGGTTCTTGCTGGGCTGTGGCGCCGGTCCCCGCATGCAAAGGTGAATCATGAGCGTGCATCAATTTCTGCTGATCTCGCTGGCCCGGAAGAAAATCGTCCTGGGAACGCTCCTGGTCACGGTGCTGCTCGCCCTTGGCTGGAGCCTGGTGCAGCAAAAGACGTATGAAGCGACGGCATCGGTGCTGCTCAACTACAAGGGCGTCGATCCGCTCACCGGCCTGACGATGCCAGGGCAATTGATGCCGGGGTATATGGCAACGCAGATGGACATCATCGGCAGCAAGAACGTGGCGCTGCGCGTCGTCGACACGCTGCGGCTGGCGTCCAGCCCGGCCGTCGTCCAGCAATTCCAGGAGGCCAATGAGGGCAGGGGGACGGTGCGCGACTGGCTGGCCCACCTGCTGCTCCAGAAGCTCGAAATCATGCCGTCGCGCGAGTCGAGCGTGGTCGAGATCAGCTTCAGCGGCGCCGACCCCGTGTTCGCGGCCGCGGTCGCGAACGCCTTCGCCGAAGAATATCGGCGGGCCGGCGTGCAGCTCAAGACCGAACCGGCCAAGAACGCCTCGCTGTACTTCAACGAGCAGACCAGGCAGTTGCGCGACAACCTCGAGGCGGCCCAGGCCCGCCTGTCGAAGTACCAGCAAGAAAAAGGCATCGTCAGCCTCGACAACAACCGGGTCGACGTCGAGCTGTCGCGCCTGAACGACCTGGCCGCCCAGCTGGTCATGGCCCAGGCCGCGGCCATGGAAGCGGGTTCGCGTGAAAGGGCGGCCGGGACCGCCGGCGCGGCCGTCGATTCGCCCGACGTCGCCAACAATACCCTGATCCAGAACCTGCGCATGAACCTGGCCAGCGCCGAGGCCAAGCTGGCCGAGGCCGGCGCGCGCTTCGGGCGCAATCACCCGCAATACCAGGCCGCGGATGCCGAAGCCGGCAAGCTGCGCGCCGCGCTCGGAAATGCGCTGGGCAGCGTCACCCGCAGCGTCGGCGCCAACGCCGACGTCTATCGCCAGCGCGAAGCCCAGCTGCGCAGCGAGCTGGGGGCGCAGAAGGAGCGCGTGCTGGAGCTGAACCGCACCCGCGACGAGCTCGGTCCCTTGCTGAAAGACCTCGAAGGCGCACAGCGCGCCTTCGATGCGGCCAGCCAGCGCTATTCGCAGACGCGGATCGAGGCCCAGTCCGAGCAGTCCGACGTCTCGGTGCTCAACCCGGCCGTGGCCCCCACGACGCCGAGTGGCCCGCGCATCCTGCTCAATACACTGGCGGCGATTTTTCTCGGCACCGTGCTCGGCGTCGGCCTGGCGCTGCTGCTGGAATTGCTGGCGCGGCCGGTGCGCTCCAGCAGCGACTTGCACGACATGCTGGGCATTCCGGTGCTGGGCACCATCGCCTGGCAGCAGCCGCCCGCGCGCGCGGGCCGTGTTCGCAGACTGATTTCGCAGGCTGATCGCGCCCGGCGGGCAGCCGCGCCTGAATTGAACTGAGCTGAGCCGAGGACGCGCCATGAACTCATCCGTGCTATCCGCCCTGCACAGCGGCCCCGGCCGCGACGCCAGCATGGGGACGCTGCTGGTCGATGCGGGCAAGCTCAGCGTCGATGACGCCGAGCGCGTGCTGCGCACCCACGAAGACCTGGGCATCCGCTTCGGTGAAGCGGCGCTGCGCCTCGGCCTGGTGAGCGAGGACGACATCCAGTAGGCGCTGGCGCGGCAGTTCGCCTATCCCTATGTGCGGAAAGGGCAGGCCAGGCTCTCGCCCAGGCTGGTCGCCGCCTACGAACCGTTCTCTCCCCAGGTCGAGGCCTTGCGCGCGATCCGCAGCCAGCTGATGCTGCGCTGGTTCGCGCGCGGGAGGCGCGCGCTGGCGATCGCCGGCGCCGACCCGGACGATGGCGCCAGCCTGTTCGCGGCCAACCTGGCGCTGGTGTTTTCCCAGCTCGGCGAGCAAACGCTGCTGGTGGACGCCAACCTGCGCGCGCCGCGCCAGCATGAACTGTTCGGGCTCAGGCCGCGCCAGGGCCTGTCCGACCTGCTGGCGGGGCGGGCCGACCTGGACGCCATATTGCGCGTGCCGTCCTTTGCCGACCTGTCAATATTACCGGCCGGGACCGTGCCGCCGAATCCGCAAGAACTGCTGGCGCGGCCCGGCTTCTGCTCGCTGTCGGCGCAGCTGGAGAGCCGCCACGACGTCGTGCTGGTCGACTTGCCGCCTTTTACCGCCGGCGCCGACGCCCTGGCGGTGGCGGGCCGTGCCGGCGGCGTGCTGCTGGTGGCCTGCAAGCACCGCACCCGCATCGCCGACGTGGCGCGCATGGCCGGGCAGATGGCCGATGCCGGCGCCGAAGTGGTCGGTTCGGTGGTGATGGAGTTCTGACATGGCCACCGGGCGCGAGATGGGGCCGCGGCACGTGCCGTATCCTGGTTCCGGTACTGGTCCTGGTTCAGGTCCTAGTTCCGGTACTGGTCCCGGCGCCGGCCTGCGCCAGGCCGTGCCCGAATGGTGGCCGGTCATGCTGGGCCTGGCCCTGCTGTTCGGACCGACCTTCCACGACCTGTTCACCGGCGCCTGGATCGGCGAAGAGCAGGGTCATGGACCGATCATCTTCTTTTTGTCCCTGTGGCTGGTCTGGCGCAAGTGGCCCGAGGTGAGGGCGGCCAGCGCGCCGCCCCGGCCGCACCCGACCGGCTGGGCGGTGCTGGCTTTCGGCCTCGGCATCCACCTGCTGGGCCGTTCGCAAAACATCCTGATGTTCGAGGTCGCCTCGATCCTGGCGGTGCTGGCGGCAATCGTCCTGCTCAAGCTGGGCGCGCGCGCCCTGCGCCTGCTGTGGTTTCCGTTGTTCTTCATGCTGTTCATGGTGCCGCTGCCGAGCGAGCTGGTGGCGGCGGTGACGATGCCGATGAAGATGGCCGTCTCCTGGGCCACCGAACACCTGTTGTACGCCGCCGCTTATCCGATCTCGCGCTCCGGGGTGGTGCTGCAGATCGGCCAGTACCAGCTGCTGGTGGCCGATGCCTGCGCCGGCCTGCAGACCCTCCTGACCCTCGAGGCGCTCGGCCTGTTCTACCTGAACCTCATGCGCCATCCTTCAGCCGTTCGCAATATTGGGCTGGCGATCCTGATCGTGCCGGTCTCGTTCATGGCGAACGTGATCCGCGTGATCGCGCTGACCCTGGTCACCTATTATTTTGGCGACGCGGCCGGACAGGGCTTCCTGCACGGCTTTGCCGGCATGGTGCTGTTCGTGACGGCGCTCCTGATGATCCTGGCGCTCGACTCGACCCTGCAATGGTTCATCAAACGCCGGGAGCAACTGCGCCATCCCGGCGGCCAGCCAAAGCCGCCAACATCGCCGAATTCGATACGCGGGGCGGTCCAATGAAACCGGCGCGCCGCCACCTGGCCATCAGCATCGCGCTTGGCCTGGCCATGGCCGCGACATCGGCCCTGACCGGGGCCTTGACGCCGGCGCCGCGCGCGCCGTTGCCGCACGAGCGCTTCAGCCTGGAGCAGATGATTCCGCAACGCTTCGGCGCGTGGACGGTCGACCCGAGCGTCGTGCCCCTGCAACCCGATCCGGAGCAGCAGGGCGTGCTTGCGAAGATCTACGACCAGACCCTGTCGCGCACCTATGTCGACGCCTACGGACAGCGGGTGATGCTGTCGATCGCCCATGGCGGCGACCAGAGCAGGGCATTGCAGCTGCACCTGCCCGAGGTCTGTTACGTGGCCCAGGGCTTCGAGCTGCTCGAAGACAGCGAAGACCTGCTGCCCACCCGCCACGGCCGTTTGCCGGTCAAGCGCCTGGTGGCGCGCCTGAGCGAGCGCAACGAGCCGATCACCTACTGGATCACCATCGGCGACAAGGCGACCAAGGCCGGCATACAGCAGAAACTGCGCCGCCTCGCCTACGGCCTGTCGGGCGAGATCCCGGACGGCATGCTGGTGCGGGTATCGACCATCGGCTCCGACCGGCATGCCGCCTGGCGCGTGCAAGACCGCTTCGTGGTCGACCTGCTCGCGGCGCTGGCGCCACGAGATCGCGCCCACCTGATCGGCGCCGACACCGCGCCCACGCCGACGGCCACGGCGGCCGCGCCTGACCCGGCGGCCACGGCCGCCGCGCCGCCGGCAGCACGCACCACTGACCCGGCGGCAGCGCGGCGATGAACGACATCCTGCCCTATATCTATTATTCGCTGCCGTGGCTGTTCGTCATCGGCCTGTCGGTCGCGGCCGTGCTGGGGATCGGCGTCGGGCTGGCATGGCCGCGCTTCCTGGTCTATCCCTATCTGCTGCTTTTTTCTGGGTGAATTCCACCAGCTACGGCAACCTGGCCGTGTTCGCGTCGCGCAGCATCTACAGTCGCGGCTCGGGCATGCTGTTCTTCGGCGTGGTCCTGTGGTACGTCCTCGGCGCCTGGCTGTGCGCCCGCATCGCCGCCAGTTTCAACGACAACGCCGCGACCGGCCCGCAGCGCCAGGCCGCGCCGGCCTGCAATCTGCGGCCATGGTTCCTGGCCTGGACCGTCCTGCTCGCCGCCCACGTCGGCGTCGGGCTGGCCACCGGGGTGCCGCTGGCGGCGTCGCTGGCGCCGTCGGGATTTTCGAACATCGTCTGGATGGCGCCGCTCATTTCGCTGATGCTGCTGGCCTTCCGCACCCGCGAGCAGGCGCTCGCGCTGGCGCGCTTCATCATGCTGGCGGGTCTGGCGCGCGCGCTGTTCGGCCTCGGCCGCTGGGCGGTATCGGAAGGCGACCCGAACAACGTCTATGCCAATATGAATGCGATCCAGATCCGCCTGACCTTCTTCGACATCAACGACAGCCTGCTGTGCACGCTGGCGTTCGCGATCGCCGCCGTCGCGCTGTTCCAGGCGCCATCCGGCGCGCCGCTGCCGGCGCAGGGCCGGCCGTGGCGCGCGCTGGCATGGGCCACCCTGCTTGCTACCACGCTGTGCGTGGTGCTGTCCTATCGCCGCACCGCCTGGATCGGCTTCCTGCTGGCTTTCGTGGTCGTGCTGTGGCGCTTTCCTCCGGCGCGCCGCCTGCAGCTGGGCCTGGCCGCGTTGCCGATGGCCGGCGCCGCGATGGCCTTCGTGGCGGCGCGGCGCCTGGCGCAGACGCGGGCCGAAGGGGGAAGCAGTGCGGGGGGCGGCCTGTTGCACGATATGCAGTCGCGCCGCTTCGGCCCCGAAAGCGAGCGGGTGCTCGAACTCAAGCTGGCCTTCGCCGACTTCCTGGCGCACCCGCTGGCCGGCATCGGCGCCTGGGGCCGCTACCATGGTTATCAAGCCATTTCGTGGCAAGGCAATCCGGACGGCGGCCTGTTCCTGCACAGCGGGGTGCTGCATATCGCACTCAAGAGCGGCCTGCTCGGCACGGTGCTGCTGGCGGGCACGGTCGTCGCCTTCGTCGTGGGCGCGCGGCGGGCGCTGCGCAGCCTGCCGCCCGATCTGCTGGGCCTGGGCGCGGCCGGGGCGGCGGGGCTGGCGTTCATGATTCCCGACCTGCTGATCGGCACGCCGTTCCCGCAGGTGCGCACCACCCAGATGCTGGCGCTATGCCTGAGCTTGCCTTACCTGGCGCTGGCGGCAGCGCAGGGGGCGACAGCGCCGCAACGGCCGGCCTGGCAGCGCGCGCCGCGGCGCCACCTGGTGCCGGCCTGATGAAGCTGCGCCTGGCCCGCAACGCCTGGTCCAACCTGCTCGGGGCGGCGGTCCCCGCGCTGGTAATGCTGGTCACGGTGCCGCTGGTGGTGCGTGGCCTGGGCCAGGCCGGCTACGGCGTGTACTCGCTGGTGACGGCCATCGTCGGCTATTTCGCGGTGATGGACATCAACCTCACGGCCGGCTCCGTCAAGTACATCGCCCAGCACCAGGCCAGAGGCGATGCGCGCCAGGTCGCCGAGACCTTGTCCTTCGGCCTGGCCACCTATGCCGCCATCGGCCTCCTTGGCGCGCTGGGCATCTATCTGAGCGCGGCCTGGCTGATCGAAGCCGTGTTCGCCGTGCCGGCTGCCTTGCGCCCCGAAGCGTGCGCGGCCCTGCAACTGGCCGCGCTCGCTTTCCTGTGCGGCCAGCTGCAGATCTACCTGAACAGCGTGCCGCAGTCGCTGATGCGCTACGATATTTCTGGCCGGCTCGAGATGGCGTTCGGCGCGCTGCTGCCGCTGGCCACGGTGGGCGTGCTGGCCCTGGGCTTCGGCCTGTTCGAGGTGATCCTGCTGCGGGTGGTGGCCAGTGGCATCCACGCCCTGCTGTTGTGGCGCGCCATCCGCCGCCTGCTGCCTGGCTGGCGCTGGCGCTGGCCGGCCGCCGGCATGCGCGCGGTCCTGCTGCGCTTCTCGGGCTGGACTTTCCTGTCGCGCTTTGCGGCGCTGTCGTACGCCCACGCCGACAAGCTGGTGATCGGGGCCCTGGTCGGCGTCGCCGGCCTGGCGTATTTCACGGTCGCCGCCACCCTGGCCAATCGCGTGTTGGGGCTGAGCTTTCGCCTGTCGGCCGTGTTCTTCCCGGCCGCCAGCGCGCTCGCGGCCAGGGGCGAGCTGGCGCGCCTGGATGCGGTCTACCTGAAGGCGACGCGCTACGTGGTCTACCTGAACGCGGCGATCCTGGTGCTGCTGGCGGTGTTCGCCCATCGCATCCTGGGTTACTGGATGGACGCCGACTTCGCCCGCCACGGCGCCGCCATCCTGGCGCTGATGGCCTTGTCGCAATGCGTCGATTCCCTGACCAGCCTGCCGTCGCTGGTCAACGACGGCATGGGCCACCCGCGCGTCTCGGGCCTGTTCGCCATGGGGCGCGCGCTGGCCGGACTGGGCTTCGTCTACGGCGGCGTGGCGGGGTGGGGCATCCTTGGGGCTGCCTGGGGCCACCTGGCCACCTCGCTGCTGTTCGCCACGGCTTTCCTGGTCTACGTCCATGGCCGCACGGTCCCGACCCCGCTGCGGCGCCTGCTGGTCCATGGCTATGCGCCGGGGCTGGCCGGGATCGCACCGGTCGCCATCGCCGCCGGCGCGGCCGAGGCCTTGCTCGACGACAGCCTGGGCGCCTTCGTCGCGATCCTGGCCGCGACCGCGCTGCTGCTGGCTCTGCATGGGGCCCTGTTCGTGATCGAGCGCGACGACCGCGACCTGGCCTGGACCCGCCTCAAGACGCGCTGCCATCCGGCGCGCGCCCGGACCGGCTGAGGACGGCTCAGGACGACGGAGGTCAAACAAGACATGCGCATCCTGATGGTGTCCGAGGATTTGCCGGGCGAACAAGTGGGCGGCCTGGGCAAGCACGTGGTGACCCTGGCCAACCGCCTGCTGCAAGAGGGCCATGCCGTCGAGATCCTGGGCCGCAGCGACCGGCCCTCGGCCGACCCCGCGCGCCAGATCGGATTCGCCGGACGCTTCCGGCCCGGCTTCGCCATCGCGCGCCCCGGCTGGAAAGAGGCGCAGCTGGGCGCGTTCAATCCGCTCAAGCGGCCCTGGCTCGCGCGCCGCATCGCGCGCGCCATCGATGCCCACGCCGCCGGCTTCGACGTGGTCCACTACCATGGCCACCTGCCGATGACGGGTCTGTACGTCCGGGACGGCATCAACTTCGTGCAGACCCGCCACGACCAGGGCAGCGAATGCCTGACCCACCTGCGCTTCGTCGACGGCGCCGTGTGCGAGCGGCTGGCGCCGGGCGCGTGCACGGCGTGCAGCGCGCGTGGCGCCGACCTGCATCCGGGGCCGGTGCGCACGGCGTTGACGGCGCTCGCCGTCAGCGGCTACCGCAGCCAGGCCGCGCGCGCCTTCGCCCGCCACAAGACGGTGTTCGTGTCCGACTTCCTGCGCCGCCATTTCCTGCGCGCGGTCCCCGATGCCGACCTGTCGCGCAGCCGCGTGATCCACAACCTGGTCGACTATCCCTCCCTGCGGGCGCTGGCCCTGGCCGCGCCCAAGCCGCAAGCGGGGGAGGTCGTGCTGGCCGGGAGGATCGACACCGGCAAGGGTTTCGCGGAGTTCCTGGACGCCGCTGCCGGCCGCCTGCCGGGCCATGCCCGCCTGACCGTCGTCGGCGACGGTCCGCAGCGTGCGGCGCTGGAGCGGCGCCACGCCGGCCCGCAGGTGCG